>JAINDL010000004.1 GCA_019931245.1 Bryobacteraceae bacterium CoA2 C42
ATAACTTGCGATGCCTTCGCCTCTTCTATCTTCCCCGCAAGCTGGACTGGCATCGCAAGTGGTTTCTAGCTCTCATGACGCGCCCCACGCGTCCAGGACTTTTCGTGAGCAGGGGTGGGTCATTTCTCGCGAGCGCCGAAGCCCCCGGTAGCGGGCGACCTTGACCCGCCACTTCCTAACCTGACTTTCGCAGTTGGCGCCAAAACCAAAACCTAAGTCCCTCTGTTTCAATAAACCCACGCGCCAAGTCTGCACTACACTTTCAAAAGCGATCTGGGGATCTCAGTGGACTTTGCCTTAATCTTCGGCGGCGTTTGCGGCGGAAACGAGAGTTTCAACGTGTGGAGTAGAATCACCTGATCCGGCTCCGGCTCGGTATAGCGCGGCATCACCAGATGGCGACCATCGGTAGTCGGAAACTACACGTCGATCATCTGGATTTTCCCCAACTTCTCCAATACGGCCTTCGGCGTCAGCCCCGGCGCGTATGCCGCCAGCCGGCTTTTCAACGTCACCAGCAAACAATAGCCCAGAAACGCTACAAAAACATGGGCTTCCACCCGGCGCTGAAGCTGATGAAAGATCGGCCGAATCCCCAGTTCCCCCTTCATGCTCTTGAACGCCGCCTCGACCTGCGTCAACTGGACCTGCGTCAACCGGATGTAGCGCTCCCACAACACCGCCGGCTCTTCTCCCATTTGATTCGAGCGCAACAGATAATGCCCGTCCACCAGTTCCGCCTCCCGCAGCTTTTCCTTGCGAACCCGGAACGTAAAGGTCTCCCGCGTCACCGCCTGCTTGGCCGAGGGCAACTCCGACCCATCGCCCGCAGCTTCCACAACAACCGCGCCAGCTTCTTTCTCCGCATCGCCATTTCTTTGGCTTGCCGCCCCTCACTCTTGGCCAACACATACATCTCGCCACCCTCGGCCGCCAGCTTCACCGACACCGAATCCCGCACTTTGCGCCACGGCAAGTCCAACCACTGCTGCTCCATCTTCCGCATCTTCGCCCGGGGCGTGCCCACCAGGCACCGCACCGGCGAATCGGCCTCGCGCATTTCTTTCAGCACGGCCCCGGTGGGGATACCCCGGTCCATCACCCACACCCGCTCGGCCTTGCCGTACATCGATTCGATCTTGGCCAGAAAGCCCTTCAGCGTGGTCTTATCCGACGTGTTCCCGTCCATCACCTCATAGGCCAACGGGAAGCCATCGGTGGTCACCACCAAAGCAATCACCAGTTGCAGACAGTCGGGGCTCCCATCGCGGCTGTAACCGCGTTTGGAGCTCGGGATCCGCTCGGCTTCTCCTTCCAGATAAGTGCTCGTCAGGTCGTAAAGCAGCACGTCGAATTGGGCGTGAAACAGATCCTGCCAACGTTGGCGGAGAAAGACGAAGAGGTCTTGCTTATGGGCCTGCAAATGGTCCAGACACCGGTAGAGTCGGTCTTTGGAGGCGACAGCGAAATCGGTGCCGCGCAGGTCCGCCATGGCGGTTTGATCGAACCAATGACGGTGGAGCCGGAACTCGCTGCCGGGATCAATTAGCCGGTTCACGACGAGCAATTGGAGAACCTGGCTCCAGGGGACGGCTTCGCGGCCCGGCTCCAGCCGTTGGTTCCAGAATTGGTCGAGTTGCAACTGCCGCCAGAGTTCACAGCCGAGCCAGCAATCGCCGAACGAGCGCGCACTACGCAACTCCATTTCGCCGAGCTTTACCTGGACGCTGTCGAGGGCCTCAGCGGGGACTTCGCGGTCATCCGGAAAGAGGCTCATCGTCTGGAAACGTTGGGTGGTTTCGTCGAAGACTTCCAGCGTTTTGCGCCAACGGTCCTGTTGACTGTCGTTGATCTCGCCCAGATAGAGGCACCGCTGCTGAACGGACTTGCCCGAGGAGAGTCGGCGGGCTTCGACGATGCCGAACTAGCGGTGCTCTTTGCCGTCTTTGGTTCGTTTGTGGCTCCGCAAATACATGGCCGATGGCAGCAGAATGCCAGAAAATCGAGGCCATTGATAGGGAGAAGGTCTGTACACGCCGAACTACGAACTTTCGTTGTTGCAGACAAATGGGTTAGGCCCCAAATGGGTCTACATTTACCGTTTTTGGGCGCGAACTGCGAAAGTCAGGCTAAGTCTCGACGCATCAGGCGCCCTCCCCGGTTCGGTCCCGAGCTTTGGGCCGCCTTCCCTATCGGCGGGGCCTTCTTCCAATCAAATTTCTCATTCCAGTTGCTCCGCGACGCGGCAGGCTTCCGCACGAACGGAACCGGCTTGGCCTCTACCGCGACGGGCTCGACAGCATGGGCCTCACACAACTCACCGCCCGAGTAGCGATCCTGACAGCGCACCGCCACCGAGCCATCCAGCCGCTTCTCCACTCGAACCGTGGCCCCGCGCAGCCCGGTCACAACCGAGTCCCATTGCACCCTGTCGAACCGCAGCGTTTCGTCATTGCGAACCTGCCGGGTCTCCACCGGCCTCAATGCACCAGCCGAATTGCGCCCCGCCTCCGCAGTCGATGCGCATCGTCCGGACTCGCCGGCGCTACCGTCAGCTCTTTTTCCCACCAGACCAGTTTCCATCACACCAGCTAGCTATCCTCCAGGTACGGATTCGCTTGCTCCAGCGTCGCCGCCCCAGCCACACGCAACCTCTTCACCAGCCGGTCTTGCGACGTCAGCAGGTTCCTCTCCAACCGGCCTTTGGCCTGCGGGGAATGCGCCGCAATCCAGCCGGCTTCCAGTTCCGCCAGGGCGCGCGCGATTTGCGTCGGCGGCATTTCCGCCGGTTCTCTTTCCGCTCCCGGTTCATCACGCCGACGTTTCTCCGCTTCTCTGCGGTCGAGTCGTGCCGCACAAACCCAGCAAACAAGCGGCTGGTCGCATCGTCGATCATCGCGATCAGATAGATGGTTTCCCCTCGCCTTCCCGCCTATCTTGGGTGCTGGTATCCCCTTGCACCATCTCCCCAACTCGACTCCAACGCGGCCGCCACCGATGGACTTCCTTTAACGTTTCCTGCCTCCCGCGCCAGAGTTTGCGCCGCATCATCCACTGCCGCACCGTCTCCTTGCTGGCAGCCATTCCATGTCCGTCGCGCAAGGATCCCGACGCCAGCGTTGGGCCGATGCCCCGATAAACATCCCGGGACAGAATCTCCATCGCCTCTTGTTCGGCCGCCTCCTCGATCCGCCGATTGGATGCCTTGCCGCGCAAACGATGTACAACCGCCTCGTCTCCACGCTGCTTGAGCTCTCTCACCAGCCGCTTCACCTGCCGTACGCTCAAACCCAACTCCTCGGCCGCTTGCTTGTGTGTCATCAGTAGTTATCCCTCTGCCATCCCACCAGCCTGGGACGGCCAAGGGGACATTTCTACTTTGCCCAAAGGTTACCTGATGAGTTTGCCGCCACAGGCGGTTGGCCGGGACGCGGGAGGGACGGCGCGCCGTCCCGGGGTGGGAGGCCGCGCCGGGTGAACTGGGGACGTGTCCGCGTTACTGGTCGCCCCGACTGAGAATAGAGAGGGACTGGACAAGGATGGCATCGCCCCACAGGACGCTATCGCCCCAAAGAAGGCTGTCACCCCAGAGAAGGCTGAAGCCCGACGAGCGGGAGTCGCCCCAGACGACACTGTCGCCCCAAAGCACACTATCACCCCAGAGGACGGAACTGCCCCAGGTAAGGGCGGTTGGGGCGTTGGTGAACAGGGAGTCGGCGGCGTGGGCGATTTTGACGCAACCGGAGCCGCCGGCGGCACCGCAGGTGTAAACGGCCGCCGGCGAAAGAGCGAACTTTCCAGCGGGAGCGGCGTCATTGTTGTCGAGGGCGGCCATGACGTCGAGATAGCCGGCCCCAACGGTAAACAGGTCGTACTGGATCGTTTGGGTGCTGAAGGTGCTGCGGCTGGGGAAGAACTTGGCGGCCGACCTCATGAGCTTGGCTTTGATGGCATCGGGGGTGATGGCCGAACCGAACTTTTGGGCGAGAAGAGCGGCGGCCCCGGCCACCATGGGGGTGGCCATACTGGTGCCGCTCAGTTCGATGTAGTCTCCAGGACTCCAAACGGGTACGCCATTTGCAAGAGAAGTAACTTGACTCCGGTTCCCCGGGAAGGCCGCCTCGAGAAAGGTCCCGGCGGTGCAGGACGCCGGGGAGGCACAATGAGCAGCCAGTTGCAGTTCGGGACTAAACCGGTTGCTCGAGTAGATGCGGTTGCCGGGAGCGATCAAATCGGGTTTCACGATCCGATCAATAGCGCTGGGTCCCTTGGAACTGTAGGAAGCCATGAGGTCATCAGCGCGGGTAGGGGTGTCCATATCCCGCGTGGCGCCAACGGTAATCACGAACGGGTCATTGGCGGGGGAGCCGATGGTCCCGTAGCCGTCGATCCCGTACGTCCTTCCTGCTCTATTCGTAACCGTTGCCATGCGACCACGATTGCCGGCGGCAACAACGACGACTATGCCGGCTTTCCAGGCCCGCTCGACCGCTTGACAGAGCGGGTCCAGGGTATAGGACTCGCGAATAGGCCGGCCGAGCGACAAATTGATAACCCGAATGTTGTACTGGGCTTTGAGAACAATGGCGCGATCAAGAGCCTGAATGACCGAAGAATCGGTGCCGACACCGTTGCTGTTGAGGGCGCGGAGATCGATCAGATTGGCGTTGGGGGCAACGCCGACTAGACGGTTCCGGCCAGGGTTCGGCACCGTCGTTCCTGGCCCCCTCAGCAACTCCGCCTTCAGGGTCTCCTGGCTACATCTGCCGTTACCGGCAAGAATACCCGCCACATGGGTGCCGTGACCGTAAAGGTCCGGGCGGTCCGTACCGGAACCTAACACCTTGTGCAGCCGCGTCATAGCGCCATCCGCTGGAGCGAAGTTCTGCCGGTAGACGATGCGGCTGCTGACGACTTGGCAACTCTCGTTGAGGAAATCGACGTGCCGATTGATCCCGCTGTCGATGACGGCGATGCCGATGCCTCTGCCGTCGAAGCCGGTGCCCTGAGCGGCTCTCGCGTTGATGGCGGGGATAGCGTTTTGGGTGGCGGCAGTGACGGGACGGTCGGGGCTGATGTATTTCACGCGGGGATCCGCAGCGAGGGAGGCGAGGGCAGCGACGGGAAGACGGGCAGCCAGACCATTGATCAGGCCGAGTTCGCGGACGGAGCGGTAAGTCGCAAGGTTCACCCCGCCGAGGGCGGCAGGGCGCATGGGGCGAGGAGCGCCCGGCCGGGCGGCGGGCGGCGCCTCCAGTTGGATGATGACGTCGATGGGTTCGTTCGGATCGAATACGGCAAGGTCCGGAGCGAGTTTCTCGGCTTGGCCCAGGAGCGTGGCGGCCGAGAGAAGGAAGCAGGCGGCCAGATGGCCGGACTGCGAAATAACCGGGAAACTGCGGTTGGTAGTTAGCTCATTCGTCATGGAACCTCTCTCTGGGATCACCCATCTTGCGGCGGAAGGATTTGGTGCTTCTGATCTGAGTCTCTCGATTTCTTCGGCGGGAGACCATGGAACGGCAGATTCATTCTGGGGCGGGACGGCGGTACGGGAGTAAGTTCGGTTTTGGCGGGGAGTAAGACGGGAGGCGCACGGGAAAAGAGACTGCACACTGCCTCTTTTTTGCCGGAAGCGAGGAGCTAACGCCGCTACTGGTAGGTGCCGGTCAAATGCCGGCACGGCCGGCGCGGATGGGGAATCTGCCGCGGCGAATGCTTGGCGCGCCGCGGCTGCGTTGGCTTCGATAGCTGCGCGCGTGACGGCAGAGCCAAGCTTTGGACCAACTAGGCCGGCCGCCCCCGGCCCTCCGCGTAGACGGCGGCAGGACGGACTCCGCGACCAAAGAAACGCGCCCGCTCCGCCCTCATCCTGCCGTTACGACCGGCGTCGACGGTTGCCCCCTCGGTATGATGGAGGCGGCCGGATGCCCACCGCCTCGGCGATGCGAACTGCGTTTGGGAGAGCGGAGCGGATTGCTCGGTCAGACGCTATGGATTTCAATCAGGGCCGGTTGGGGATGTCGAGGGAGCCGGCGGGCCGCCCAGGCGGCCGAGGGCCTGGTTCCCGCTGGGTGATAATGTCGATGGTTTGACCGGAATCGAAGTCGCCGCGGTGCCGGTCCATCGCATCGGGCGGCGCGAGAATGAGCGGCAAGAAGGTCGGGCCAAAGACTGGTGCCCCATTGCAGCATGTTCGGGTTGATCAAGCGGGTGACGTCACCCCAGAGGACGCTGTCGCCCCAGAGGACAGTACTCCCACAAACGGTAGGGCTTGACCAGGCGGGGGAGCTCACTCCATTCGCGAACATCGCGTTAGGGCCGTGGGAAAGGGAGACGCAGTTGGTGCTCGGCTTGGCATTTGCACAGGCCCACATGAGTGACGACGAAAGTGCCGCGTGATTGCCGGGCGCGGTATCGGCATGGTTGAGGGCGGCCTGGATATCGAGGTAACCCGCGCCAACAGTCAACATGTCGTTTGGGATAGTCTCAGTAACATTGGGGGTAACGAAGGTATCGGTCCCCATGCCGGCTGCTCGGAAGTTTTTGCTGGCCGATTTCATGAGCTTGGCCTTGATCGTGTCGGGGGTAGTGGAGGCGCCGAACTTATGGATAAGGTGGGCTGCGGCGCCGGAAACCATGGGGGCGGCCATGCGGGTGTCACTCAGTTCGATGAAGGAGCCGATGGTGGCGGTCAAAACCGTGCTGCCCGAGCGGCTGCGGCTACCCGGAAAAAGGTTGCCAACCGTAACGCCTTGCGTGAAGGCGAAGAAAACATTGTTAACCCTATTTTCGGCAGTTGAACGCAGTTTGGCGACTGCAACAGCCGCCAAGTGACAGAAAGTATTGGGGATGCCGAAGCCCACCTCCCGCCGCGCCACTCACCCAAAGGGTGAAATCGAATCCGCCCTCGGTACTCCGGGTGAAGACACCAAGCTGGACAACTTCGGCGGTCGCGTCGAAGTCCTCTGGGACCCGAAAGCCGCGGTGACGGCTCTTGGTCCCCTCGTCTCTTTCATCCAGTTCCTGAAGACCAGCGGACTATGGGAACGATGGGTCGAAGAATGCCCCCTCGCTTACTCGAGTAACAACGCTCCCCCCACGGCCGGTATCCTCAGCGGCATTCTCATCACACCCCTATCCGGCCACAAACGCTACGCCCATATCAACGCCCTCCGCCATGACCCGGTCATTCCACCGTTGCTCGGCCTGAACGGGTTCCCTTGCGAAGACAGCGTTCATAGCGCTTTTCTGCGGGGCGATCCCGAGCGCTAGACCCTGTGGATGGACCAGAACTTGAACCGCAGTTTCGAGCCGCTCGTAACCGAACCCGGGGCGCTCCATATCGACGCGACCATCAAGACCCCTACGACCGGCAGAAAGAGGCCAAGGTTGGCGACAACCCTACCAAGCCGGGCCGGCCTTCGCATGTCTATCACGCCCACTGCATCGCCGCCCTGCGGATGGTCCTCGAGGTCGAAGTCCCGGCGGGCAACCAGATCGCATCCGAGTTTGCCCACGCGGGTCTGTTCGGCTGGCTCGACGCTCGTCCCCGCCAGCAATGGCCGAGGCCAAGAAGCGGGACCTGCCGAATCTATTCAAGCTGCGGCAATCGGACGAGATTAAGAAGACGAGGTCAAGGCGTTGATGCGGCGCAGCGTTGGCCTGACCGTTTGGGTTCCGGCGGGTGGCGGCTGGCAGGGTGTCGAAGAGCTTCTGCAATTGCAAGGCTGGACCCGCCAGCGGCGGGTGGTGGTGCTGCGGCGGGCGCTGCCGCAAGATGTGGCCATGGTGGACAAGGAGACGGAGGCCCGGCAGGAGCGACTGGTGGGGATGGTGGTGATGAACCCCGCCAAGCCGATGTATGAGTACGCGGTGTTGGTGACGACGGCGCCGGTAAAGGACGTGCTGAGCGTGGGGCAATTGTACCGGGATCGGGCGGACGCCGAGAACACTTTCGATGAGAGGAAGAACCAGTGGGGATGGAGTGGTTTCACGACGCACGATCTGACGCGATGCCAGTTGATGGCGCGGACCAACGCCTTCGTTTTCCATTGGTGGAGTCTGTATACGCGCCTGGCCTTCCCGGAGAAGCATACGCAGGCGACGACGAACCGGCCGATGCTGGTGTACGGGTTGGGGAAGAAAACGCTACCTAGTCAGCAAACCACGCTGACGGTGACGAGTAACCAGGGCGGGCGAAGAAGATACGGGCGCTTTCAACGACGGTGGCTGGGTTTCTGAAGCGGTTCGTGCGAACTGCGGAGCGGTTGAACGGGAAGGAACGGTGGGCTCTTCTCCTGAAGACCATCTTGCGGGAGTTCTATCCGAAAAGGGCCGGACAAGCGGCCGGACAAACGGTCAATCCGGCCTTGGCCTGAGGGTCAATTGCTGTTTTTAGAAGCAACGATGGCGATGCCGATGCCGGCCCCGGTGACGCCGCTGGCGAACGCCCCGTTGGCGCCGGTGCTAGTGTCCGCAAACGGCAAATAGGGCACAACTTTCCGGTCCGGACTGATCCATTTCATCCTCGGATCAGCCACAACGGAGCCTGGCTCGCCGCCCGGCTAGCCGGGCGGCGAGCCCATTGATGAGACCGAGTTCACGAACAGGGCGGTGGGCAGAGAGATTGACGCCACCTCAATTAAGGCCGGCGAGCGGGCGAGCCGGGCGCCGGCACGGGAGGACGGCGAATCGCTCAGTTGAGTGATGACGTCGACCGGTTCGTTGGGATCCAGATCGGCAAGGTCAGAGGCGAGTTTCCTATCCTGCGCCGGCAGCAACACAGGGAGAGATAGGCCAGGTCCAATCGTGGGTCTGCACTGCATGAGCGCTTTCACCACTTTCCGACTACAGCCATCGGCGGCGCCCCTGCTCCCGGGTAGTCATCTAATGACGACAGCCCGAGTGTAAGGGAATCGCAAGATGGCGAATACCGGACAGACGTTTCATTTTGCCGTGGAACGAGGGTACGGGAGTAAGTTCCCGTTTCGCGGGGGATAAGTAGGAGATGGAAGAGGAGGAATCAGGATCCCCCCGCTTTCGAACCGCCCGCCTCCCGGCAGATCCTAGTCTCCCCCCAAACGCAAAACGGCCCCCTCCCGGTCTCCCGGAAGAGGGCCGCGCCCACCAACAATCAGCTTCCTTACAGACCCTTCTGCGCCAGGAACACGCACAGATCAACCACGCGGTTCGAATAACCCCACTCGTTGTCGTACCAGGAAACCACCTTCACCAGGTTCCCGCCAATCACCTTCGTCAACTGCGCGTCGATGATCGAGCTGTTCGGATTCCGCAGCATGTCGGTCGAAACCACCGGATCCGTCGTATACGCCAGAATGCCCTTTAACGGACCCTCCGCCGCCGCCTTCAACGCTTGGTTCACCTCTTCCGTCGTCGTGCTCTTCGCCGTCGTACACACCAGATCCGTCACCGAAACGTCCGGCGTCGGCACCCGCATCGCGTACCCGTCCAGCTTCCCCTTCAACTCCGGCAGCACCAGCCCAATCGCCTTCGCCGCGCCCGTCGACGTCGGAATCATGTTGATCGCCGCCGCCCGCGCCCGCCGCAAATCCTTGTGCGGAGCGTCCAGAATGCTCTGGTCGTTCGTGTAGCTGTGGATCGTCGTCATCGATCCCTTCTCCACCCCAAACTGATCGTGCAGCACCTTCACGAACGGCGCCAGACAGTTCGTCGTGCACGAAGCGTTAGACACAATATGATGCTTGGCCGGATCATACATATGGTTGTTGACCCCGAGCACCATCGTCAAATCTTCATTGCTCGCCGGCGCCGAAATGATCACCTTCTTCACCGACCCCTTCCGGTGCTTCGCCGCGTCCGCCCCATCCGTAAACCGGCCCGTCGATTCAATCACAATCTCGGCGCCCGTCGACGTCCAGTCGATCTCGCCCGGATCCCGCACCGCAAACACCTTGATCTTCCGGTCGCCGTAGTGGATCGTATCGCCCTCGGCCCGCACATCCATCGGCAGCTGCCCCAGCGTCGAATCATACTTCAGCAGGTGCGCCAACGTCTTCGTATCGGTCAGGTCGTTCGTCGCAACGAACTCGATCTCCGGGTTGTCCAGAGCCGCACGCAGCACATTCCGGCCAATCCGGCCGAAGCCGTTGATGCCCACTTTAATTGCCATACTGTTCCATGTCTCCTGAAGAGGGTAAAGTTCTCTTCAGTGTACCCCACCCCCCGGCCAGACCGCTTAGTTCCCCGGTCTCGGCCGCGGCGTCGCCTCCCCCTCCTTCGTCAGCCCCATCACCCACTTCGCCGCCTCCACCCACATCTTCTGCACCACCGGATGCTCCCACGCCTGCACCGTATGCCCCAGCGTCGACACAAACACCCGCCCGCTCCCATAACTCCGCACCCACGAAACCGCAAAATCCCCGTCCGTCCGGTGCACCCCCGGCTTCGTCAAATCCACCCCCGCCGTATCCAGCCGCAGCAACACCCGCACCCGGTCCCGCGAATAGCTCTTCAACTGGTAGATCTCATCAAACAGGAAGAAATCCTTCGGAAAATGGCTCGCCGCCGGATGCCCCGGGTCCTCCGTCACCAGCTTGGCCTGAAACTGATTCCACGGATGCAGGTCAAAATACCCCCCCACCAACTCCCCGTACTCCGGCCACGAATAAAACGTATCCACCCCACTGTGCGCCACCAGAAACCCCTTCCCGTCCTTCCGGATAAAGTCCAGCAGCGCCGTCTTCTGCTCCTCATCGAGATCCAACTCCCCCGAAGTGTAGAACCTGAATTATGCATAGCAGGCATAGCGGCCGCCTCCCGCGTGCCGGAAGCCTCGCAGGCGTGGGTGGAAGGCGGTGTTTTCTGACGTGTTTTGACCTTCGATAGTCCTCCTTTCCGCCCTGGTTTGCGCCGGGCAGAGGC
>JAINDL010000152.1 GCA_019931245.1 Bryobacteraceae bacterium CoA2 C42
CCCCGCCGCTCCCCCCCTGCCCGAATACACCTTCGAAGGCTACCCCAACCCCGACGGCACCTACGCCACCCGCAACATCCTCGGCATCACCACCACCGTCCAATGCGTCGCCCCCACCGTCGCCTACGCCGTCCGCAAGATCAAAGCCGAAATCCTCCCCCGCTACCCCAATGTCGATGACGTCGTCGCCATCACCCACTCCTACGGCTGCGGCGTCGCCATCGACGCCCCCGGCGCCGCCGTCCCCATCCGCTCTCTGCGCAACCTCGCCCGCCACCCCAACTTCGGCGCCGACCCCCTCGTCGTCAGCCTCGGCTGCGAAAAGCTCCAACCCGTCCGCCTCGCCCTCCCCGGCCTCCAAACCGCCGACCACGTCATCCGCCTCCAGGACAACCAGGGCTTCGCCGCCACCGTCGCCCGCCTCTGCCAAGCCGCCGAAAAACGCCTCGCCGTGCTGAACCTCCGCCGCCGCGTCCCCTGTCCCGCCTCCGGCCTCGTCGTCGGCCTCCAGTGCGGCGGCAGCGACGCCTTCTCCGGAGTCACCTGCAACCCCGCCGTCGGCTACGCCGCCGACCTCCTCGTCCGCGCCGGCGCCACCGTCCTGTTCAGCGAAGTCACCGAGGTCCGCGACGCCGTCCACCTCCTCACCCCCCGCTGCGCCACCCCCGCCGTCGCCGAAGCCCTCATCCGCGAGATGCAGTGGTACGACGACTACCTCGCCACCGGCCGCGCCGACCGCTCCGCCAACCCCACCCCCGGCAACAAGCGCGGCGGCCTCTCCAACGTCGTCGAAAAGGCCCTCGGCTCCGTCGCCAAGTCCGGCACCTCGGCCCTCCGCCAGGTCACCACCCACGGCGAAGTCCCCACCGAACGCGGTCTCATCTTCGCCGCCACCCCGGCCAGCGACTTCATCTGTGGCACCCAGCAACTGGCCGCCCACATGAACATGCACATCTTCACCACCGGCGAAGGCACGCCCTACGGTCTCGCCATGGCCCCGGTCATCAAAGTCTCCAGCCGCACCGCCCTCGCCGAAAAATGGCCCGACCTCATCGACCTCGACGCCGGCCGCATCGCCACCGGCCACGCCACCATCGAATCCGTCGGCTGGGAGCTGTTCCACCTCATCCGCGATGTCGCCAGCGGGCGCAAGCAAACCTGGGCCGACCACTGGGGCCTGCACAACGATCTTGCGCCCTTCAATCCCGGGCCGGTAACTTAAACGCCCAGGTTCAGATACTCGCTCGCGTTCCGGTAGCAGATATTGCGGATCATGCCGCCCACCCAGTCCTCGCGGTCCGGCAGCAGGCCCGCCTCGACGTCCTGACCCACTAAGTTACACAGCGTCCGCCGGAAGTACTCATGCCGCGGATAGGACAGAAACGAACGCGAATCCGTCAACATCCCCACAAAGCGCGAAAGCAGCCCGCAGTTGGATAGCGCGTTGATCTGCATCTCCATGCCCTCTTTCTGGTCGAGAAACCACCAGCCGCTGCCGAACTGCACCTTGCCCGCCACGGTGCCGTCCTGGAAGTTACCGATCATGGTGGCGAAGGCGTAGTTATTCACCGGGTTGACGTTATAGACGATCGTCCGCGGCAGCGTGTTGTCCTGATCGAGGCGGTCGAGATAAGCCCCCAGCGCCTCGGCCTGCGACCAGTCGCCCATCGAATCAAAGCCCGCGTCCGGCCCGATGGTCCGGAACAGCCGCGTGCTGTTGTTCCGCCGCGCGCCCAGGTGCAACTGCTTGGTCCAGCCCCGGGCCGCGTCGAGCTGCCCGAAGAACAGCATCAGGTTGGCGGCGAACTGCTGCTGCTCGGCCGGCGAAGCGGCCTGGCCGTGCAGCGCCCGGTCAAAGATCGAAGCCGCCTCGGCCTCGGAGCAGAAATCGGCGTAGCAGTGGTTCAGCCCGTGATCGGACAAGCGCCCCCCAAGCGAATGGAAGAAGTCGTGGCGGCGCTTGAGGGCGTCCAGAAACCGCGAGTAGTTCGTGATGTCGACGTTGGCCGCCGCGGCCAGTTTGCTGACCCACGGCAGAAACACCTCCGGTAAGTGAACCGTTAGCGCCTTGTCCGGCCGGAAGGTGGGAAACACCTTGGTCGCCAGGCCCGAGGCGGCAATCTGCTGGTGGTAGCGAAGATCGTCGGTCGGGTCGTCGGTCGTGCAGGTGGCGCGCACCGCAAACTGTTCAAAGATGCCGTGCACGCGCAGCCGGTCGCCGGCCAGTTGTTCATTGGCGCGGTCCCAGATGCTCCGCGCCGTCGTTTCATCGAGTAGCTCGTCGATGCCGAAGTAGCGTTTGAGTTCGAGGTGGGTCCAATGAAACAACGGGTTGCGCAGCGTGTGCGGCACGGTGCGGGCCCAAGCTTCGAACTTCTCATAGGGGGGCGCCTCGCCCGTGCAGTAACGTTCGGCCACGCCGTTGGCCCGCATGGCCCGCCACTTGTAATGGTCGCCCTCGAGCCAGATCTCGAACAGATTGGCAAACTGGCGATTCTCGGCGATATCTTTCGGCGGCAGGTGGCAGTGGTAGTCGAGAATCGGCTCGGGGGCCGCATAGTCGTGGTAGAGGCGCCGCGCCGCGGCGGTCGAGAGCAGGAAATCGTCGTGAATGAAGGACATGGCCTAATCTACGAGCATCCCACACTCAGATTTCGTGGCGCTGCCTCCGGCCCGGCGGCATCCCTATTCCCATGCGCCTGCTTTTTCTCCTGCTACCCGCCGCCCTGCTTGCCGCCGACATCTGGCCCCAGTTCCGCGGGCCGGAGCGCTCGGGCCTGGCGCCGGGCAAGACGTGGCCGGAGAACTTCGCCGGCTTGAAGCCGCTCTGGCGCGTCGATCTCGACAAGGGCTTCCCCGGACCCGTCGTCTCCGCCGATAAGGTCTTCGTCGCCGAAACCGCCAATAAAGACACCGAAGTTGTCCGCGCGCTCGACCGCAAGACCGGCAAGGAGCTCTGGCGCGCCTCCTGGCCCGGCCAGATCTCGGTGCCCTTCTACGCCAAGCGCAGCGGCGATTGGATCCGCGCCACCCCCGCCCTCGACGGCGATACGCTCTACGTCGCCGGCATGGAAGAGGTGCTCGTCGCCCTCGACGTGAAGACCGGCAAGGAGCGCTGGCGGGTCGATTTCCCCAAGCGCTTCGGCACGCCCAAGCCCGATTTCGGCTTCGCCAGCTCCCCGCTCGTCGACGGTGAGGCGATCTTCGTCCAGGCCGCCAACTCCTTCGTCAAGCTGAACAAGCGCACCGGCGCCACCGTCTGGCGCATCCTGCCCGTAGCCGGCGGCGTGGGCGAAAGCGGCGCGTTCTCTTCGCCTGTCATGGCCACGCTCGCCGGCCGCCGGCAGCTGCTCGTCCAGGCCCGCATCCATCTGCACGGCGTCGACCCCGAAACCGGCGAGGTCCTCTGGTCGCAGGAGGTGCCGAACTTCCGCGGCATGAACATTCTGATGCCCACCACCTTCGGCGACACGATTTTCACGAGCACCCATCGCATCGACTCCTTCGCCTACCAGGTCTCCAAGCAAGGCATCAAGCCGCTCTGGACCAACAAGGCCAAGGGCTACATGTCGACGCCCGTCATCCTTGACGGCTACGCCTACCTCCATCTCACCAACCAGCGTTTCACCTGCATCAACCTCCGCAACGGCGAAACCACCTGGACCACCGAGCCCTTCGGCCAGTACTGGTCGATGGCCGTCCGCAACGGCAAGATCCTCGCCCTCGACGAAAGCGGCAAGCTCTTGCTCATTCGCGCCAACCCCGCCAAGTTTGAGCTCCTGGACACGAAGGAGATCGCCAACACGACGACCTGGGGTCACATCGCCGTAGCCGGTGACGAGATCTTCGTCCGCGAGTTGACCGGGGTCGCCGCCTACCGCTGGAACTAGAACAGCGATAGCTGCTCGCCCTCTCCGACAAAGCTCTTCAGTTCGCCGTCGCCGTCCACCACAAACACCAGCTTCCCCCGCGCCACGTCCGCCGTCGCGCGGTCGCCCCGCCTTTCGGCCTCGGCCTCCAGCCGCTCCATCACCGCCACCGCCTCCCGCGGCCGGCCCCCCTCCGAGTAGCAGTCAAACGCCGCCCGGCACAGGTCAATTGTCTCCTCCCAGGCCTCGGCGAAGCCAAACTCCAGCGCCGCCTCCAGTTCGTAATCCGCCGCCGCACACGCCTCCGGCCGCGCTCGCCAGTAGCGAAACCGGTGCAGCACGGCCGCAAAGTGGCGTCCCTCCACATCCGGCCCCACGGACACCGGCTGCACCAGCCGGTACCGTTCCCGGACCGCGTCCACCACCTCAGCCGCCTCGCCGGGCAGCGCCTCCGGCTCACCCGCAATCTCCCGCGCTAAACTCAGCGGAAAATCCGCCCCCACGCACGCCGACATCGCCTCCCGCAGCCCCGGCGAGCACCCCGCCGGCGGCAGCGGAAACCGCTCTTCGAGGTCGAGCCACTCGCCTTCGCCCAATAGCTCCGGCCCGGTCACCAGCACCGAGTGCGGCGCCCCGGGCAGCGCCAGCGGCTCCCGCAGATCGTCGAGCACCAGCAGCGTCCGGCCCGCCGGCAGCCGCCGGTCAATCTCGTTTTGGATCGCGGCGGCCGAACGCCGCCCGCAGCCAATCCACAGCGTCGATTGAAAATGCCCGCGCACGGCATGGGCAAACGCCTGCGCCACGCGGCTCTTGCCCGTCGCCGGCCGGCCCGTGATCCAATACACCCCCGCCCCGTCCACCAGCACGCTCCACAACTCTTCAGGCACCTCGGCGGCCGCCGGCGCCACCGTGGAAGCCGGCGTCCGTGGCAGCAATCCCACCACCCAACGTTCGAGCGCCCGCTGGTCCGCCGGCCAGCGGAAAAAGCTCCGCCGCTCGAACACCGGCGGATAGGCCCGCGCGCCGCAGTGCACATAGGCAATCGGCCGCGGTCCCGGATAGTCGATCAGCCCCCCCCAATACTGCCGCGAAGCCTGCGGCGGCATCGCATCCGGATGCAGCAGCACCACCACCCCGGTCGCGTCCAAACCCTCCTCCCAGGTCTCCGACACCGGCGCGTCCACCGTGGTGAGCGACTGCACCCGCAGCCCCGGAAACCGCTCGAGCCGCGGACGCACCAGCGCCTCGGCGGCCGGCGCACCGCATAAGCTGATCACGGCAGGCAAAGACATCTCTTCAGTGTCTCGCAACGGTCCGATTGCTTACAATCGCGGTATGCTCCGCCGTCACCTGCTTGGCCTTCCGCTCGCCGCCCTCGCCCAACCGCCGGGCCGCAAAGTGCAGTCGCTCCGCATCCAGATCCTCTCCACCATGCTGGCCGACGCCGGCATCGGCGAATGGGGCTTTGCGGCGATGGTCGAAGCCGACGGCCAGCGCATCCTGTTCGACGCCGGCACCCGGCCCGACACCGTCCTTGAGAACGCGAAGACACTCAAGGTAGACCTCGCCGTCAACGAGATGATGCTCAGCCACTTCCACGGCGACCACAACGGCGGCCTGCTCACCCTCCGCAAAGCCGTCGCCCCCGCCCTTAACCGCTGCTACGTGGGCGAAGGCATCTTTCTGCCCCGGCGCGCGAGCCAGTTCGACGAACGCGAAGGCAACGCCACGCTCCTGCTCAAGCCCGCCTACGAAGCCGCCGGCGGCAAATTCCTGACCATCGCCAAGCCCACCGAAATCCATCCCGGCGTCTGGCTCACCGGCCCCGTGCCGCGAAAGTATCCCGAACGGAACTGGAGCGGGTCGGGCCGCATCGTCACGGCCAAGGGGCAGGTCGAAGACACGGTTCCCGAAGACATGTCCATGGTCTTCGATACCGCCGCCGGCCTGGTGGTCCTGTCCGGCTGCGGCCACTCCGGCATCATCAACACGCTCGAACACGCCCGCACCACCATCCGGCAGGCCCCGATCCATGCGGCCATCGGCGGCTTCCACCTGTTCGACGCCAACGACCAGACGCTCGCCTGGACCGCCGGCAAGCTCCGCGAATTCGGCCTCGCTAACTTCGTCGGCTCGCACTGCACCGGCATCGAGCCGGTCTATCAGTTCCGCGAGCGGCTCGGCCTCGGCCGCCGGCACAGCGTCGTGGGCGCCGTGGGCGCGGGCTTCGATCTGGCCAAAGGCATCCTCCCCGGCCGGCTGGCGCGATGACGCGGACAAGCCTCTGCCTCCTCCTCCTGGCCCGCGCCGCCGCGGCCGAAACCGTTTTCCTCTTTTCGCTCGACGGCCTCGGCCACCAGGTTTTCGCATCCGCCCCGCTCCCCACCCTGCACCGCCTGGCGCGGCAAGGCGCGCAAGCCGATGGCATCCAGCCCGCCTTCCCCAGCGCTACGGCCCTCTCCCACGCCGCGCTCTGGACCGGCGCCTACGGCGACGTCTCCGGCATCACCGCCAACAGCCAGCCGCGGCTCCCGCGCCGCGACCATACCTTCACCGAACGCAACAACGGCTACCGCGCCGACCAGTTGCAGGCCGAACCACTATGGGTCGCCGCCGCCCGCCAGGGCGTCCGCACCGTCGCCTACCAGGCCCCGCAGGTCTTCCCCTTCCTGCCCGGCAATACGCACGAAAAGGCGATCACCCTGAACGGCTACCAGACCCGGCAGGTCGCGCCCCATCAGGTGCTCCGCCGGCGCGATCTGCAGTTTGATTCCCCCACGGCGTTCCGCTTCCGCCACGGCCCGCTCACCCTCCGCGGCGAAGTAACGGCCACCGGCCTGCGCATCGAAGGCATCGACGTGAAGGCCGCCCCGGCCGAGTCCGGACTCTCCGGCCGCCGGCCCCTCGCCCGCCGCTTCAGCGCCGGCCTCTATCGCGACGAACCAGTCCCGGCGGTCCTCTACTTCCGGCTCTTCACCTACTCGAAAGACGACCTGCTGCTCTACGTCTCCCCGGTACAGGAGACGGCCATCAGCCAGGGGGACGCCCGGCCGCTGCTCCGCGAAGCGGGCGGATTCATCGGCAATGCTTACTCCGGCCCGCTCCTCAACCACTGGCAGGCCATGGAGACCACCGAACTGCTCACGCGCCAAAACCTCGCCCACACGCTCTGGCTGCAGCGCCACTATCAGCCCGGCCTCTTCCTCGGCTACCTGCCGGTGGCCGACGAGCTGGGCCACCGCTACGCGGGCCTCCGGCAGGCCGGCGACCCGACGGCCATTCGCGCCCTGGCCTGGGGCTATGCCATCATCGAACGCTGGTCGCAGGGCATCCGCCAACTCGTGGGCCGGCAGGATCATCTGATCATCACGGCCGACCACGGCATGACGCCGGCCGCGCAGGCCATCAACGTCAACGAGATCCTGCGCCGCGCCGGCCTTGGCGGCCGCGCCGTGCACGTCTACAACTCGGTCCTGCTCAACACCACCGATTGGAAGAACGGCACGGTAACCGACCGCCTCGCCACTCGCGCCCGCGCACAGGCCGCCCTCGCCGCCTACGACGTCTTCACCGGCTTCTACACCCCCGAAGAGCACGGCCCGCAGTACGGCATCGGCAGCCCCGCCGGCAGCGATCTCTACTTCGACCTGCGGCCCGGCTACGTCGTGCGCGACCACCTCGGCGAAATCATCCAGCCCCTCGCCGAACCCACCGGCGTGCATGGCTTCCGGCCGGACCGGCCGGACATGCTCGCCACGCTGTTCGCCACCGGCCCGCGCCTGCGCCCGGGCACGCGGTGGCCACGGCTGCGGTCGATCGATGTCGCCCCGCTCGTGGCCACGCTGCTCGGGATCGACCCGCCGCGGGACGCCCGCGGCCGCAGTCCCTTACCGTCGTCGCGCCCTACGCCGTAAACGCCTCGCCCGCGGGCGCCCCCGGTTCCACGCCCGTTTCAAGCGCCTTCAAGCGCGCCAAATTCGCCTTGATGCCGTTCACACCATCAAAGTACAGGTTGCCGAAGTTGATGTACCGGTAGCCCTGCCGCCACGCCTTCGCCGCCGCTTCGTAGCTGCCCAGCGCAATACCGGCCGTCTTGCCGAACTTCGTCACCCGCGCCGGGAACTCGGCCAGAAACTGCTGCACCTTCGGATGGCCGATCTCGCCAATGTGCCCCAACGCCGCCGAAAGATCCATCGGCCCGGCCAGCACCACGTCGACGCCCTCCACCTGCGCAATCTCTTCCACCTGTTCAACGGCCGAAGGCGACTCCACCTGCACGACGATCAGCGTCTCGTCGTTGGCGTAGGGCAGATAGTCGCTCCACTCGATGTCGTTGTAGAAGGTCCACATCGGCGAAATGCCGCGCGTGCCCACCGGCGGATACTTGGCGTACTGCACGGCCAGCCGCGCCTGCTCGGCGTTATCCACCTGCGGGATCATCACGGCCTGCGCGCCGATGTCGAGCGCCTTCTTCATCAGACTCGGGTCCAGGCCCGCAATGCGGACCATCGGCATCGAACCCGACTGCCGGATCAACGGCGGCAGCACCTCAATCGACTCCGAGGCGTAGCTGGAGTGCTCGGTATCAATCCAGACCCAGTCAACGCCCGTCGTCGCGGTCAGCTTCGCCGCCAGCGGCGTGGGGCCCATCGTCGCCGCGCCCCAGGCGGTTCCGCCCGCGGCCAGCAACTGCTTCACTTTGTTCTCAAAAGGTTTAGACAACCGGCACCATTCCCATAAAAGATTGCAAGGTCACAAACTCCGAGGTTACATCAATCGTCACGCTGTCGGCTTCCGCCGTCGCGCCGCCATAGACGCCCGTGGCCAGCCACGAGCCGTCATCGTTCTGCAAAGCCATCAGCCCGGCGGCGACCTGATGGACCAGTTCGAGATCCTCCGCCGCGCGCGAAAGGCGATAGGCCCACGCCGCGCCCCAGCCCACTTTCCCGCTCTGCGGCGTCCGGTAGCGGTCCGGCCCGCAGTGCGCCGAAGCGTGTAGAAACTGCCGCGCCAGGCTCAGCCAGTGCGCCTCGCCCGTCGCGCCGGCCAGCGCAGTCAACAGCGCCGCGCTGATGCCGTACTGAAAATACCACTGCCCCGGCTTGGCCGGATCCACCAGGCAGCCGCTCGCTTCGGCCTCCGGATACTCGGTCACCAAACCGCCGCGCCAACTCGTATAGAGCCCGCGCGAAACATCCGGCTGCGCCCGCCACAGCGCTTCGAGCCAGCCTCCGGCGGCAATCGCCAGGTCCCGCTCGCCGGCCCACAGGCAGGCCAAACCGGCCATGCTCGTCGTCATCACCTCTTCGGTGCTCCGCGCCTCATCGGCGAAGAAACCGCCCGAGGCGGGGTGGTGATACCGGCTGATGAAATGGACCAGCTGCCGGGCCAAATCAAAGCGCCCGGCCATCATCGCCGCGCAGCAGAGCCAGGCGTGCGGGTAGGTCCGGTAGACGGCGAACCACGGGACGCCCGCGCCATCGAGGTCGCCACCGGAGCGCAGATAGCGGGTCTCGACGTAATCGAGCACGCGGTGCGCCGCCCGCGTCTCGCCGTGCGCGAGCAGCGCCGCCGGCGTTTTGTAATAGGCTCGCAGATCGTCTCCACCGCGGAACGAGCCGTCCGGCTGCAACTGCGCCAGCAGCCACGCGCATCCGAGCGCGGCTGAATCCCAGGCTGTCTGTCTCACTCTCGCTGCCCCCTCTTCACAAAGTGCTATTGTACGAGTTTCGCGATGCTCTGCCTGCCTGCCGCCCCCGGTCTGCACCGGTTCCGGTCCCCTTTCGATATTGCCGCTATCGCCGTCCGCGGCGGCGCGGACGGCCCCACGCTGCTCGTCTCGGCCGGGGTGCACGGCGACGAGTACGAAGGCGTCCGCGCGATCTTCGAAACAGTCGAAGCAATCGACGCCGGGGCGCTGCGCGGCACCCTGCTCACCGTGCCGGTTCTGAACTACCCGGCTCATCGCGCCGTGACCCGTCACCATCCGGCCGACGGCGCCAACCTCGCCCGGCAGTTCCCCGGCCGCGCCGATGGCACCGCGAGCGAACGCCTCGCCCACGCCTTCACCGCCGAGTTCCTGCCCCGCGCCGACTTCTATCTCGACCTGCACAGCGGCGGCATCCGCTTCGCCATGCCCTCAATGGTTGGCTACGAAGCCGCCGACCCGCGCGGCCGCGCCGCCGCCGCAGCCTTCGGCGCGCCCGTCATCTGGGGCCATCCCGTGATTGAACCGGGCCGCACCATCTCCGCCGCCCGCGCCCTCGGCATCCCGTTTCTCTACACCGAGGCCCGCGGGGCGGGACGCATTCACCCGGACGACCTGCTGATGATGCGCCGCGGCATCACGAATCTGCTGCGCCACCTCGGCATGCTCGACGGCGCGCCGGAGATTCCGGCCCCGCCGCAGCGCCTGCACGGCATCGGCAACACCGACGAAGGGGTCTACGCCACGGCCAGCGGTTTCTTCATGCCCTCGGTCGCGCTGCTGGATCCCGTGCGCGCCGGCCAGCCCATTGGACGCATCGTCGACGAACTCGGCGAGGTGCTGGCCACGCCCGTGGCTCCGGCCGACGGCATCGTCGGCCTGCTGCGCGAACTGCCTCCGGTCGACGAGGGCGATGTGTTGCTGCTGGTGGCCACCCCGGAGGAGGTTTAGTTTCATGCGGATCTCTTCTTCTGTCGCTCTCGTTGGCAGCGGCCAACTCGGCCTGAGCAGCCGCTTTGATTGCCATCTCTGGGCCGTGCAGGCGCCGGAGGGCGTGGTGCTGTTCGACGCCGGCAGCGGCCTGAAGCACAACTGGGTAATGGACCAACTGCGGCAGGAGTTCGCCGACCTGCGCCGCGGCGCCATTGTAGTCACCCACGCCCATCCCGATCACGTCTGCGGCCTCGCCGCGCTGGCCGGCGAACTGGGTTGGCCGGTGTACGCCTCCGCGCTCTCGCGGCCCATTCTCGAGACCGGCGACGAAGCCGCCGCGGGCCTCGTCGTCACCCGCGCCATGGGCGGCTACCCGCCCGATCTGCGCCTCGCCCCCTGCCGCGTCGAACAGGTCTACGCCGACGGCGAACCGCTCAACCTCTGCGGCCTCGCGCTCACCCCCATCGCCCAGCCCGGGCATTCGCCCGACAGCTCGGTCTTCCTCTGCGATCTCGACGGCCGGCGTACGCTCTTCTCGGCCGACGTCGTCTTCTACGGCGGCGTGCTGGGTCTGATCAACGTGGACGGCTCCGAGCTGTCCGGCTTCCGCGCCAACCTGCCCAAACTGGCCAACCTCGGGGTGGAGGCGCTGCTGCCGGCGCACGGCCTGTTCACGCTGCGCTTTGGGCAGCGGCACATCGATATCGCCCTGGCGCAGCTGGCCAAGGGCTTCGTGCCGCGTATGGTGGGTCAGGGGGACATCATCCTGTGAGAATCACGCTGGGAGAAGGCAACACCCCGCTCGTGCCAAGCGCCCGCATCGCGCCGGCGCTGTCCTTCAAGCTCGAGTTCACCAACCCGACCGGGTCGTACAAAGACCGCTTCCTGCAGCGCGAACTCAGCTCCTACACCTCGCCCCCGCCCTTTATCCTCGCTACATCATCGGGTAACACCGGCGCTTCGCTGGCGGCCTATGCGGCCCGCGCCGGCTGGCGCTGCCTGATCTGCGCCCATCCGGAGGCGCCGGCCGGCAAGGTGACGCAGATGCGCGCGCACGGGGCGACCGTCGTCCGCATCCCCGGCTTCACCGTTGACGCCGGAATCACGGCGGCCGTCTTTGCCGATCTCGAGCGCTGGCGCTCGGCGCTCGGCGTCCCCCTTGTGGTTTCGGCCTATCGCTACTGTCCGGTGGGAATGGCGGGCGTTGAAACCATTGCCGGCGAATTGGCCGCCCAGTCCGCTGGGGCTTTGCCGCAGCACGTCTTTGCGCCCGTGGGCGGGGGCGGGCTGTATGTGGCCCTGGTACGCGGCTTTGCGCGGCTCGGTCTGGCCGTGAAGGTTCACGCGGTGCAGCCGGCGGGCTGCGCAACGGTGGTGGAGGCCTGGCGCCACGGGCGGACGCAGGCGGTGCCGCTCGCGAGCACGACGCGCATCAGCGGCCTTTCGGTGCCCTCCGATATTGACGCCACGCTGGCGCTTGAACACCTCTACGGCAACGGCGGGCTGGGCCTGGCCGTCACCGACGAAGCCGTCTGGTCGGCCCAACAGTGGCTGCTGCGCGAAGAGGGCATCTTCGCCGAACCCGCCGGCGCGGCGGCGCTGGCCGGTTGGCTGCAGGCGACGGCGGCGGGTCGGATTCCGGCCCACGAGCGGGCCGTGTGCCTGGTGACCGGCTACGGCGCCAAGGACATGGCGTCGCTCGAGGCCGCGGCGGCGCGCATCGATTCGCCGCTGGTCGCCGCGGCAGATCTGTCCGAGTTTCTGCGGCGCCAGGCCGATCCATCGTCTCCCCATGCTGCCAACTCCCCATGTTGAATGACCGTGTCTATATCGTCACCGGCGGCACCACCGGCATCGGCGCCGGGATCACCGCCGTGCTGCGCGGCTACGGCGCCCGCGTCGCGGCCTGGCGCTTTGAAGATTGCGATGTCCGCGACCCCGCGCAGGTAGAGGCGGCCACGGCCGCTACCGTGGCCGAATACGGCCGCCTCGACGGCGTCGTCAACAACGCCGGGCTCACGGGGCCCATCGCCCTCGCCTCGTTTCTCACGGCCAGCCCGGCGCACGTGGACGACATGCTGGCCACCAACCTGAAAGGCCCCATCTACTGCTCGCAGGCCTTCGCCCGCCACGCCGTCGCGGCCGGGCAGCCGGGAGCCATCGTGCACATCGCCAGCGTCGGCGCCTTTGCCGCGCAGGAGCACGCCGCGGTCTACTGCGCCACCAAGGCCGCGCTGGTCGCACTCACCCAGGGCATGGCGCTCGAACTGGCGCCGCATGGCATCCGCGTGAACGCCGTCGCGCCCGGCGACATCCTCACCCCCGCCAACGCCAACATCGTGGCCGAAGTGAAGCAGGCCGGCGCCTCCGGCCGCTACCTGCGCACAACACCGCTCGGCCGCCGCGGGTCTCCCGCCGAGATCGGCGAAGCGGTCGCGTTTCTGTTGAGTGATCGCTCCTCGTTCACTACCGGCGCGACGCTCACGGTTGACGGCGGGCTACTGGCTTACTGACATGCAATTCATCGACTCCGATCCCAACTTCCCCATCAGCTCCGCCGTCGTGCACAACGGCCGGGTCTTTGAAACCGTGATTACCGGTATTCCGGACGGCGCGGCAGCACCGGTGCCGGGCGGGGCAGCCGCCGAGATGCGCGAGATCTTCCGGCAACTCGATCTCTATCTCGCCGCGGCGGGCTTGGACCGCTATGCCGTCTGCACCGCGCGGCTGTACCTGCAGGATGTCCTGGCCGATATCAGCGCCGTGAATCCGGTGTGGAAAGAGTACTTCGGCACACACCCGGTGGTGCGCCGGGCCTATGGCGTGCAGCTACAGGCGGGGATGCTGGTCGAAGCCGCGTTCACGGCCGAACTCGGACCCGCCGCATGATCGCGCCGGCGTGGCGTGCCGTCCTGCTGCTGGCCGGCGCGGCGGCGCTCAACTACGCCGACCGCACCTCGCTGTCGGCCGTCTTCCCGCTGCTGCAGGCCGAACTCCATCTGAGCGACCTGCAACTGGCCGGCATCGGCACGCTCTTTTTGTGGAGCTACGCGGCGGGCTCGGCGGGCGCGGGCTTTTTGGCCGACCGGCTGCCTCGGCACCGCGTCGTGGCCTGGAGTCTGCTGGCCTGGAGTCTCGTGACGATTGTGACGGGCCTGGCGCGGACGGCCGATCAGCTGCTGGCGACGCGCGTGGTGCTGGGTCTGGCCGAGTGCCTCTATCTGCCGGCGGCCGTCGCGCTGATTGCCGACCACCATCCGGCGGCGAGCCGCGGCCGGGCGCTGGCGCTGCATCTTTGCGGGCTCAACGCGGGCCTGGTGGGCGGCGGCGCGCTGGCCGGTTATCTGGGGGAGGAGTACGGATGGCGGATCGGGCTCTTCTTTCTCGGCGGCGTCGGGATTGTGCTCTCCGGGGTGTGTCTGCTGGCGCTTCCTGCCTCGCCGCGGAGTCAAGCGCCGGCGCCGCCCGCGCCCGTCGGGCCGCAACTGCGTGGTTTGCTGCGGCGCCGGGGGTACTTGCTGCTGGCGATGCAGGGCATGCTGATTTCGGTGAGCACCTGGATGTTCTTCAACTGGATGCCGCTGTACTTCCGCGAAAGCTTCGGCCTGAGCCTGGCGCTGGCGGGCTTTTCGGGCACGGCGGTGCTGCAACTTTCGGCGGTGGGCGGGGCGCTGGTGGGCGGAACGCTGTCGGACCGGGCGGCGCGGCGGGCGGCCGATGGGCGGCTGCGCATGATGACGGTGTGCTATCTGCTGTGCGCGCCCTGCCTGCTGATTTTTCTTTCGGGCGGGGGCATGGCCGTGATCAGCGTGGCCGTCGTGCTGTTCTCGTTTCTGCGCGCCGTCGCCACGGCGAACGAGACCCCGGCGATGTGCGAGTTCGTCGACCCGCGCGACCGTTCGACGGCGCAGAGTCTGATGAACATGCTCAACACGATGGCGGGCGGCACGGGCGTTTTCGTGGCGGGCTACCTGAAGGCGGACTGGGGGTTGAATGGGGTCTTTGCTGGGGTGGCGGTGCTGGTGTTTGCCGCCGCCGGTCTGGCGTGGCTGGCGCGTCCCGCAAAGGCCTGATGCTTGGCGCTTATCTTTTTGCGCTTATCCTTGTAAGACGGCGACCGTAAGGGTAAGACGGCGCCCGTAAGGCAATGACTATCCAAATCCGGCTTGGCGGCAAACTCATCGTCATCACCGACTCCTCACCCCTGGGTTCGGGAGGTGATCTGCGCCGGAAGAACGTGCCAAAGTCTGAGGTGACCAAGCTGCGCCAGTTGCTGGCGAACGATTGCGGAAGCGCCCTCGGGACTATGAGCGACAGCGAGGTGGTCGAAGAGGTGGCGCTTCGCGTCGCCGATGGCCGCTGGTCGCAGCTCCTGGTGGGTTCGGCCCCGCTGACCGGCGGTTCGAGTGCGGCTGAGGTGGCGGCTGCCGCCGGCGCCGCCGCGGCAGCCAACGCCGGGGGAAACCGGCGGGGCAACGCGGAGAGCAGCAAGAAGACGTGGGTTGAGGTGGAGTTACTTGACCATAGCCACCGGCCGGTGCGGGGCGCCAAGGTGGAAATCACGCTGCCTGACGGCAGCGTCACCCGGGGCAATCTGTCGGGCGAAGGCACACTGCGGGTAAACGGGATCGACCCGGGCAGCTGTTCGGTCACCTTTCCCGATCTGGACGGCCGGGAGTGGAAAAGGTCCGGGGATGCGCCCTCCGGAGCGGCCGTGGAGTTGCTCTCCGGTTCGCCGCGGATCCCTTCCGGCGCCTATACGGTCAAGCAGGGCGATTATATGGCGAGTATCGCCCGCGAAGCAGGATTCCTGACCGCGAATACCATCTGGGAGGATGGAGCCAACGCCTCGCTCCGCGGCCGGCGCAACGCCAATGTGCTCTATCCCGGCGATGTGGTGCAGGTGCCGGTGCGGCAGCGCAAGACCGAGTCAGTGGCCACGGGCGAGAAGACCACGTTTGCCACGGTGGGCGAAGCGGTGACCGTCAAGCTGGTGGTGCTGGCCTGGGACGGGACGCCGCTCTCCAATACCGAAGTGCAGATGCGGCTGGACACCGCCGAAACAGCCCGGACGGCCGAGGACGGCAGCGCCCGGCGAAACGTGAACCCGGCCGGGCCGCGCGAGGGCAACCTGACGGTGCGGAACTTCTCGCTGCCGCTGCGGCTGGGGCACCTGGACCCGGCCGAGGAGTTCAGCGGGCAGGTCTGGCGGCTGAACAACCTCGGCTACCGCGCCGGCGAACCGGGCGATGCGCAGGACATGAATTTCCGGAGCGCGGTGGAGGAGTTCCAGTGCGACAACGGCATTGCGGTGACCGGCCGGTGCGACGCGGCCACGCAGGACAAGTTGCGGACGGTACACGGCAGCTGATCAGGCCGGGGTGTCTTTGTATTGGGCCTGCAGCTTGGCTAGGCGCACTTTGAGATCGGCGATCACTTTGGCGTAGGCGGGCTCGGAGTAGGCGTTGCGCATCTCGCGGGGATCCTTTTCGAGATCGAAGAACTCCCACTCGGGCGGCGTGTCCTTGTCGACGGCGCCGGCCGAGCCGAGGGCCTTTCCGTAGTAGTAGATGAGCTTGTAGCGGTGGGTGCGGATACCGTAGTTGGCGGTGACGTCGTGGCCGCCGCCAAGGTGCATCCAGTAGCGGTAGTACATCTCCTTGCGCCAGGTGCGGGGCGTTTTGCCTTCGAGCAGCGGGCGGAGGCTCGCGCCCTGCATCTCCGGGGCCGGGGCGGCGCCGGCGCAGTCGAGGAAGGTGGGGGCGAAGTCGAGGTTGAGCGCCATGTCGGTGTTGACGCTGCCCGGCTTGATCCGCGCCGGCCAACGGACCAGAAGCGGGGTGCGGAGGCACTCTTCGTACATGAAGCGCTTGTCGAACCAGCCGTGATCGCCGAGGAAGAAGCCCTGGTCGGAGTTGTAGATGACGATCGTGTTGTCGGCGATGCCTTCCTGGTCGAGGTAGTCGAGCACGCGGCCGACGTTGTCATCGACGGACTGGACGCAGCGGAGGTAGTCCTTGATGTAGACCTGGTAGGCCCATTTGCGGAGAGCGTTGCCGGTGAGTCCGGGCGGCGGGTCGATCTTGAGGTCGGTTTTGGTATTGTCCTGGCCGACGCGCATGCGGGAGCGTTCGGCGGCGCCGGCGCGGCCTTTGTGTTCGTCGTAGAGGTTGTCGGGTTCGGGGATCTCGACGTCTTTGAACAGGTCGCGGTACTTGGGCGCGGGGGTCCATTCGCGATGCGGGGCTTTGTGATGGCACATCAGGAAGAATGGCTTCGTTTTGTCACGGCGCTGCAGCCAGTCGAGGGTGAAGTCGCCGATGAGGTCGGTGCAGTAGCCCTGGTAGGTCTTCTTCTGTCCGTCCATCTCGATGAAGACGGGGTTGTTGTACAAGCCCTGGCCAGGGAGGACCTTCCAATAATCGAAGCCGCTGGGGGTGTTGACGAGGTGCCATTTGCCGACGATGGCCGTCTGGTAGCCGGCGGCCTGCAGATACTTGGCGACGTTGGGGACGGCGGGGTCGAGCTTGTCGGCGAGGGTCTTAATGCCGGACAGGTGGGAGTAGAGCCCGGTCATGATGACGCCGCGGCTGGGGGTGCAGATGGAGTTGGTGACGAAGCAGTTGGCAAAGCGCATGCCGCCGGTGGCGAGGCGGTCGATGTGGGGGGTCTTATTGATCTTGCTGCCGTAGGCGCTGATGGCGTGGGAGGCGTGGTCGTCCGACATGATGAAGAGGATGTTGGGACGGCGGGGGGGCGGCTGGGCGGGCAGAGCGGCGGTGGCGAGCAGGGGGAAGAGTTGGCGGCGGGTCATATGCGGAGTAGGGTAGCAGAGGCGCGGGTTCGTTAAAATAGCGGGATGTCTAAGACCCTTGTTGGTTTGGTGGGGTGGCGCGGCATGGTCGGCTCCGTGTTGCTGGAGCGCATGCAGACCGAAGGGGATTTTGCCCTCATCGAACCTGTTTTTTTCAGCACGAGCAACGCCGGTGGCCCGGCGCCGGCGATGGCGCAGAACGAGACCACGCTGCGGGACGCGCATGATCTGGCGGCGCTCGCCCGGTGCGAAATTATTCTCACGGCCCAGGGCGGCGATTACACCACGGCCGTCTTCGGGCAGCTGCGCGCGGCCGGCTGGCGGGGCCACTGGATCGACGCCGCTTCGACGCTGCGCATGACCGACGACGCGGTGATCATCCTCGACCCGGTGAACCGGCCGGTAATCGACGCGGCGCTGCAGCGGGGCGGGCGGAACTGGATTGGCGGCAACTGCACGGTGAGCTGTATGTTGATGGGCGTGGGGGCGCTGTATAAGGCCGGGCTCGTCGAATGGATGAGCACGCAGACCTACCAGGCGGCGTCGGGCGGCGGGGCGCAGCATATGCGCGAACTGCTGACGCAGTACGGGACGCTGCACGCGGAGGTGAAGGAGCTGCTGGCCGACCCGAAGAGCGCCATTCTGACGATTGACCGGCAGGTGATTGCGCGGCAGCGGGCGCTTTCGGCGGCCGAGACGGCAAACTTCGGCGTGCCGCTGGGGGGCTCGCTGATCCCGTGGATTGACAAGGACCTGGGGAACGGGATGTCGAAGGAGGAGTGGAAGGGGATGGCCGAGACGAACAAGATTCTGGGACAGGAGCCGGCGATTCCCGTGGACGGATTCTGCGTCCGCGTGGGCGCGATGCGGTGCCACAGCCAGGCGTTGACGTTCAAGCTGAAGCGGGACGTGCCGCTCGCTGCGATCGAGGCGATGATCGCGGCGGATAACGAGTGGGTGAAAGTGGTGCCGAACACGCGGGAGGCGACCATTCACGAGCTGACGCCGGTGGCGGTGACCGGGACAATGACCATTCCCGTGGGACGGCTGCGGAAGCTGGCGATGGGGCCGGAGTATCTGGGCGCCTTCACGATTGGGGATCAACTGCTGTGGGGCGCGGCGGAGCCGCTGCGCCGGATGCTGCGTATTTTGCTGGAGGCCTGATGAGTTCCGATCCGTTGACGCGCCGGGAGACGATGGTGGGGGCGGCGGCGGCCTCGCTGCTGGCGGCGGCGCCGCCGCCGGAGATCTGCCGGATGACGGCCGTCGAGATGGCGGGGCTGATCCGGGCGAAGAAGCTGTCGGCGCGGGAGGCGCTGTCGGCGCACCTCAAACAGATTGAGCGGGTGAACCCGAAGGTGAACGCGGTGGTGACGCTTGAGCCGGAGAAGGCGGCGGCGTGGGCGGCGGCGGCCGACGAGGCGCAGGCGCGGGGCGCGGCGCTGGGGCCGCTGCACGGGCTGCCGATGGCGCACAAGGATCTGGTGGAGACCAAGGGGATCCGGACGACGTTCGGGTCGCCGCTGTTCCAGGACAACGTGCCGGCCGAGGACGACCCGCTGATTGAGCGGCTCCGGCGGGCCGGGGCGATCACGATAGGCAAGACGAACACGCCGGAGTTTGGGGCGGGGTCGCAGACGTTCAACCCGGTGTTTGGGGCGACGCGGAACCCGTATGACCTGACGCGGACGTGCGGCGGGTCGAGCGGCGGGGCGGCGGTGGCGCTGCGGTGCGGGATGATGCCGGTGGCGGACGGGAGCGACATGGGCGGGTCGCTGCGGAATCCGGCGGCGTTTGCGAACGTGGTGGGCTTTCGCGTGTCGCCGGGGCGGGTACCGAACCGGAAGGCGGGGATGGGCTGGTTTGCCTTGTCGACGGCCGGGCCGATGGCTCGGACGGTGGGGGACGTGGCGCTGCTGCTGAGCGCGATGGCCGGGCCGGATGGACAGGCGCCGCTCTCGCTCCCCGAGCCGGGGGCGAGCTTTGCCCGGCCCCTCGGCCGCAGCTTCCGGGGGGCGCGGGTGGCGTGGAGCCGGGATCTGGGCGGGCTGCCGTTTGAGCCGGCGGTGCGGTCCGTAGTGGCGGGGCAGCGGAAGGTTTTTGAGGGATTGGGGTGCGTCGTGGAGGAGGCCGAGCCGGATTTCGCGGGGGCGGATTTCGCCTTCCAGACCCTGCGGGCGTGGAACTCGGCGGTGACGCACGCGGGGCGGGACCTGAGCCGGTATAAGGAGACGCTGCGGCGGGAGATTGAGGCCGGGCAGCGGCTGACGGGGGCCGACCTGGCCAAGGCGGAGACGCTGCGGACGCAGGTATGGCGGCGGGTGCAGGCGTTTTTCGAGCGCTACGAGTACTTCGTGCTGCCGGTGACGCAGGTGGCGCCCTTTGCGGTGAGCGAGCCGTTTCCGACGGCGGTGGACGGGCGGCCGATGGGGAGTTACATCGACTGGATGCGGTCCTGCTGGTACATCTCGACGGCCGGGAATCCGGCGCTTGCGGCGCCGGCGGGATTTACGGCGGAGGGGCTGCCGGTGGGGCTGCAGATCGTGGGCCGGGACCGGGCGGATTTCAGTGTGCTGCAACTGGCATCTGCGTATGAGCAGGCGGCGGGGGTGCCGGCGCGCTGGCCGGAGCTGTAGCAGGAAGAGCTGGGCACGGGAGCGGCAGTTGGAGTCAGACGGGGGCGAGGTCGCCGGAGAGGCTGGCGGCGGCGGGTTCGCTTTGGTCGTTGGCTTCCGTGATGGTTTGTTTCTTGTTTACAGTCGCTTGCGGGATGGTGGAGATTTCGGGGCGGGCGGCGACGCTGGCAGCCGGTTGCGCCAAGGGGGGAGATTTCCGGGTCGGCGGCTTCGGCTTCCGGCGGGGCGGCGACGGGCGGAACGGCGTAGCGCCAGCCGGCGGGTTGGCTTTGGTCGTGGGCAGCAGGGGCGGTTCCCTCAGTTTTTTCAACGGGTTGGGGTTGTTCGGAAATCTCTTCGACTTCGAGAGCCGGATCGAGGATGCGCTGCCTTGTGCCGGTGTACTCGAGGCGGGGGAGCACGGGCGGGGAGGGCGACGGGTTGAGTTTGCGGACGGAGTTGAGTTCGCGGTGGGTGGCGTTGATGAGACGGACGAGGGCGGCCTCTTCGCGGTAGAGTTGGCGGGTGTATTTGGCGTCGACACACATGCGGTTGGCGACCATGTTTATTTCGGCGGCGGCGGGAGGTAGGCCGGGGTACTTCTGCTCGCGGGCGCAGTCGAGGCAGGTTCCCATTTCGAGAAACAGGTAGCGGGCGTTGCGGAGCAGGCGCCACTGGGCGTCGATGCGGCGCTGGATGATGCCGCCTTCGACGCGGTTGGCGGGGGCGAAGGTGCGAAGGTACACGGCGACCATGTCCTGATACTCGCTGGCGGCTTCGCTGGTGAGGAGGGCGAGACCGGGGGCGTGGCTGAGGTCGACGACGATGGCGCGGGCGCCGTTTTCGAGGCCGTTTAAGCGGGTGACGGCTTTGCCGGCGGGTGGGTGGGGCCGGTGCTTTTCTCGGCGTTCTGGCGGTTGATTTCGGCGCGGCGACCTTTTTTGTTCGGGGGTGAGTGGCTCGGTCATTGCAAAGCTCCGCAAGGAAAAAGAAAACGCCCTGACGGGTGGGCCGGTCAGGGCGTCGGGTTCTTTATCTGATTGGACTATCGCAGCGGGGACTAAATCTCCGGGGGTGAGGCAGGGACGAAAAATGGGGTTTAGCTATTGGGAATGTTGGGGATGAGCATCATTTTCTTACCCTGTGAACGGATGAGAGCGCGGCTTTGCGTTGGGGCTATACGATAGCCCCAACTCAGCGCAAAGGAGGCGCTACAGCCATGGAGTATTTCGATTGGATCGGATGCGATGTCCACAAGGACTACTCTGTTTTCCGGATGTTCGATGCCCAACGCAAGGTGGGTCCACCGA
>JAINDL010000191.1 GCA_019931245.1 Bryobacteraceae bacterium CoA2 C42
CGCAGCGAGTCCGTTGTGCGCGTTCTGAATACGAGCGCACAGGCCGCTTCGGCCCGGCCCCAACCGGGCCGCAGCGAGTCCGTTGTGCGCGTTCTGAATACGAGCGCACAGGCCGCGCCGGCCCGAGGCCTGTCCGTTGTGCGCGGCGTCACCACGAGGACCTCCCGATGAGACGCCGCCAGTTCCTCTGCGCCGCCCTCGCCGCCGCGCCCGCTCTTGCGGCGGAGCCCAAAACCATCCTGGTCGTCGCCGCCGATGCCCGCTGGCTCGAATGTTGCGCCGGCCTCGCCGCCCGCCACCTCGCCGCCGGCCTCCGTGGCCTCCTCGTCCGCGTTGGCGACGATCGCCTCGAAGGCTGGAACATGCCCCCCGAAGAGGCCGCCTGGCGCAACCGCGTCGAATCCGAAGCCGCCGCCCGCTCCCTCGGCTTCGCCGAAATCCTCTCCTTCGGCTACCCCGCCGGCGAACTCCGCAACGTCCCCCACACTACCCTCCGCGACCGCCTCATCACCCTCATCCGCCGCCATCGCCCCGCCCTCCTCATCATCCCCAACCCCCACACCGAACACGACCGCAATCTCGACAGCTACTACGCCGGCGCCGCCGCCGAAGACGCCTGGCACGCCGCCCGCTTTGCCAACTCTCTGCCCGCCCTCGGCCTCGCACCCTACGCCACTCCCGAGGTCTACTACTATGCCCCGCCGGTCGACCCGCGCCGCCGCGAGACCGAAGCCGGCCCCGCCTTCGTCCCCCAACCCGTCCAGGTCGATATCAGCCCCTGGCTCGCCAAAAAACTCGCCGCCGCCCGCGAGCTTAAAACCATCAACCGCGCCCGCGCCGAACGCCTCCGCGAGCGCCTCGCCGCGGCGGGTCAGCGTCTCCCCCTGCTCGCCACCGTCGACGCCGCTGCCGCCGCCCGCCTTGCCGAAGAGAACCTCCGCGGCCTCGCCGCCCTGGGCGCCGAAGGTTCGAACTACGCCCTGGCCGAAGAGTTCCGCCACGCTGGAGTTGAATATGGGATCCCTGCGAAATATCTGCGTTAGTCTCCTGCTGCCCGCCCTCGCCGCCGCCGAACCGCCCTCCGCCGTCGTCGTCTCCGCCGGCGGCGGCGACTACGTCCGCGCCATCGGCGGAACCGTTGCCAAACTCGCGGCCGATGGATTCAAGGTCTACGTGATTCAAATCGGCAACGACGAGAAAAACTCCGTCCGCCTCGGTCCCGCCGAGACCCGCCTTGCCAACGATGCCGACGCCGCCCGCGCCGCCAGGGCCCTCGGCGTCACCGAACTCTTCTCGCTCAATCACAAGAGCGGCGAACTCGCCCAGGTCTCAAGCAACGAACTCCGCAATCAGATCACCGTCCTCATTCGCACCTGGAAGCCCCAAAAGCTCTTCTTCCCCGACCCCTACGTCCACTACATCCCCGACTGGGATCAGTTCTTCACCGGCCGCGCCGCCGAAGAGACCAACTACTCGAACAGCGGCTCGTTTCTCTACGAATTCGCCCGCGCCGGCCTCAAGGGTTACAGCGTTCCCGAAACCTACTACTACGCCGTCGGCCGCCCCTATCGTCCCGGCGAAGGCGGCCACAACGGAGCCCGCATGGAACGCTTCGACGTCACCCCGTGGATAGCCCGCAAACGCGCCGCCGTGGCCGAACTCCGCACCGCCAATCGAGCTTACGCCGAACACACCCGGGCCCGCCTCGCCATGGCCGGCAAGCCCCTCGGCCCACTCGCCGAACTCACCGATGCCGCCGCCGCCGAACTCGCCATCGCCTGGGTTGACGAACTCAGCGCCGCCGTCGGCGCCCGCTATGGCTGGGACTTCGCCGAGGAGTTCAACTATCACGGTGCCGCGCCGGGCGAAAAACGCCCCCTGCCTGCGTGGATCGAGGACCGCGCTCGGCCCGCGCGGTAGTCCAGCCCAGCATCAGCGTGCCCACGGCGCCGCGTCCGCCCTGCGCACCAGCCCAACCCTGCACAAAAACTTCCCGCCCTCGCAGCCTGTTCCCCGAAATTACCGATGCCGCCGCCCATCCGGTCGTCGCCCGGGGTGCTGCCTGGACCGAGCCGCGCAACCGCCCCGCGCCGTTGTCCACCCCGGCATAAAAAAACCTCCCGCCGGTACGGCGGGAGGCCATCACAAACAACGACTCAATCGCTCGATCAGCAGTGCACAGGCCGGCCGAAGCAAGGCCGTTGTGCGCGGTTTAAAAAAGCGCACAGGCCGAAGTCCGTTGTGCGCGGTTAAAAAAAGCGCACAGGCCGAAGTCCGTTGTGCGCGGTTAAAAAAAGCCCACAGGCCGCGCCGGCCCGGCACCAAAGGGCAAGGAACTCGCCCCTCCCGCCGGGCCGAAGCGAGTCCCTTGTGCGCGGTTCCTCAGAAGCGTCGCGCCCGGGTAGGCCGGGACCAAAAGTGGAGGAACCTTTCGCAAGCCTGCGATGCGGTGAGAAGCTAGAGACGTTCGGACAGCGGAAGTAGGCCGAATATTCAGTGGTGCTGCATAGCCCGTTCAGAAGCGTGGCCCCAAGCTCCGTGCACCAAACAGTGGTTACGGCCGGAGTAACACCCCGGTTGATTCCGATCAGAAGAGTACTTTCCTTGCGCGGCTTGGCCAGCTGCCCGAACACGAGGTCACCATATGTCAAAGCAGAGTTCGTCCACGGGTTCGTCCACGGCGGACAACGGACGGCGGGAAGATGGACCGAAAGTCGCCGGGAGAAAGCGAAAGACGACCCAGGTAGAGCCGCGCTTGTGTCAACCCGCCGCCGCGGGTTGCGACATCGGGGCGCGGGAGATCTTTGTCGCCGTGCCGCCCGATCGCGACGAGAATCCGGTACGCAAGAGCGGGACGTTCACGTGGGAACTGAACGCGATGGCGGAATGGATGGTGAGTTGCGGGATCAAGACGGTAGCGATGGAATCCACCGGCGTTTACTGGATTCCGGTCTACGACGTGTTCGAAAAACACGGCCTCCAGGTGCAACTCGTCAATCCCCGGAACATGAAAAACGTACCTGGCAAGCGCACGGACTTTCATGAATGCCAATGGATTCAGTATCTGCACTCGATGGGCTTGCTGGCCGGAGCCTTCCGCCCCGACGCCGATGTGCGAGCGGTGCGGACGCTGATGCGGCATCGCTCGGATCTGGTCGAAATGGCCAGCCAGCACGTGCAGCATTTACACAAGGCTCTGACGCAGATGAACGTACAGTTCCAGCACGTCATCTCCGACATCACCGGCCTCACCGGACTGGCGATCCTGGACGCCATCATCGCTGGCGAGCGAGACCCGGCGGTGCTGGCCAAACTGCGCGATCCGCATGTAAAAGCCAGCGAGGAGACGATCCGGCAATCGCTCGAAGGCAACTGGTGTCCCGCGCAGATTCTTGTGCTGACGCAAAGGCTATCGCTCTACCGCGGTTATCAGAGGCAGATCGAGGAATGCGACAAATCGATCGAGAACCTATTGAACACCTTCACGCCGATGACCGATCCCGCTCAAAAGCCCATGCCGGCCGACCGCAAGCAGAAGCAGCGCAAGCGCAAAAAGAAGACCGGTGATCCCAACTTCAACATGCGCGAGGAGGCCTACAAACTATTTGGGGTCGATCTCACCCAGATTCCAGGCCTCATGACGTTGGTCTTTCCGTTGTTCAGCGAAGTCGGACGCGACATGTCCCGGTGGCCCAGCTCGGCGCATTTTGTTTCCTGGCTGGGCCTCTGTCCGGACAACGACATCAGCGGCGGCAAGGTGCTATGGCGAGGGAATCGACGCGTGAAGAATCGAGCGGGCACCCTGTTTCGTCTCGCGGCTCATTCGTTGCATCGCGACACGACCCCGATGGGTGCCTATCTGCGTCGCATGAAAGCCAAGCTAGGCCCGTCCGCGGCCACCACCGCGACCGCCCACAAGATCGCAGTCATTTTCTACACCATGTTGAAGAACCAGGTTGAGTACAACGCGACTCTCTGGGCCGAGCGGGATCATCTGCGCGAAAAACGCATCGAGGCCAACCTACACAGACAGGCCGCCCGGCGGGGCTACCAACTGGTGCCGCTGGAGGCAATCGCGTAACTCATTGATTCTACAGCCTCGGAGACGCGGTTCCTCAGAAGTAGAACTTCAGAGCAATCTGCAACCGCCGCGGCTGGTTGATCTGGTTCCGCCACACGCCGAAGTTCGGATCCTGCAGCGTCTGCGCACCACCCACGCCGCCCCACAACGTCCGGTTGAACGCGTTGAACGCCTCGCCCCGCAGGTTGAACCGGATGCTCTCCTTGATCACGAAATCCTTCGCAATCGAGAAGTTCTCCGTCAACACCGGCAGGAACCGGAAGTTAGGATTGTAACGGGTCATGTTGCCCAACCGGTCGGTCGGCTGCGCCGGGAAGGCCTCGCGGTTGATGTAGGTCTGCTTGAACGGATCAAACCGGTCGCCCTGCACCGGCGTGCGCCACCCTTCGTAGCTGGAGATGGTCGCCTTGTTCGCCCCGCCAAAATACGGGAAGCTCACCGTCGTGCCAATGCCAACCGGCGTGCCGGAAGCATACGTCTGCACCCCGCCAAACCGCCAGCCGCCCAGCAACAGATCCGCTGCGCCGCCCTGGTTCATCCACTTCCGTCCCTTGCCAAACGGCAGTTCGTAAACGTAGCTGAACTTCAGATTGTGCGTCTGGTCAAACTGGCCGATCGAGTACTCCAGCTTCCGGTTGTAGTGGTCCATGGCCACACCCCCAACCCACGCCGAATCGGCGTCCGTCAGAATCTTCGAGAAGACATAGCTCGTCAGGAAGGTCAGGCCGCTCGAATACCGCTTCTCGAGCTTCAGAATCAGCGCATGGTAGGCCGAACGCCCGCTCCGGTCGCCGTTGCCGCCCGCCGTGTCAATCGAGCTGAACTGCGGGAACGGACGCAGCGACCATGCCACGCTCAGGTTGTCGCGGAACGCCGGGAACGGCTTGGTAATGCCGGCCGCAATCGCCGCCGGCGACGACACCGGCGAATTGAGCAATGTCCGTCCGGCGGCCGTAAACGGGCTCAAATTGGCCGGCAGCGCCGCAAAGTTGAGCTGGTTGTAGTTCAACAAACCAGCCTGCAGATGCGTGCCCCGTACGAAGTTGTAGCCCATCTCGAACACCGTGTCGCTGTTCACCTGCCGCTGCACGTTCAGCGTGTAGGTCAGGTTCTCCGGCGCCCGGCTCACTTCGTTGCCCTGCCACCACGGCTGCGAGTTGTAGTTGTTGAAGTCCGGCCGCAGGAACGGCGGCCGCGGCCAGTCCGGGAACCCGTTCTGCAGGAAGAAGGTCGGCGCAAACCCCTGCGGATCCAACTGCGGGGTGTCGTAAATCTGCACGAAACCCTGGAAGTGGGTCGAACCGCCCACCGCCCGCACCGCGCCAAACGTCCGCGCCGCTCCGGCCCGGATCACGGTCTTGTCATTCAGGCTATAAGCCATCGACAGACGCGGACCCCAGCCGCCGAACCACGTATCCACCAGCCGCCGGCGCCCTTCGCGCCCCTCGCCCGTTCCGGCGAAGATCAGCGCGCCCGGCCGCCCGTTGGCGCCCGGATTCGGCCGCGTCGGATCAAAATCGCTGAACTGATCCTGCGCCGCGAACGGCGAAATGTTGATGTCGTTCCGGATGCCGTAGTTCAGCGTCAACTTGTTGTTCACCCGCCAGTCGTCCTGGAAGTAAAAACCAACGTAGGGGAACCGCTGCGCAATGTAGCGCGGGGTGTGAATGTTGCCGCTCACCGCGCCGCCCAGCATGAAGCTCGCAAAACCGGAGCCGGTCAGATTCGCCAGGTCGCCAATCTGCCCCGTCACGCGCCGGTTGAACGATGCCTGGCCCATGATGTTCTGCTGGCCAAAGCCATTGTAATTGACCATCTCGTACATGCCGCCCATCTTGAACGAGTGGCGACCGCGTACCCACGTGAAGTCGTCATTAAACGAGTAGACGCCGTTATCGGAGCCGTTGTCCGAAGGACCACCCCAACTCGTAAAGTCCGCCAGCGAGACGTTCAGCAGGTTGTTGTTACAATCCGGCACGTTCTGCAGACACACCACGTCCTTCCAGTTCTGCGCGCCCACGGCCAGCGCCCGGTTGATCTCGCGCCAGTCGTTGCCGCCCGCGTAGAAGCGGTTGATCTTGTTCGGGCTGATCGTCCAGTCCCAGCTCAGCCGGTACTGTTTGCTCGTCGTGTTGTTGAAGTTACCGCCGTTCAGAAACCCCGGCAGCCCAATGGGGCCCGTGGCGCCCGGCGCCGTCGAGCGCTTGTTGTCGGCGTAGAAGAAGCTCAACCGGTGCTTCTCGCTCAGGTTGTGGTCGCCGCGCACGCTGAACTTATCCCACGGCGCCAACTGCGTACCCGTCTGAATGTAGTTGTTCCGCACGTAGCCGGAGGTGCCGGGCACCAGGTTGGCCACGTTCGGCAGCGCCGTCTGGCCGATTGGCGCCATGGCGCGGAAGATCCGGTCAAACCGCGCCGCCGGAATCTGATTGTTCGGGAACGGCGTCCGCACGCCAGAGGCGCCGGTGGCCGGGTCGAAAATCGTGATCCGGGCGTTGTTGTTGTCTACCCAGTTGGTGAAGTCGCCGTTGTAGAACTCGCGCGGCGGCACCGACAGAAAGCTCGGATTGGCCCCTTCGCGGTTGCGGAACGCTTCGTAAGAGACAAAGAAGAACGACTTGTTCCGCCCGTTGTACAGCTTCGGTATGATCACCGGGCCGCCTGCCGTGCCGCCAAAGTCGTGCTGTTTATATACCGGCTTGCGCAGCCCCTTGTTGAAGAAACCGGCGTCGAGCGCGTCATTCCGCAGGAACTCAAACAGGTTGCCGTGGAAATCATTCGTGCCCGACTTCGACACAAAGCTCATCTGCCCGCCCTGCGCCCGGCCGTACTCGGCCTTAAAGCCATTCGAGTCCACCGTGAACTCGCTGATCGCATCAAGCGAAGGCGTGTTCATCGCCGCCCACTGCGTCTGCAGCGCCCGGCCCGTGTTGGACGAAACGCCGTCGAGCGTCACGCCGTAGGTCGCCGCCTGCCCACCGCCAATGGCGAAGTTGTTGTTGCCGTCATTCGGCGCCTTCACTTCCGGCGTCAACAGCGCCAGATCGAAGGGCGAACGCAGCTGACCGCCCACCACAAGCGGCAACTGGTCCACCAGCCGGTTGGCCACCGCCGTCTGAATCCGCGCATTCTCCGTCTGCACCTGCAGCGCCGCGGCCGAAACCTCAATCGCCTGCTGCGTCGTACCTACCTCGAGCGTCACGTCGATACGCGCCGTACCCGAAGCCGAGACAATGATGTTATTCGTGACCGAGGTCTTGAAGCCCGCCTTTTCCACCCGCACCGTATAGGTGCCAATTTCAAGCGACGGCAGCGTGTAATCTCCGGAATTCCCGGACGAAACCTTAATCACCGTATTAGTTTCCGTGCGGGTTGCCGTAACATTGGCATCCGTGATGACGGCCCCAGTGCCGTCCTTCACGACTCCCGTAATCAGCCCGCGATCCTGCTGCGCGTGGAGGCTAAGGCAGGACAGGGCCAGAAAAAGCCGTAAGCATATTCTCATAAAAGATCAACCTCCTCAATAGGGGGAGATCATACCACAACGGTCCTGCTCCGATTCCGCCCTACACTTTCACACGGTCGTAATCAAACGCCTCGTTCACCAGGTGGTATTTCGGCTCGCCGTCCCGCTGCAGGTAGTACGTCGGCAGCGGCGTGCGTTGAAAATCGGTCAACCGCCGCCGCACCGCCTTGCCGTCCTCCCACTCATAAACCTCCACCTCGTGCGGATTAAACGTATCGAGCAAACCCCGTTCCTTCGCAATCCGGAACAAATTCACGTTACCCGGTTCGTGCCCGCCCAGATACATCCCAATCATGTCCAACCGCAGCTTATCCTTGCCGAACATCACCAGATTCGTCAGGTAGTCGTTACCCACCCCGAACCCGTCCCCGTCCCGCCCGTAAATCCCCTCAATCACCGCCAGTCCCGCCTTCAGCGTCTGCGCGTTATCGCAGGTCTTGTGCGCCCAGATCTCCTGGTGTACCGGACTCAAATCGGCCCGGCTCTGGTAGCGCGCATAACCCATCCGCACATGCCGGTCGAAGAACGAGTTCACCCGCCGCTCCACCTCCGGATGAATATGCTCCTTCATGAACTGCGGCACGCCCGTCACCATCTGCCACCCCGGGCAGAACCGCACGTACGGCTTCACCACAAGACCCTGCTCATTCTTCGTCGCCAGCGTCATGCACATCCCGTGCGACTTCCACTTGGCAATGTTCAGCAGCCACGTATCCGGCTCATTCACCGGCGCGTAGTGCGGAATTTTGGTGTAAACCACCGGGTCCGGCACCTTCGTCCAGTTCATCTCGTAACTGTCCCGGAAGTTCCGTGCGCGCCGGTCCGGTTCATTCACCTCGACGCCGTGGCGATCGTTGATATCCGCCAAGCCCCGGTAGTTCCACGTATGGAAGTTATTCGCCTCGAGGAAGTAGAACTGTTTCAGGCCGATCTCTTTGAGACCAATAATGATCCCCTCGTAAAACTGCGGATCGGTGCCCGTTCCCCAGTTCTCCTCGTGCGGCCGTTGGTTCCGCACGCTGGTGAAGTTCGGCTTCAGCACCACCCGGTGCGAAATCGGAATCCCCGTCGGCTCGTCCGTGGGAACAAACACATCCCGCGCAAACGCGATGCCCTCTTTGAGCTTCGTCGCCTCGTCCATCTTGTGCGGCACCCGCGTGCGCTTGAGGAACACGGCTTTCGGGTTGGCCTCCACAAAGGGATGCACGGCAAAACGGGCCTTCGGCGGACGCGAAGGGGCGCCAATGAGCCGGTAGGGCGTCAGGGCGGCGGCAGCAGCAAGAAATTGACGGCGGGAGTGGTTCATGGCGCGATCTCCTTATTCGAACTGTACAACACCCAGACGTTGAATGCTCGGCGGAAAAACTTCCGACATGGTGCCCCGCCGGTAAAGCTTCAATGGCAGCGGCGGCCCCTCCGGCCGCAGCAGCGTCGCCGACCGGTAGACGCCCTGCACCCGCGCCTGAATCTCCACTTCAATCGGCGAACCGTACTGAATAACATGCAGCAATCCCCCGGCCGTCGCCAGCGGAATCGCCGCCGGCGCGTTCCACAGCCGCGCCGCCCGCCGCTTGTGCGTCACCAGATCAATGCAGTCCAGCGCAAACTCGCTCGGGTCCTGCACCCGCTTGTGATAAGCCACCACCTGGCCCCTCCCCACCCCGTAAACCGTCCGGTCCAAATCTTCCTTGATCCGCTGCCAACCCGCCACCGGCGCGCTGTCGATCACCACCGTCGCCCCCGCCGCCGCGTGCTCCCACGCCGCCGCCGGCACCTCCTTCAGCCCCGCCGCCACCAGCACCGCCGTCCGCTCCGGATCCGGCTTCGGTACGTTCGCCGCCGCCGCCAGCCGCGGACTCCCGCCCCGCCGGAACAGCAGATTGGCGATCTCCGTGGTCGCATAGCCCGGCTCCACCAACGCCGTCAGCGTCGGCAGCGTCGGACGGCCAAACAGCCCTTCGTGCTGCCGCAGCCACGCCGCCGTGCGTCCCAGCGAACTCCATGCCCCGAGCGCCCGCGCCTCCCCGGCCAGCAGCGCCTGCCGGTAGCGCGGCTCCACCGACAACACAAAATTTCCGCCGTTCACCCGCGCCTCCACCAGCGCCAGTTCGAGCGATTCAAACGGCACGCCCTGCTCCGGGTTCCGGTGCTGATGCGCCAGCAGCCCCGGCCGCCCCAGCGCCCGCTGCACGGCCGCCAGATAGCCGCTCGCATCCACCCACGGCTCCCGGCTCGCGCTCGCCACGTCCGGATTCCCGCCCTTCGCCCCGGGGCTCCGAATGCCCGGCCACAAACCCGAAGTCAGCGCTCCTTCCACCGCCTCCTCCCCCAGGATCTGATCGGCCCCCAAGCGGGCTAACAAAGGCTCATGGGCCGCCTCGCGGTTCGGCCAGCGGAGAATCAGCGGTTGTGGCATCGGCTTTCCCTCACCATCCTAGCCCGATGTGGCCGCCGGGTGGGGCGGCCCGCCTCACTTCTTCACCAGCACCACCGTAGCCAGCGACGCTCCGTTGACCCGCTCAAAGAAATCGCGCACCTTATCGTAGTCGCCCGGCGGCGCCAGCGCCTCCTTCAACTCCAGGGTCTGCGTAAACTCGATGGTTTGCCCCTTCATTTTCCAATCCGCGCGGTAAATCCCGTACGGTGACTCAATCGCTACCGCTTCCGGCAACTCGTCGAGCGTGAAGCCGGCCGGGGTGTCGATCGTCACGCTATCCTTCTGCACATCCGCCTCGACCCTCACGGGTAACGTCCGCGCCTTGTTCGGCAAACTGTAGGTGGCTGTCGATACCAGCGCTCCCGGCGTGACCACCAGCAGCCGGCCTTGCATGATCCGGCCAAACTGCAGCGCTGCATACTCGAGCGTCAGATCCAGCCGGCCCTCCCCCGGCCGATCCTCCGGACGGATCGTCCTCAACTGCAGCCCGCCCAGCCGGCGCGTCAGCGACGCCTCAAATCGCTTCCGCAAATCGTTGACCGCAATCTCCCGCGTTGCGCCACGTAACGACGTCGCGCGTTGCCCGTGCAGGCGCCGCACGGTGCTGGCCTCAATTCCACCTTCGGGATTCATCCTTGCCCGCGTCTCGCTCTCGGCGCGACTGCTGCCCACGGCCAGCTTCGGCGCTCGCACCAGCGCCCCCTGTTCCCCCGCGATCACCAGCGCCAGCGTTCCCTGCTCGTCATCCGGCAGATCGCCAACGGGCGTATACGAGTCGGTCGCGTCGAAAAACAACAGGTTACCCAGCCCCTCTACCCCGACCACCGTCGGCGCCTTCGTCTCCGGGGAAACCTTCACGGCCAGAATCGCGTGGTTGAACTGCTGTGTCGACGGCCACTCTTCGCGTACCGTGCCCGGCGCCCCGCTCATGATCGACACCAGATACGACTCAATTCCCTTGGCCTTCAACAACGCCTTCATCAGGTTCGCCTTGTCTTTACAGTCCCCGTAGTTCCGCGTCAATACCGTATCGGCGCGGTTCGGAACGTAGCCGCCCCCTCGCGACAGATTCAACTGCACACTCACATACGTGGTCTTCTGTACAAACGCCGCAATCGCCCGGATCTTGTCCAACTCACTCACCGCCCCGGCGGTCAACTGATCCGCCCGCGCCTGCACCGCCGGTGTCACCTCGCTCTGCCGGTCGGTCAGCTCGCTCATCCACTTGGACACGCTCGACCACCTTTCCAGTTTCCGTAACGCCCCGCTGCCCCCGCTCGGAAAATAGGTGACGCCGATCCACGGCAGAATGTTGGCGTACGGTGGCATATGCGGCTCCGCCTCCCGCGCCGGCAGATTCTGAAGCTCCCACGTGTAGCTGTTGTTGACCACCGACGGCACGACCGCCGCATGGTTAAAAACCAGTCCCGTCGCCTCCCATCCCGCCGGTAACTGCAGCGTGAATCGCGCCTCGACTACCGGCCACAGCGTCTGCTGAAAGCGAAAGGGATAGGTTGTGAAAACCGTCTGCTCCTCTTCGACAATCTCGTAAGCAAACACGCCGCCCGGCAGCACCTCCTCCCCCGCGCCGATCGACCTGACCTTGTACTCGCTGTAGGCATCGCCATCCGCGACCGAGGATTCCACAATCCGGTCTTTACCCAGACGGACCTCCTTGCCGCCCGGGTTCACCACCCACGCCCGCATCTCCCGGATCTTCCCGCTGCGCGTATCAAAATGGCGGCTCCCGGCGACCCGGAACGCATCGGAAGTCAAGCGCTTGATCACCCCCCGCTCCGTCATGACGCGTTTGCCGCTGTTATCCACGGCCAGCGTCTCCTCACTCAGCAGGATCACCGCCTGCACCCGCCCTGGATACCCCGCATGCGACTGGGCCGCCGCCGTACGCACCCACCCCGGCGCCTCATCGCCTGCCCACGCCGCCGCGCAAAACAACAGCCAAAGAACTCGTGACATATGCCCCCTACTTCTTGCCCGCCTGCCGGAGCGAAATGATCGTCCCGTCCTTCTTGTGGATCTCATCAAAGGCCCGCTTTAACTGCGGGTACGCTGCTGCCGGAAACGTTATGGCGCCGTCCTTTCCAAAAATCAGATTCCGCTGCAGCACCAGCTCATTCTTCGGCGTCCTCGACATCTTTACGTAATACTTGCCGGGAGCGCCTAAATTCAATCCGCCCGGACTCTCGGCGTTGTCGAGTTCGTACCCTTCCGGAAGCGCAATCGTCACCATATCGTTCTCCGCGAAGGCATAACGGAAATGGATGTCGAACTTCCGCTGGCTCGCCGAAAACCGCGGCGTCGACCCCTGCTGAAAGACAAACGGAGAAAACAACAGCCGTCGGCCGGTTCGTTGCGCATAGTTGGGAATCCGGATTCGGTAGACCTGCCGCAGCGCCTGCGTCGTCTCTTCGGTGTTCTCCACCTGCACCGCACTGATCTCGGCGCCCGGATAAATCCGCAGCAGCGCATCTTTTAGCCCCTCGGCCCGCTTCTCCGGCGTTTGCCCCTCGTATTCCTGACGACGCTCTCCCGCCGCATGGCCCGTGTAGTGCTCCGTCACCTCGCCTTCGAGCGTCCCGTCCTCCCGCAGCGCCAGCTTACCGTGGCGGTCCGTCAGCGAATCCTCCGGCGGCGACAGCGGCGTACCAACAAACACCGGCGCCTTCGGATCGCTCAACAACGCCAGCGTCCCCTCCTCTCGCCACGAAATCATGTTCGGCGGCAGCGTCCGCGCCCCCACGTCGAACATCTTCCACTCCCCGTTCAGCTTGACCGCCATGTCGATGCCCGGCAGAAAATAATCATCCGCCAGCTCAGGGCTGAAAGCCACATCCTCGCGGCTCGAAACAAACGCCGGCCGCGCCTCGAGACCCACCGATTGCGCCATGGCCGCAAACAAAGTATTCAATTCATTGTCAAAGCCAATCCCCGATTCAAACACCTCCACCGAAGTCCGGCGCCGGTTCTTCGGCATTGACTTCAACACCTTGGCCCGCTCCGCCTCGCTCACCCGCGCATCGAAAAACCCCCGGAAATTCTTCCGCAGGTAACCAATCAGCGCCTCCACCTTCGCCCGGTCCGCCTTCGCTTCTCCCACCGCCTTCGCCGCCGCCGCCTTCATCTCGTCGTTCAACTTCAACGACGCCTTCATCTCGTTATAGTTCTCTTTGCCGGTCTTCTCCCAATACTTACCCGGCTCCCGTCTGCCGTCCTCCATGTACAGAAACAGCACCCAAGGCCGCACGTTCGGCTCCCCGGGCATCAGCGGCTCTTCCCGGAAGGCCGGCACGTTCTCCACCGTCGTCGAATTGAACCCGTCTCTCTCTAACCGCAACTTCGAAGGTTGACAGTTAAACGGCCACACCCGCATCCCCAGGCTGATCTTGTCCCGGCCAAGCGGCATCACAAAATACGTGATCTTCTGGACCGGATATTCCTGCTGCATGTTCGCCCGCATATACCGGATATTCTGTTTATATTGGATCTCGCGGTACTTGTATTCCACAATCGCCCCCGGCTCCACCGCCGGCATGGAAAAACTCTTGGCCCGTACCCGCAAACCGCTCACCCGGATCACGTCCCGCTCCCGCACGTCCTGCTTTTCGAGCGGCACCACCGTACCATCCGCCTTGATCGTCCGTCCCTCCACTTTCTCGATAAACACATTGTTCCGGAACGGAATATCAATCGAGGAGACCGCCTTCTTCCCCTCTTCATTAAAAATCTTCAAACGGACATACACCACTCGCTGCCGCTGCCAGTCCTGACCCAGAAACTCATCCCAGACGTGCTCCCGCCAGAAAATCGCTTCCGCTCCGGCTGTCTTCTCTACTAAGGGCTCCCTCTGCGCCCGCTCGGCGTCGGTCACGGGGAGCCAGCCCACCTCGACCGCGCGAAATTCCCGGGCCCCGCCCACGATGCTACCTGCAAAAACAAGGACGATTAACTGGACTAGTGAACGAAACATAGCTTCAATACTATAAATGGTTTGCCGAAAACAGCAACCGGAAAATCCCGCCTTGTACCCCACCGTTTACCCCCTGTAACTTGCCGCCGCCGCCTCGCCCCGCCCCGCCGCCCGCCCCCCGCTCTCCCAGCCAATCCACGACAGTCATATACTCGTTCTCATGCTTTCGCGACGAACCCTCCTCGCCTCCGCCCTCGCCGCC
>JAINDL010000061.1 GCA_019931245.1 Bryobacteraceae bacterium CoA2 C42
GGATAACGTCATACTTCTGGCGGAGGTTGCCGGCGTCGATGGCCTGGGGATAGAGGACGTCGCAGGGGAACTCAAAGCGCTCGAGCAGGAAGCGCACCCAACCGGAGGGCATGGAGCCGCCGTATTGGTCCCAGAGGGCGATGCGCGGGGCCGACAGTTTGAGCGCCTCGCCGGCGGGGCGAGCGGCGACGGCCCTGGCGTTGAAGCCGAACTCGGCGGCGGCCTTTTCGATGAGCGGCCGCGTGGCGGGGTTGGCCGGCACATAGAGAGCGCCGGGGCCATAGAGGGGATCGTCCTTGAGGCCCTGCTTGAGCCAGAAGACCTCCTGCCTGGCGGCGATTAAGCGGTTGGTGAGGATGAAGCTGTCGTTGACTTTGTGGCTGATGAGGTAGCCGGCGCCGCTGCCTTCGACCTTGCCGACGGGAGGCTTTTCGAGGACGCCCCACGGGAGTGTGGTGAAGGGTCCGCTGAAGGCGTCGAGGACGCGTTCGAAGCGGATGCCCATCTGATAGGCGAGGGTCCAGCCGGCGTTGTCATACGGGGGGATGGGCGGGCCGCCTTCGTAGCGGAAGTCGTTGGGATGATCCTGGGGCTCGAACATATCGAGGACGTGGGGCCGGAAGGCTTGGGCGGTCTTGACGATGTAGGAGCCGGCGGGATAGGTTTTGCCAGCGACGGTGAAGGCGGCGGTGGCCTTCTGAATCTGGATGCCGTTTTTGATGAGCGCGTTGATGAACTTGACGGCGGTGGGGAAATCGGGCTGATCGGCGGGGATGATGTAGCCGCGGGGGTCGCGCAGTTCGGGGCGCTTCATGGCCTCGAAGTAGCGGGCGGGCGCGGATGGAGTTTGGCGTCCGGAGCTTTCTTTGGCGATGAGGGCTTTGACGGCTTCGATGCGTTTGGGGGTGACGGTCCAGGAGTCTTTGCTGCCGCGATCGATGGAGTTTTTGCCCATTTTCCAGATGTTGAACAGGAAGTGTTCGCGCTGGCGGGAGGCGAGGTCGAGAACGGCGCGATTGGCGGTGAGGGAGTAGTCGATGGACTGGCGGTAGTGCCATTTTTGGGGGGCGATGGGCATGGGGAGGTCGCCGGCGGGGAGTTGGCGATTGGGGACGAAGGCGACGTCCATGGGGGTGGGGGAGCCGATGATTTCGGTGAGGAGGCCGATCATGTTGTGGAAGTAGGTAGTGGTGCGGAGGCCGCCGTTGTACCAGGTGGAGTAGTTGGCGCCGCTGCGCATGGTGGAGCCGGGCTTATCTTCCTGGACGAAGCGGGAGTGCATGGCGGCGCCGACGAGGTCGAGCGAGGTGACGATGAGGGGGTCGATGTTGTAGTTGAAGGGGTCGCGGAAGGGCGGCGCGAAGATGACGGTGCCGAGGGGCCCGGTTTGATGGTGGTTGTACATGATCTGGGGGAACCACTCGAGGAAGAGCTGGCGATTCATGTTGACGGATTCGCGGAGGTTGGCCATGTAGAAGTCGCGATTATTGTCGTGTCCGGCGTACTTCTGATAGAGGCGGGGCGCGCCGGTCATGACGCGTTTTTCGGGGACGGGTTCGCGCATGTACCATTCGCTGATGAGGTCGTGGCCGTCGGGATTGGCGTGGGTACAGAGGATGATGACGTCGTTGAGGATGCGCAGGGTTTCCGGGTCGTTACGGCTGGCGAACTGCCAGATGGTTTCGATTAACTGATGGGTGCCGACGGTTTCGGTGGAGTGGAGGCCGCCGTCGATCCAGACGACGGCTTTGCCTTCGGCGGCGAGGGCGCGGGCTTCGGCTTCGGTGAGATTTTCGGCGCGGGCGAGGCGCCGGGCGATGTCCTGGTAGCGGGCGAGTTTGGCGAGGTTAGCCGGGGCCGAGATGATCATCATGTACTGGGTGCGATCCTCCTCGGTTTTGCCGATGTCGACGAGGCGCAGGCGATTGGACTCGGCGGCGAGTTTCTTGAAGTAGGCTTCGGTTTGTTTGTAGGTGGTGAGGTGGTAGTCATCCCCGATGGCGAAGCCGTAGTGATCCTTGGGGCTCGTGAGTTTCTGGGCGGCCAGCGGGATGGCCACGAGGGCAAAAGCGGCGAACAGGGAGAACAGGCGCATGGAATCCTTGGGGGTTCGGCAACGTCGCGGTTGACTGATAGGGTGAGGGTGACAGACGGTTGGGAGTGGTGTCAACGCGGAATTGGGTTCTGGCGGGTTGATTTTGGGTTCTTCCTGGGTTCTGTTGGGTTCTAATTGGGTACGGAAATCGAAAGAACCGAACTCGTAAGTGCCTTTTTTTGAGCAACTTCCTGGGTTCTTCCTTGCGCGCGCGTGACGCGCGCGCGTGAGGGTTTTCTCGGGCTGTTGGGTGGAACCGGCGCCCCGGCGGGGTTCGATGCCCCGCCGGGGCGCCGCCGGTTGGCTGGATGGATGCGGCCGGCTGGTGATTGGCGTTGGGGACGCTGGCGAATTGGGCTGTTGGTTGGGCATGGGAGAAACGCTGTCCTGGATGCTTTGATGGTGGCAGGGGGGCGGGGGGAATCGGGGTGGGATTTTCGCGGGAGGCCCGTGGTTATTGGGGGAAAAAATTTTGATGTGCTGTGAAGAGCAGATGGCGGGGGGAGCGCGGAGAAGCAAGGAGGCTGGCGTTTGTTGGTTTTGGGGGCTCTCAGCGCTGATCAACAGGCCGCGCGGAAACCGGATTCAGAAACCTGCTCAATCGTTTCTGCAGGGGAGCCCGATTTCTGGTTTGGCATTCCCAGATCACGAGAATGGACCAGCCAAGGGCTCTCAAGCGCCGGCGATTCGCGTGGTCCCGCAACCTATTCGCTTGCAATTTGGGCGCCCAGTACTCGGGGCGGGTTGCCGGTACGCGGCCCTCGCGGCAGGCGGTGTGGCCGTGCCAGAAACAACCGTAAATCTCGACCACCTTCCTCAACCGGGGGAAGACCAGATCGGGTTTTCCCGGGAGGTCCCTAACGTGGAGACGATACCGGTATCCCATCGCATGAACCATGCGGCGAACGATCAATTCCGGAGCCGTGTCCTGACTTCGAATCCGGCGCATATTTTCAGAGCGGCGATCCGGGGGAAGTGAATCCACCATACGTTAAGAACGTATGCGCACGGCCAACCCCAGCCTTGCGCGAATCCCCGTTTCGGTCTAGGCTATTCTCCGTCTGGCCCATGCCGATGGCGTCAGTTCAGCCACCTCGCTCACCTTCCGGTCCCCTAACCCCGGCAGCACATCCCCCAGATACTCCCGCACCGGCACCCCCAGCCTTCGGCAGCTCTCCATCACCGACAAGATCGCCGCTACCTTCGGTCCCGCCTCCACGCTCCCCA
>JAINDL010000197.1 GCA_019931245.1 Bryobacteraceae bacterium CoA2 C42
CTCCATCGCCTATAAACCCCCGCCCGGCTCCTGGTACGCCAAAGGGGAGGGCTCCTAAATGCCGCTCCCCCTCGCCCCCGGCCAAACACTCGCCCCCGCCGGCCCCGTCGAGTCCGGCCACCCGATCGCCCGCCGCGTCGCAACCCCGCCCCACTCCGCGTACGCCAAAAGGGAGAACGCCTAAATGCCGCTCCCCCCCGCCCCCGGCCAAACACTCGCACCCGGCGCCCCCGCCGGCCCCGTCGAGTCCGGCCACCCGATCGCCCGCCGCGTCGCAACCCCGCCCCACTCCGCGTACGCCAAAAGGGAGAACGCCTAAATGCCGCTACCCCTCGACCCCGCTCAGAAACTCGCGCCGCTCGCCACCGGCTTCGCCCTCGCCCACGGCCCCGTCTTCAGCCGCCGCGGCTACTTACTCTTCTCCGATGTCCGCCACCAGCGCATCCACAAGTGGGAGCAGGGCCAACTCACCATCTTTCGTGAACCCAGCCACCGCGCCAACGGCCTGACCTTCGACCACCAGGGCCGCCTCCTCACCGCCGAAGCCACCGGCCGCCTCACCCGTACCGAAAAGAACGGATCTCTCACCGTCCTCGCCGAAAAAGGCCTGCAAGCCCCCCACGACGTCGTCTACGCGATCGATGGCAGCATCTACTTCACGGATCCCCCCGCCCACCGCGTCTACCAACTCACCCGCCAGGGTCAACTCTGCCCCGTCGCCGAAGCCCCCCACGCCCGCGCCCTCGCCCTCAGCCCCAACCAGCAGCATCTCTACCTCGCCGCCGGCCCCCGCGTCCAGCGCCACGCCATCGCCCCCGACGGCCGCCTCGACCCCGGCCAGCCCTACGCCCCCCTCGCCGTCGAAGGCCTCAAAACCGACGAAGACGGCAACGTCTGGATGGCCACCCCCCAAGGCCTCGCCGCGCACAACCGCCACGGCGAACCCCTCGGCCTGCTCCCCACCCCGGAGCCGCCCACCAACTGCGCCTTCAGCGGCGCCACCCTCTACCTCACCACCCCGTCCGCCGTCCACCGGATCGCCACCCGCGTCTTCGGCACCCGCACGTTCTAACCGGACCAACCTGCCCCTCGCCTCCCGTTATCTCTCCAGAGTAAGTCCTGGTTACTGATCTCCTACCGGCCCCGGGGAATACCGCGAAGCGAATCGGCGAATGAAGCTATCGTAACTTTCCGCCCGCCGCCTGCTCTGATAACTTCAGCTGGTGCCTGTTTTCCCAAGCTTCTCAAGTTGCCCGGGGATCCCCCTCTAGCCCACCCGCGCGGCTCAGTGAAGCAAGGAAAGTGAGTGGAGATTCTATAAAAGTAATTGGTCTGTCTTCGAACAGATCTCTGCGCACGCGGCATGCCTCGCTCCGGTTTGCTGGCCTCCTCTTGGCCGTCGGCTCCAGCCTCTTCGGCGCCACCATGTCGCCCAAAATCTCGCCCGGCCTCGCGGCCATGCTCAACTCCCCCAGCGCCGCCGGCGGTACCGTCAAGGTAATCGTCCAGTTCCAGCCGCAGTCGGGCGGCGGCTCCTCGTCGTCCCGTCCGCCCCCCGGCGGCGGTCTCGAGTTCCTCGATGCCCTCGCAACCACCGTGGCCCTCCGCTCCATCCCCTCCTTCGCGCAGGATTCCCGCCTCACTTACATCTCCCTCGACCGTCCCATCGGCGCCAACCTCGAGTTCGCCACCCCGGCCGTTAATGCTACTGCTGTCCACAGCCTCAGCTTCCGCGGCGCCGGCGTGGCCATCGCCGTCATCGACAGCCGCCTACGCAGGGTGGAGGACCTCCGGAACGGAGCCTGCACCGCCTGCCGCATCGTCTACAATCAAAACTTCGTCCCCGGTGAAACCACCACCAACGACCTCTACGGCCACGGAACCCACGTCGCCGGCATCATCGCCGCCAACGGCAAATGCTCCGCCAGCAAAGCGACTCTACGCTCCCGGGTCTTCCTGGGCGTTGCTCCCGAAGCGAACATCCTCCTCCTCCGGGCCCTCAATGCACAGGGCGCCGGCACCGACTCCTCCGTGCTCCGCGCCATCGGCCGGGCCATCCAACTGCGCAGAACCTATAACCTCCGCGTCATCAACCTCTCCCTGGGTCGCAAGCCCATGGAATCCTGCCAGCTTGACCCGCTCGGCCGCGCCGTCGCCGCAGCCTCGCAACGCGGTATCTTCGTCGCCGTCGCCGCCGCTAATCGCGGCCGGGACAACTCCCGTGGCACCAACGGCTACGGCGCCATCGGCTCACCCGGCAATCACCCCCTCGTCCTCACCGTCGGCGCCGTGCGCGACATGGGCACCGTCTCGCGCGCCGACGATCTGATGGCTTCCTACAGCTCCAAGGGCCCCACCGCCGGCGATCGCATCGTCAAGCCCGATCTCGTCGCCCCCGGCTCCACCCTCGCCAACACCTTCTCCTCGCAGATCGCGCTCCGCTCCTCCTACCTGCCGCAGAGCACCTTTACGCCCGGGAGCTACCTCAACCTCAGCGGCACCAGCATGGCCACCCCCATGGCCCCCGGCGCCGCCGCGCTCTACATCCAGAAGTGGGGCCCCGGCACCACCCCCGATGCCGTCAAGGCCGCCCTGAGGCAGAGTGCCGCCAAGTCCTTCCCCCGCACCAGCACCTGCATCGACCCGCAAACCGGACAAGCGCGCACCATCCAGTACCACCTGCTTACCGTCGGCGCCGGCTTCCTCGATGCCCGGGCCTCCCTCAACAAACTCCCCCGCACGCGTTCTTGGGTCGGGCTCTCTCCCCCCGCCTCACCAACAACTGTTCCCCGGGAGCACGAAATTGTGTCTTCCTCTCCCACCTCGCGGGCTCCCTGTTCGGCAACGCCGGCCAACTGCCCGACCGCACCGTCTGGCGCACCTCCGTCCTCCGGGGCGATAGCGTCCTGTGGGGTGACAGCCTCCTGTGGGGCGGCAACACCGGACTCTTCCCCTTGTCCACCGTCGGCGGAGAAGGGAATCCGGCCGGGGCCCCGAATCGCGTTCCCACTCCCTCCCAAAAAAGATCTCCCTCCCCATCAATCACTTACCGCTCCTCTCCCCCGGCTTCGCACCCTCCCTCGGCACACACTGGACTCGAAAAGGGAACCGCTCTGTTTCCCGTTAACCCAGGGAGAATCTTCCATGCTCACCACCGGCGCCGAGACAAACCCGCCTGCCTCGACCATCATCGAACGCAACCGCAAAAACGCCCAAAACTCCACCGGACCCAAGTCCATCGTCGGCAAAGCCGTCTCCAGCCAAAACCGGCTCGCGCACGGTCTGTGCGCCAAATCGCTGCTCATCGCCGGGGAGTCGGAAGCCGATTTCGACCAGCTCCGGCAGACCGTCACCGAAGCCTATCAGCCGGTCAGCGCCGAAGAGCGCCTGCTCACCGGCCAGCTTGCGCAAGCCCTCTGGCGCTACAACCGCGCCCAGCGCATCGAAGCCATGTTTCTCCTCCACGGCCAGGCCGAAACCGGTATCTACCTCGCCGCCCAGGGACACGAAAACCCGGACTTCGACCAGCTTTCGCTCCCGCAAGGCGACTGCCGCGTCCTTGGCGTCTTCCTCCGCGAGACCGATGCCCGCGAGTACGACCGCATCCAGCGCTATCTCACGACAGCCGAACGCTCCTATCAAAGAGCCGTCAAACTCCTCGAGCACGCCCAGGAGAAGCGGCGCCACCTGCCGCCCCCCGCAGAACCCGCACCGGTGCCGGCCGCCGCGCCCGTCAAGGTCGCTGCCGCCGCCGCCTCTGGCTTCGAATCGCAAAATGACTGTAACGCGGCGCCGCCCGCTACTCCAAAACCTCGCTTGAACCCAACGGCTGCTCGGTCAACGACACCAGACGCCGAGTAAACGGATGCCGCGGAGCGGCAAACATCCCGGCCGGCTCCTGCCGCTCCACAATCCGGCCCTCGTGCAACACGGCAATCTCGTCGCAAAACGCCTTCATCACCGCCAGATCGTGCGATAAAAACAGCAGCGCCAGCCCGCTCTCCCGCTGCACATGCCGTACCGTCCCGAGCACCTGGCTCCGCGAGTAGTTGTCGAGCGAACTGGTCAACTCGTCCCCAATCACCAGATCCGGCGCGTGCAGCACCGCCAGCGCAATCACAAACCGCTGTGCCTGCCCAACGGAAATCTCCCGCGGATACCGGCCCAAAAACGCCGCATCCCCCGGCAGGTTGCACCCCGCCAGCAGCCCCTGCATCCGCGCCAAGCCCTCGCCCCACGGCCGCTCGCTGTGCGTCCTCCAAAACAATCGCACGTGCTCCCCCAGCGTCAACGCCGGGTTCAGCGCCGTCTGCGGCAGCTGCGGAATCAACGCAATCCGCCGCCCCCGAATCCGCCGCCACTCCCGCTCCCCCCGCCCCACCAACTCCTCGCCCCGAAACCGCACCGAACCCTCCACCACCGCCGGCGCCCGCAGCAGACCCAGCAAAATCTGCCCCAGCGAACTCTTCCCGCTCCCGCTCTCCCCCGCCAATCCCACCGTCGCCCCCGCCGCAATCCCCATCTCCAGGTCGCGCAACACCACCTGGCCACCGTACCGCAAGCTCACCCGCGCCTCTATCAACAACTCAGCGCACCCCCTCCAGTTGGTCGATGTTCCAGTACACCCGCGGCCGGTGGTTACCCGGCGCCGCGTTCTTCAGCTTCGGCAATACCGCGCTCAAGGCGTGAGGATGCACCAGATACAGCAGCGGCGCCTCCTCGTCCACGATCCGCTGAAAACGCTCAAGCAGCGCCTTCCGCTTCCCCACGTCCACCGTCTTCAACTGCCGCCGCAGCAGATCATCTATCTCAGCCTCCCACGCCGTCCCCGGCTTGGCCTGCCCCGGCCGCCACGGATGATTGGCCGACGAACTCAGCCACACCGTCATCTGCTGATTCGGATCGTCACTCACCCCCGTCAGCCCCAGCACAATCGCCTCGTACGCCTTCGATCCCCCCATCCGCTCGAGCAGCGACGGCATGTCCAATCCCGCCGGCGTCACCTTAATCCCCGCCCGCCCCAAATCCGCCTGCAGCAGCGACAGCATCTGCATCCGCGCCCGGTTCGAGGCGTTGGTCGCAATCGAAATCTCCACCGCGTTGCCCGCCCCGTCCCGCATCACCCCGCCCCCATCCCGCCGGAACCCACTCCGCGCCAGCTCCGCCACCACCTCCTCCACCTTCGCCGCCGCCGCCGCCGGCCGTCGCAGCGACCACGGCGAACCCGGCAGAAACGGCCCAACTCCCCCCGTGCCCCGCCCCCGGTACACAATCCTCGCCAGGTCCTCCCGCCGAATCAGCCGGGAAATCGCCCGCCGGAACTCCCGGTTCTGAAACCACGCTTTCTTATGCGCCGGAATCGGCGCGTTCTCGTTCAGGTTGAACCACAACACCTCGGCCTCGGCCGTCGGCCCGCTGTCCCGCGCCGCCCCCGTCCCCACGATCTGCTCGAAAAACGCCGGGTCCACCGTCTCAAGGAAGTCGAGCCGACCCGCCGTCCACGCCCCCCGCTCAATTTCGGCCGAAGGCAGAATCTCCACTACCACCGCCGCCGCCGCCGGATACCCCGCCCCCTTCCAGTAATGCGGGTTCTTCTCAAACCGGATCTGCCGCCCCCGCTCATACTCCGCCATCCGGAACGGGCCCAGCCCCGCCGACCCGCCGCTCGCCGCTACCATCGGAATCTCGCTAAAGTACAGCGCCGGCGCCGCCAGCGCCTCGGCAAACTTCACCACCACCTCGTCCGCCTTCGGACTCTCCACCGACACAATCGGCAGCGTCCGCAGCTCCTCGCCCGCCGGTAGGTTCCGCTTCACGTCGAGCAGCGCCCGCAGCGTATGCACCACATCGCGGCCCCCAAACGGCGTCCCGTCCGAAAACTTCACCCCCGGCCGCAGACGGAAGGTCAACACCCGGTTGCCCCCGCTCAGCTTCCAACTCACCGCTAGCTCCGGTTCCACCGCCCGCGTCTTGGCGTGCACCCGCACAAGGCGCGCCGTCGTCAGATACCGCACCGCCTCGGAGGCCTGATCGGAAACCTGCAGCGGGTCCATCGTCCGCGGGTCCGACCGCAGCGAAAAACGCACCTCCGACGCCCACAACCACCCCGTCGCCAGCACCAGAAAAAAGAAGATTCGCATCATGGCCTCTTGCGCTCATCGGTTAAACGTCGCGAGATTGTTTGCAAACTCAGCACGGCGGTCAGTAAGAGAATCAGCGGCGCCGCTTCCCACCATCGCGCCCCCGGCTGTAACAGATCCGTCAGCGCCGACCCGAGCGATGGCGCCGAATCCGGCACCCCCAGCCCCAGCAGGCCCAGCGACGACTCCGCCAGCAGGATCGCCGGCGTCAGCATCAGAAAGTGCACTCGCGCCAGCGGCACCAAGTGCGGCCAGTAGTGCGTCCGGAACATCTGCACCCCGCTCATCCCGCTCGCCCGTCCAAACACCGCCCACGGCTCCTGCCGCAGTTGGCGGCACGCCGCCCCAACCGTCCGCGCCGCCGGCGCCCAGCCCAGCAGCGCCAGCATCGTAAACAGGATTACCGTCAACTGCTCCGGCCCCGTTTCGAGCGGCGTCCACGCCCGCACCAGAAACACGAGCAGATACCACGGCATCGATTGGAACGTGTCCAGCGCCGGCCCCCAGAACGCCATCCCCCCCCGCCCTAGCCGCGACAGCAGAAAACCCGCCACCAGCCCGATACCCGTCGCCACCACCGCCGCCGCGCCAGCCCCCGACAGCGACATCCGCATCCCCCGCAGATACCGGTACAGATTGTCCCGCCCCAGCGCATCGGTCCCTAGGGGATGCTCCCGCGTCGGCGCGCTCCGCACCGCCTCCCGGTCCTCCTCGGCTAGCCGTGCGGGCACCAGCAGCGGCCCCACCGCCAGCAACAACAGCAGCAGCGCCGCCAGCCGGCCCGCGCCCCGGCTCATCGCTCCTCCCGCTGCGCTACCGCCGCCGACAGGCTCGTCGCGCCCGAAAACAGCAGCGTCACCGCCCCCAGCAGCGGCAGGTCCCGCCCGTAAACCCCGCGCCAGGCCAGCGTGCCCAGACCCGGGTAGCCCACCACAATCTCCACCGCCAGCAGACTCCCCAGCAGCAGCGGCACCATGCTCGCCGCGCTCTCCCCCAGCTCCCGGCCCGCCGCCCGGATCTGCCCGTGCCACGTCATCGCCCACCACCCGCAGCCCATCGCCCGCATCCACGCCACGTGCGCCGAACCCTGCTGCCGCACCACTACCGCGTCCAGCACCCGCAGCGTCCGCGGCAGCGCCGCCAGCGCAATCGCCACGAACGGCGGCCCGGAGGCCAGTACAATCGGAATCGCAAACAGCGCCGGAGGAATGCTCTGCAGCACCATCGCCGCCAACCCGATCCACCCCCGCAGCGAATCTCGCCACAGCCCGCCCAGCAAGAATACGCACACCGTCACGCTCAACAACCCGGTCGCGCTCAGCAGCTGGCCGGCCGTCCTCGCCGCCCGCTCGGCCACCAGCCTCCCCACCGGAGTCTGAAACGTGCTCGAATACCCGAAATCCCCCCGCAGCAGGTTGCGCAGATACTGCCCGACAAACTCTCCCGGGCCCGGCTCCAAGCCCTGTCTGCCCGCCGGCCCTTCCTGGGCCAGACCGAATCCGGTCATCGTCTCGCTGGCATACTCCCGCCCCGGAGAGTAGTAGAGCAGCAGGCCCAACGCGGTCGCCGTCAACCCCAAAGCCCCGGCCATCCGCATCGCCGCGCCCGCCGCCCTGGCCAGTCGCGATCCCCCGGAGCCGACCGGCACGGAACCCTACCCACCCAGCCGGCGGTTCACGCCACCGGCTCCATCGAATGGGACTTGTGCTCCTGCTTGTCCTGGTACATAGCCGCATCCGCAGCCGCCACATACCGCTCACTCACCTGGGACTCCTCGCCCACCGCCACAAAACCCATACTCAATTCAACATCCAGCGCCCCCAGCTCTTGCTGCCGGAGCCGCCGCCGCAGGCTGCCCCCGATCTCCCGCCGCAGCGCACTCAGCTCCTCGGCCTCCTTGCCCACGACGATGACCACAAACTCATCGCCCCCGAACCGGAACACCGCCCCGTGCGCCCCGCAGACGTCTCGCAGCGCGTCGCACACACAGCACAGCACCTGGTCGCCGGCCGAATGCCCGTGCGAATCGTTGACCTCCTTAAAGTGGTTGATGTCTACGTATCCCAGGTGCAGCTTCTCCCGCCGCCGCCGTGCCTCCTGCTGCATCCGCCAGAAGCGGTCCTCAAAATCTCTCCGGTTGCCCGCCCCCGTCAACGGATCGAGACGCGCCTCGAGCGCCATCGCCTCGTGCAGACGCAGCAGCTGCATCATGACACCCATCCGGCTCGTCACCGACGACAGCAGCCGCACATGATCCCGCGTAAAGGCCCCTTCGCGGTTTGAAACAATACACAACACCCCGACCATCTCCTGTTCAGAACCAAACAGCGGCATCGCGCACGCTGTCCGAATCAGGTGCGCATCTCCCGCCGTGGCCGATACTTCGGCCGTGGCCGCCATCGCCGCCGCCTGACGCACTGCCTGCCGCTCGGCCGCGCTCACCCCCGCCTCGCCCGCAAGTAAGCCGTGGCAGTGGTCCCGCCGTAGACCGCCCCCCTCGCTCACCCCGTACACCACCATCCCCTCAAACCCCAGCGACCGCTCCAGCCGCCCTCCCACCCGCTCAATCAGATCCGGATAGGACTTCGAACCCACCATCAAATTGAATACATCGAGCAGCGTCTGCGCCTCGTTGGTCGCCAGATTGATCGCCGCCGCCGCGCTCGCCGACAGCGTATTCGGTGTCGATGGTGTCGACGTCGTCGCAAACCCGGCCGCCGGCGCCTCGCCCCGCACCACCGGACTCAGATCCTGGAAGGCGAGATTGTTATCGCTCTCCTTCGCCATACTTTCAAGCCGCTCACAATGGGCCTCCAGCAGCGCAACAATCTCCGGGTCATACCGCGTTCCCGAGTCGGCGGCGATTATCCGAACCGCATCGACCACCGGCATCCCCTTCCGGTACGGGCGGTCGCTGACGAGCGCATCAAAACAGTCCACCACCGACAGAATCCGCGCCCCGATCGGAATCTCGGTGCCACTCAATCCGTCCGGGTAGCCCGCCCCGGACCACTGTTCGTGGTGGTGGCGCACAATCGGCACCACCGGATAGGGAAACTCGACCCGTTCGAGAATCTCGGCCCCGATCTTCGGATGCAGCTTGACCTGTTCAAACTCCTCGGGCGTCAGTTTGCCGGGCTTCGATAAAATGTGTTCCGGCACGGCCAGTTTGCCGATGTCGTGCAGCAGGCTCGCCGCATCGAGCGCTTGCGTATCGCGTTCTCCGAGACCCATCATCTGCCCGAACTCCCGGCAGTAGACCCGCACCCGGTTCAAATGACTGCCGGTCACCTCGTCCTTGGCCCCGATGGCGAGCGCAAGCGCCTCCACCGTCCGCATGTGCACCCCGTTCATCGCCCGCACATGCTCGGTGAGCAACCGCAACCGCGTCTGCGCCTCCTCCATCGAGGTCATCTTCATCGAATGGTAGCGGTGGATGAACAGAGCCACCGGCGCCGCCACCAGCA
>JAINDL010000012.1 GCA_019931245.1 Bryobacteraceae bacterium CoA2 C42
CCAAACAGGATCTGCTCGCCCCCCTTGAGGACCTCGACGGAGTCGAAACGGTCGATGGGGGGGTGGTAGTAGGAGGCGTTGTCGCCGTAGGGGGCGTAGGAGAGGGGGAGACCGTCTTCGAGCAGGAGCAGCTTGGTGGAACGGGTGGGGGAGAGGCCGCGGACGCCGATGTTGGGGCGGAGGCCGAAGGCGTCTTCGCCGCGGGCGTGGACGCCGGGGACCTTGCGGAGCGCTTCTTCGGTGGTCATGACGTTGCTCTGGCGGAGCAGTTCGGCGGAAAGGAGGTCGGCCGAGCCGGGGAGGCGCTGCAGGTCCGCGCCGGAGGAGAGGATGCGGCCGGCCGAGACGCGGAGCGTTTCGGCGAGCGGGGCGATGGCGAGGGTGAGATCCAGTTGCAACGGAGTTTCGGCGACGGAGAGCGTACGGCGCAGCGGGGTGAAGCCGGAGGCGGTGGCGTCGAGGCGGTAGGCACCCGGGGCGAGCCGGAGCGTGAAGCGGCCGGCCGGGCCGGCGAGTACCACCGTTGCCGGGCCGCCTGCTTGGGGCAGGGCGGCGAGGCGGGCGCCGGGGAGAGCGGCGCCGGAGGCGTCCGTGAGCTGGCCGGTGACGGGGGTGAGGAGCGGGGCGGGCTGGGCGGGGAGGAGGACGGCAACGGCCAGAACCGCGAGAGACAGTTGCAAGTAATTTGCAGGCACAGAATCAGCGTAGCATAAGGCGACCAAAATGGTCCAGTTTGAGGCGGGGGGAAATTCGATATAGTCGGGGGGATGAAAAATGGAATGCGGGTGACGGGGCGCTGGGCGCTGGTGGGGATGTGGAGTTGGGTGGCGGGGTGGGGGTTGACGCCGCCGGAGCAGGAGTTGAAGGACGCGGCGGGGAAGACGGTGATCCGGTACGCGGTGGCGGCGCCGGCGGGATTGGCGCCGGCGGGGACGGGGGATCCGGGGCGGCAGGTGGGGTTGTTTTTATGTTTTCCGGAGCATGACCGGCCGACGGGGGATGAGATGTTGCCGGTGCGGGCGGCGTTGGAGCGGTTGGGGTTGGCGGACCAGTTTGTGGTGGTGGGGGCGCATCCGCAGGAGCGGAAGTTTGGGGTGGCGGACCATGAGCCGGTGAAGAAGCTGCTGGAGTGGGCGAAGAAGAGTTATCCGATCAACCCGCGGCGGGTGTATTTGTACGGGAAGGGCGAGGGGGGGAAGATTGCGGGGCAGATGGCGATGTTGTTTCCGGATTTGTACGCGGCGTCGATTTCCTACAGTTGGACGTGGTGGCTGATGCCGTCGCACGTGCAGCCGTTTGATGCCGAGCGGGAGGGGCCGGGGATTTACATGGTGTTGGGGTTGCGGGATTTGGCGCACCATTTGACGAATGTCCGGGACGGGTACAGCCGGGTGCAGGCGAAGGGGTATCCGGTGATTTACCGGGAGGTGCCGGACCTGGGGGAGCGGACGTATCATCCGGTGACGAATGACGATGCGGTGGCGTGGGCGGTGGCGCAGCGGAACAAGCGGCTGCCGTTGTCGGCGGGGGAGCGGGCGTTGTTGGCGAAGGGGACGGGGGCGGGGTTGGCGTTGGTGGGGGGAGCGGCGGCGGGGGCGGTGGTGAAGAAGAGGTTGACGCCGGAGGCGGTGCGGGTGTGTGGGAGGACGAACTGCGGGGAGGAGGCGCTGGCGGCGATTGGGAGTTTGCCGGCGACGCCGGAGACGGTGCGGGTGTTGGCGGTGAACGCGAACTGGCGGAGCCAGGCGGCGCAGGGGGCGTTGATCCGGATGGCGCGGGGGGCGGGGCCGTACCGGGAGTTGGCGGTGGACGGGTTGATTACGGCGATGCGGCTGCAGATTCCGGGGGTGCCGCAGGATGCGGGGGTGTTTGCGGCGTTGGTGGGGTTGTTGCAGGATCCGGACGAGGAGTTGCGGACGATGGTGAATAATGCGCTGGCGACGATTCGGGACCGGGAGTTTCGGGGGGATTTGGGGCGGAAGCAGAACCGGGAGCCGGCGGGGGGATGGGAGCGGTGGTTAGCGGAGATTACGGCGAAGGCGGCGGGGTACGGGCCGTTGGGGAGTTTTGGGGAGACGCTGGCGGCGGCGGCGCGGGGGGACGTGGGGGCGGCGGCGCGGGTGGGGATGTTGTATGTGGTGGGGAACGGGACGGAGCAGAACTTTGGGGAGGCGGAGCGTTGGCTGCGGAAGGCGGCGGAGGGGGGGCACCGGATGGCGGCGCGGAACTTATCGATGCTGTATACGGGGGCACCGGGGATGGGGGGGAAACCGGAGCTGGCGAAGAAGTGGCGGGCGTTTGCGGACGGGGGGGAGTAGGGGCGGGTGGGGGGTTAGGTGTAGAGTTCGGAGATTTCGCGGAAGTTGATGGTTTTGGCGCCGGCGGCGGGGTCGATGTAGAGGAAGTCGCGGCCGGAGGGGGTGTTGGTGAGGCGTTTGGCGTGGTCGATGCCGAGGGCGCTATAGATGGTGGCGCAGACGTCTTCGGGGTAGACGGGGCGGCGGGGGGCCCAGCCGAAGTCGGTGATGCGGGCGGCGGTGGGGTCGGTGGCGCCGAGGAGGCGGCCGCCTTTGACGCCGGCGCCGGCGAAGAGGACGAACATGGTGTCGGCGTAGTGTTCGCGTCCGGCGAGGGGGGTGAGGTCGCCGGGGGTACGGCCGAATTCGCCGGAGACGACGAGGAGGGTGGAGGAGAGGAGGTTGAGGCGGCGGAGGTCGAGGAGGAGGGCGGAGAGGGCGGCGTCGAAGTCGGCGCAGGTTTTGTAGAGGCCGCCTTTGCCGTCTTTGCCGTAGATGTTGCCGTGGTGGTCCCAGCCGGGTTGGGTGACGAGGAGGAAGCGGGCGCCGGCGTCGGCGGCGACCATGTTGCGGGCGATGAGGCAGGCGTCGCCGAAGGGGGAGGCGCCGTAGGCGGCGCGTTCTTCGGGGGTGGTTTCGATGACGGAGGAGATGGCGGGGTTGGTCATCATTTTGTGGACGGCGCGTCCGAAGCTGTGGAACTGGCGCATGCCTTCCGGGGAGAGGTCGTTGAGGGAGTGGCGGGAGGAGTCCATGCGGTTGAGGAGTTCCCAGCGGCGGTCGAAGCGGGGGCGGTCTTTGGGGTCGAGGAGGAAGGGGAGGTTGCGGTCTTTGAGGTCGAGGGTGAGGGGGGAGGCGTCGGCGGGGAGGCAACCTTCCCCCTGTAGGGGGCCGTACATGGTGGAGGGTTCGTAGTTCATGGCGACGAAGGGGGGGAGGAAGTCGGAGGTGCGGCGATGGGGGAAGGATTCGTAGGCGATGACGGAGCCGAGGGCGGGGACTTCTTTGAGGCGGGCGGGGCTGACGGCGTGACCGGTTTGGAGGTAGTACTGTCCGCGGGAGTGGACGGTTTCCCAGGCGGCGGCGGAGCGGATGATGGCGAGGTCGTCGAGGCGGGAGGCGAGTTTGGGGAGGAGTCCGTAGGGGAAGAGGTAGCCGGGGGGTGCGTTGCGGACGTCGCGATTTTCGGGCGCCCATTTGCCCATTTTGACGTCGAACATGTCCATTTGGGAGGGTCCGCCCTGGAGGTTGAGGAAGATGACGGCTTTGGCGGAGCCGCGGGGGGTGGTTTTGGACTGGGCGTGGACGTTGGCGGGGCGGAGGAAGCGGGAGAGTTCGAAGCCGGAGACGGAGAGGGCGCCGAGTTGGAGGAGTTGGCGGCGGCGGAGGGGGGACATGTCAGGTTTGGCTCCTAGTAGAAGAGAAAGTCGAGGCGGTTGAGGAGGACCCAGAGGAGGTCTTCGGCGCCTGGTTCGCGGTATTCGCGGAGGAGTTCGACGGCGAGGTTGGATTCGGCGTTGGAGGGGGGGCGAGAGAGGGCGGCGAGGTAGAGTTCTTCGACGACGGCGGCGTTGGAGGGGGCGGGGTCGGCGTGGAGGAGGGAATCGAGGCGGTTGCCTTTGGTGAGTTTGACGCGGTCGCGGATGGCGCGGTCGTTGAGGAGGATGGCGGACTGGACCATGGTGGGTTTGCGGGAGGGGGCGATGGCGTAGCGGTCGCACTGGCCGAAGGATTGGAGGGCGAGGAAGGTGGGTTTATCGGATTTTTCGATGTCCTGGGGGGAGCGGGTTTGGGTGATGTTGGCGGCGCGTTTGTCGGCGTAGGTGACTTTGTATGACTGGGGGTGGCCGGTGAGTTGGGCGATGGCGTCCCAGGTTTGTTCAGCGGAGAGGCGGCGGGTGAGGCGGCGGGCGAAGTATGGGTCGTAGGTCGATTTCCAGCCGGGGGGCGCCTGGGCGGAGAGTTGGTAGGCGCGGGAGGAGACGATGCGTTTGAGGAGGTGGCGGAGGTCGTAGTGGTGTTTTTGGAAGTCTTCGGCGAGTTCGTTGAGGAGAGCGGGGTGGGAGGGTTGGAGGGTCCAGGGGGCGGGGGGCGGGTTTTGGGGGTCCTGGCGGGCGAGGTCGAAGTCGAAGGGGTTTTCGACGATGCCCTGGCCCATGAGTTCGGCCCAGAAGAGGTTGACGGTGGCGCGGGCGAACTGGGGGTGGGTGGTGAGGAGGCGGGCGTAGGCTTGGCGGTAGTTTTCGCCGGGGAGGGGTTGTTGGCCGGTGAGGAGGAAGGTGGGGGTGATGTCGGCTTTTTTGTTGCGGGGGGGGCGGAGGGAGCTACGGGAGGCGAGGTTGTAGCCGGGGCGGGAGTCGCGGACCTGGAAGTGGGGGAAGCGGCCGTAGGAGGGATCGATGAAGGTTTTGCCGAAGAAGCTGGCTTGGCGCCACATTTCGGCGCGTTGGCGGGAGGCGAGCCAGAGGTTGACTTTTTCGAGGTGGTGGGCGCCGTCGTGGCAGGAGATGCATTCGAGGTTGACGCCGAGGAAGAGTTTGGTGGTGTTGATGGCGATTTCGTCGGCGGTGTCTTCGTGGTTCATCTGGTAGCCGTCGCCTTCGAAGACGTGGCTACGGGCGAGGAAGTTGGCGGGCCCGGAGGCCCAGGTGGAGACGGCGGAGGCGGTGAGGAGGTCGCGGACGAATTCGTCGTAGGGGATGTTGAGGGTGAGGGATTTGTAGATGTGGTCGTGGAAGGAGTTGATGCCTTCCTGGAGGAGTTGGCCGTTGCGGAAGAGGTCGTTGAAGAAGTAGGTCCAGCGGTCGAGGAAGGGGGCCTGGTCGACGGAGCGCATGCCGCTGACGGGGAGGGGAGGGAAGAGGGAGTCGATGAGTTTGGTGCGTTTTTGGGGGTTGGGGTCGGCGAGGAATTGGCGGGCGACAGAGGTGGGGGGGAGTTGGCCGGTGAGGTCGAGGTAGAGGCGGCGGAGGAATTCGGAGTCGGAGGCGGGGGTGGCGACGGGGATTTTGTCGGCTTGGATTTTGGCGAAGATGTGGCGGTCGATGAGGTTGGGTTCTTGAGCGGGGAGGGTGAGGGTGGCGAGGAGGAGGGCGAGGAGGAGGCGTGGCATGGGATTAGGCGAGGAGTTGGCGGGTGGCGGAGAGGAGGACGTCTTCGACGGCGGGGGCGACGCGGGAGACGGCGCTGGTTTCGTAGCCGCCTTCGGCGTAGGAGCGGGCGGTGCCGATGTACATGGGTCCGTAGTCGCCGTAGGCGGCGGTGGCGACGAGTTCGGCGGGGCGTTGGGCGGCGGCGGCGAGCTGGTATTCGACGAAGAGTTCGCCGGGCATGTGGAGGATGGAGAAGGGTCCGAGGCGGAGGGCGGAGAGGTCGATGCGGCGGCCGGCTTTGGTGAGGCGGTAGAAGGCGAGGTAGCGGGCGTGGTTGGCGCGGAGGGGGAGGGAGAGGGCGGGGTTGGCGATGGCGGCTTCGAGTTCGGCTTCGGCGAAGCCGGGGCCTTGGCGGAGGGGGAGGGCGACGGGGGTGGAGAGCCAGCGGAGATCGGAGAAGGGGATGGGTTTTTCGGCGGTTTTGGCGGCGGCCATGGCGGAGGCGAGGCGTTGGGCGAGGACGGGGCGGAGGGCGGGGGAGCCGTCGTTGTAGCGGCCGGCGCCGATGTTGCCGGCGGCGCCGGTGAAGTGAAGTTGGAAGGTATCGGATTGTTGATTGCGGGCGTGGCCGACGAAGTCGGCGGAGACCTCGCCTTTGCCGTAGTAGCTCATGGGGTGGGTGGCGTAGTAGCTGAGGGTGGCGACGCGGCGGGGGCCATTCCAGAAGGAGAGGGAGCGGAGGAGGGGGTCGATGGTGCCTTCGGGGGCCTGGCATTGGGGGGAGTTGCGGCAGGAGGTCATGCGGCCGAAGGCGACGCGGCCGTCGGGGCCGAGGAGGCGGCGGTTGGAGGCGATTTCGAGGACGGGGGCGGCGCCGGCGGTGACCTGGGAGATGGGGAGGGGGCGGGCGGCGCGGAGGGCGCGGGCGAGGCGGGCGAGGGCTTGTTGGGCGAAGGCGTCGGGGGCGAGGGGGATGGAAGGGGGGAGGAGGGCGGAGGCGGAGGCGTCGAGGCCGGGGGCGTCGTGTTGGTGGACGGTGTGGAGGGCGACGCGGTCGGGGGTGGTGCGGGCGGCTTGGGCGAGGGTGGAGCGCCAGAGGTCGCGGCTGGCGTTGCCGATGCCGAGCCAGTCGAGGGTGCAGAGGACGATGGGGGGCTGGCCGGCGGGGAGGAGGAGGACGCCGCGGGCGGCGAGGGGGTCGGCGACGGAGGCGGCGGGGGGGACGAGGCCGTAGCAGAGGGGTGCGCCGAGGGGAGGGGTGACGTCGGCGGCGAAGGTGGCGAGGCGGAGGGGGCGGGGGGCGAGGGCGAGGCTAAGGAAGGAGCGGCGGAGCATCGTATGTATTAGATCATGGGTTTGGAGGCTCGGCTGGCGGGGGGGGAGGCGCGGACGGCGCGTTCAAAGGCCCAGGCGCGGATGTGGGAGATCTGCTCCTTCATGGTGCGGGAGAGGGAGACGATGGAGACGGCGGTGGTGATGAGGTCCTGGAGGTGGAGGGGGCGGTCGGCGAGTTTGGCTTTGGTGATGGCGGAGACGACGCACTGTTCGACTTCGGCGCCGGACCAGCCGGCGGTGAACTGGGTGAGTTGGGGGAGGTCGAGGCCGTCGGCGGGGACGCCGCGGCGTTCGAGGTGGATGCGGAAGATGTCGAGGCGTTCTTCGTCGAGGGGGAGGTCGACGAAGAAGACTTCGTCGAAGCGGCCTTTGCGGAGGAGTTCGGCGGGGAGGACGTCGATGCGGTTGGCGGTGGCGGCGACGAAGAGGCCGCGGGTTTTTTCCTGCATCCAGGTGAGGAAGAAGCCGAACATGCGTCCGGATTCGCCGCCGACGGTTTGGGTGGAGACGGCGTTTTCGATTTCGTCGAACCAGAGGACGGCGGGGGCCATTTCTTCCATCATGCGGCAGGTTTCGGCGAAGACGACTTCGGGCTTGCCGTGGCGGCCGGAGAAGATGGCGTTCATATCCATGCGGTAGAGGGGGAGGCCGAAGCAGCTGGCGATGGCTTTGACGGAGAGGCTTTTGCCGCAGCCGGGGATGCCCATGAGGAGGACGCCTTTGGGGACGATTTCCGAGTTGACTTCGTCGCGGAGTTCAAAGAGGCGCTGGCGTTCGAAGAGCCATTTTTTGAGGCCATCGAGGCCGCCGATTTCGTTGACGTTGGTGGGGGTGGAGAGGAATTCGATGACGCCGCTGCGGTTGACGAGGAGGCGTTTTTCTTCAAGGAGAGCGGGGAGGGAGGCGGGGGAGAGGGTGGGTTGGAGGGCGAGGGCGCGGCGGAGGGCGAAGCGGGCTTCGTCGAGGGTGAGGCCTTTGAGGGCGCGGGCGAATTGGGAGAGCAGGGCGGGGGGAGTGGTGGGGTGTTCGTCGTGGAGGAAGGCGGCGAGTTCGATTTCGTCGGGGGGGCGGAGTTCGACGAAGACGAGGCTGCGGTCGAGTTCGTCGGGGATGGCGCGGACGGGGGAGGTGATGACGGTGAATTTCTGGCGGTCGAAGCAGGCGGATTCGACGTCGCGGAGGCGGCGGCGGACGGCGGGGGAGTCGCGGAGGGGTTCGTGGAAGTCTTTGAGGTGGAAGATGGCGGGGTGGGGGTGGTTGATGAGGAAGTCGAGGGCGGCGCGGGGGTCGGTGGTGCCGGGGATGGGTTCGGCGCCGGCGGTTTGGAGGCCGGCGGTGAGGGACCAGGTCCAGAGGGGGAGGCCGAGGGCGGCGAGGAGGCGGCCGATGCGGAGTTCTTCCGAGGAGCGGATGTAGGCGAGGGGTCGGCCGGAGGTGTAGATTTCGTGGAGGGTGCGGGCGGCGCGGCTTTGGTCGACAGAGGGGATCATGCGTTCTTCATAGAGATAGACGGGGGGAGTGGGGGAAAAAGTTGACGATCAGCGGGCGCCGGGGGAGTTGACGGGGATGCTCCAGAGGGTGCCGCCGGCGGTGATGAAGAGGGTTTTGCGGTCGGGGCCGCCGAAGGCGCAGTTGGTGACTTCGTCGACGGGGACGGGGAGGTGGGTGAGGAGCTGGCCGGCGGGGGAAAAGACGTAGACGCCACCTTTGAACCGGTTGGTTTCGTGGGGGGGGTGGGGTTGGTTGAGGCCGCCGGCGACGAAGAGGCGGCCCTGGCGATCCATTTTGATGCCGTCGGGTCCGCGGCCGTCTTTCCAGTCGAAGATGAGGTGGCGGGAGGCGGGGTCGAGGGAGCCGTCGGGGCGGAGGGCGAAGCGGTAGAGTTTGCGTTCGCCGCCGGGGGTGTTGTTGTTGTTGGCGGCGACGTAGAGGGTTTTGTCGTCGGGGGAGACGTAGAGGCCGTTGGGGCGGTCGACTTCGTGGGTGAGGATGCGGGTGACCTGGCCGGGGGCGTCGATGCGGTAGATGCCTTCGACGAGTTTGCCGGCGGGGTCGCGCATTTCCATGGAGTCGCGGTTGCCGTAGCGGGGGTCGGAGAAGTAGATGCGGCCGCGGGAGTCGATGGTGAGGTCGTTGGGGGAGTTGTAGCGGTGGCCGTCGTAGCGGTCGGTGAGGATGGTGAGGGAGCCGTCTTTTTCGGTGCGGGTGATGCGGCGGTTGGCGGCTTCGCAGACGATGAGGCGGCCTTGGGGGTCGAACAGGAGTCCGTTGGAGCCGGCGTTTTCGCGGAAGGTGGTGGTGTTGCCGTTGGGGGTGCGGCGCTGGATGCGGTTGCGGCCGCTGTAGTAAAGGGCGTTATCGGGGCCCCAGGCGGGGCCTTCGCCGGCGCCGGCGGAGTCGAGTTGGGTGGGTTTGGCGCCGGGGGCGACGGGGGAGTCGGCGGCGAGGAGGGGGAGGGTGAGGAGGAGAGCGGCGAGGGATGGGCGCATGTTATTTCCGGGTGAAGGTGGCGAGGGGCTGGTTGGCGGCGTTGCGAAGGGTGAGGGTGGGTCCGTTGAGTTGGTAGGAGCGGGTTTGTTCGAGGGCGTTGAGGAACTGTTGTTCGAGCTGCATGGTGGCGGGGGGGCAGGCCATGCGGGTGAGGGCGGCGTTTTGGAAGGTGAGGGTGGGGGCGGCGGCGGAGTAGTTGATTTGGAGGCGGTTGCAGCCGGCGAAGCCGGAGGCGCCGTCGGGTTGGAGGTCGAGGTGGGGTGGGCGAGGGAGGGAGACGGGTTGGCCGGCGAGGGTGGTGAGGGTCCAGGGGCCGGTGAGGGAGGGGGTGGCGGCGTTTTCGCAGTTGGTGAGGGTGAGGGCGCCGGCGGCGAGGGAGGCGCGGTGGGCGGTGAGGGTGAGGATGGTGAAGCCGTCGGTGTAGTGGGGGCCGGATTGGGGGAGGGTGAGTTTGGGGCGGCCGGGGACGGTGAGGATGGCGCGGGTGGCTTTTTTATCGAGCTGGACGGTGAAGGACTGGCCGGAGGGGCAGGTGTAGGTGACGGCGGAGGGGAGCGCGAGGGGGGCGAGGGTGAGGGCGAGGAGGAGCTTCACGGTGGGGACCAATGCTATCGTAAAGATAACATTGAATTTTATGAATTTCTTCGAGAACTACCGCGCGGACCTGATTGCGACGCTGAACACGCTGGATATTGCCGGGATTGAAAAGGCCGTGGCGATTTTCGCGGAGGCGCGGGCGACGGGTAAGACGATCTTTTTGGGCGGGAACGGCGGCAGCGCCGCTTCGGCTTCGCACTTTGTGTGCGATATGGTGAAGGGGGCGAGTTTCGGGCGGGAGAGCCGGTTCCGGATTATTTCGCTGAACGAGAATATCGGGACGTTGACGGCTTACTCGAACGATGTGGGCTATGACGTGATTTTCACCGAGCAGTTGAAGAACTTCGCTAAGCCCGGGGATGTGTTCATGGCGATCAGCGGGTCGGGTAACTCGCCGAACGTGGTGAAGGCGATGGAGTACGCCAATGAGATCGGGTGCCAGACGATTGGTTTGTCGGGGCGGAGCGGGGGTAAGTTGGCGGAGTTGGCGCAGTTGAATATTCACGTGCCGAACCAGCATATGGGACGGATTGAGGACGTGCATATGATGACCTGCCACATGATTGCTTATTACTTCATGGAGACGGCGGCGGAGTAAGTCGCGATGGACGCCTGGGGGGAGCGGATTGCGGCGCTGCACGGGCTTCCGGAGTGGGCGGGCGAGCCGCTGATGCAGACGCATATTTCGGCGGTCCTGGTGGGGCGGGACCGCGTTTTGAAGTTGAAGAAGCCGGTGGACTTTGGCTTTTTGGATTACACGACGCCGGAGAAGCGGTTGGCGGCGTGCCGGGCCGAGGTGGAGTTGAACAGCCGTTTGAGCCCGGAGATTTATCTGGGCGTGGAGACGGTGGGCGAGGGGGAGGAGCGGGATTACGGGGTGTTGATGCGGCGTCTGCGGCGGGAGCGGATGCTGGATGAGTTGGTACGGCGGGGGGAGGTGACCGAGGCGATGATCCGGGAGATTGCCGCGGTGGTGGCGCGTTTTCATGACGGGGCGCGGCGGGGGCCGGAGGTGGACCGGTACGGGGAGTGGGGGGTGATTGCGGGGAACTGGCGGGAGAATTTTGCGCAGACGGCGGGGATGGAGTGGGCGGGGGAGCGGGAGTTAGTGCGGCGGTGGGTGGAGGGGGAGTTAGCGCGGGAGGCGGGGCGATTCGCCGAGCGGGTGGCGGGGGGGCACATTGTGGACGGGCACGGGGATTTGCGCTGTGAGAGCGTGAACGTGGCCGAGCGGATTTTTGTATTTGACTGCATTGAGTTTAATGAGCGATTCCGGTGCGGCGATACGGCGGGGGAGGTGGCGTTTCTGGCGATGGACTTAGCGGCGCGGGGGCGGCCGGACTTAGGGTATTACTTTGTGGAGGAGTATCTTCGGTTGCGGCCGGATGAAGGGCTGCGCGGGGTAGAGCCGTTTTATCGATGTTACCGGGCGTATGTGCGGGGTAAGGTGGCGGGGTTTCGGATGGGGGAGGCGGAGTTTGGCGAGGCGGAGCGGGAGGCGGCGCGGGTGGAGGCGGGGAGTTACTTTGATGCGGCGCGGCGGTACGCGGACCGGGTGGGGGAGCGGACGGTGGTGGTGGTGGCGGGATTGCCGGGGACGGGGAAGACGGCGGTGGCGCGGTCGGTGGCGGGGGAGTTGGGTTGGCGGGTGATTTCGACGGATGCGGTGCGGCGGGATTTGTATGGGGAGGCGAAGGGGCCGGCGGAGTTTGGGGCGGGGGTTTATGGGCGGGAGGCATCGGAGGCGACGTACCGGGAGGTTTTGACGCGGGCGGGGGCGGCGTTGGCGGAGGAGGGCGGGGTGGTGTTGGATGGGACGTTTGCGGAGGGGGGTAGGCGGGAGGCGGTGCGGGGGTGGGCGGCGGGGAAGGGGGGGAGGCTGCGGGTGGTGGAGTGTGCGTTGGCGGCGGAGCGGGTGCGGGAGCGATTGGCGGTTAGGGTGGAGCGGGGGGATGGGTTGTCGGATGCGGACTGGGGGATTTATCAGCGGCAGGCGGCGGGGTACCGGGGTTGGGGTGAGGAGGCGTTGCGGTTGGATACGGCGGAGGCGTTGGGCGGGGTGGGGCGGCGAGCGGCGGAGTGGGTGCGGGGGCGGTGAGGGCAAAGCGCCGGGGCGGGAAGGCCCGCCCCCTGGAACGGTAACGCGGATGGTTCCCGATCTGATCGGAGTCTCCATCCCGGGTGGGGTTGAAGGGACGGTTGAGATTATGCCGGCATGGCGCTAATCTGTCGCAGGAGGGCGACGTTGTCGAACATCGACCAGTGTTCGACAATCCGGTCCTCGACGACGCGGTTGAACTCGATGCCGGAAAAACGGACGGGAAGTCCCGTGGGCGGGATGCCTTCGAAAGCGCCGTGATGCGTGGCGGTGAGCGTCCAGCGTGTGACGACGGAGTCGCGCTCCGTGATGCAGGAATCGATCGATATGGTGGCATCCGGAAAGGCCTGGGTGAAGGAAAGCAGGAAACCGGACCACGCGTTGCTGTCGAGGGGTTCTCTGGCGCCCGACAGGTACGCCTGGAACCCGGTGTGCCGGAGAGCGGCCTCGGTGTTCCAGTTGCGGTCGTTGAAGGCCTGGAGCCAACGACGATTCAAACGCTTCAGGTCCTGCGTGGGGCCTGCCGGATGGTCGAATTCGTCCGGCAAGTCAGGCAGCGGTCCGTGAATCGCGATGCCGTACTTGGCGGCCAGCGTCAGGAGTTGAGTCATGTCAGGCGGCGCGGGCGATGCTGCGGCCGGAGTGGCCAGTTCGAGCACGAATCGCTCAAATCCCGCGGGGTTGCACAGGAGCAGCAGGCTGGCCGGTGCGTCACCGATCACCCGAAATCCGTGCGGAACTTCCCGAGGCCCGTAGACGAACGCGCCCTTGCCAGCCCGGAGCCACTTCCCGTCGCAGACAAACGCGATTGTCCCTTCGAGCACATAGAAAGACTCGTCTTCGTGATGGTGGGTGTGATACGGCGAGGCAAAGCCAACCGGCATATCCCAGTGTTCGATCAGTCCAAAGCCTCCGTTGGTGCTTTCCGCCGTGGCCCGCACCAGGGTGGGCAGCCCCAGGAAGCGGAAGTTTGCGTCTTGTCGCGTGTTCAGATAGGGTGTTTGTTTGGCAGTCATTCTCTTTCTCCATCGATGGTTGGGCGTGCCGCTGTTTTGCTCGCGCACGACACCGGGGATGTGGAACGAGATCCCCCTCTGTTACAAAAAAACTGGTGGCTGATGGAGATGAATTGGAGTGACGGCGAGTTGGTGAGGCGCATTGGCCTTGGGCCTGACGCCGTTGCCGAAGCCGGGTTATTCGACCGCATGGCTCCGCGCATTCGCCTTTACGGCCTGCGCCACCTCAGAGACCGTGACGCGGCCGAGGATCTGGTCCAGAACGTCCTGATCGTCACGCTCGAAGCGCTGCGTGCCGGGCGCCTCCGGGAAGGGGACCGGCTAGCGTCCTTCGTGCTGGGAGTCTGCCGGATGACCGTACTTGATCTTCGCCGCAACGCGCAGAGAAGGAGCGAACTGCTGGGGCGTTTTGGGGCCGGGGTGGCCGTCGCCTTACCGGAGGCGATGCCGAGCCTTGACCGGAACCAACTGGCGGCGTGTCTCAAAACCCTCAGAGAACGCGAACGCGCCGTGGTGGTTATGACTTTCTATGATGAAAAGTCCAGCATGGATGTCAGCCGCTTTCTTGGGGTTTCGGAGGCCAACGTACGCGTGATGCGCCACCGCGCGATCCATCAGCTTCGCGATTGCATGGGAGGTGCAACATGAGCTGTGCAACTCCCATCGATGCTGCCGTTCTGGCGGATTACTGGCTTGCCGCCCTGCCCGCAGGGGAAGAGGATGCCGTGGAACTGCATCTGTTCGCCTGCGACGAATGCGGTGCGCGCCTGAGCGAGATCATTTCTCTGGCGGAAGGGATTCGCGATTTGGCGAGGCGGGGGTCGTTGCTCCTGGTGGTGAGCGATACCTTTGTGGACCGTTTGGTGGAGGAGGGGCTGCGCGTGCGCGAGTACGCACCTCCGCACGGGGGCAGCATCGCTTGCACGGTTACCGCGGAAGACGACGTTCTGATCGGGCGCCTGAGTGCAGACTTGAGCCGGGCCAAGCAGGTTGATCTCTGTTTGTGCAACGAGTTGCATATCGAAAGGATCCGGTTGGCGGATATCCCGTTCGATCCCGCGGCGGACGCGGTGCTGTTTCAGCAGTCCATCACTTACGCCAAGGCTGCTCCCTCGGAAACTACCGTTGCCAAGCTGGTGGCGGTGGATGAGGCGGGCGGCGAACGCTTGCTTGGCGAGTTTACGTTTCACCATACGCGAACCTTGCCCGGTCCGGGGGCGCCGTAGCAACTGGAGGTACCTGGTCGTGTTCCGCGACCCCTGCGACGCAGGGACGCTTTGCGGTGGCTGCGCCGTCCGGTGGTCAGGGAATGGAGGGAGTTCCGTCCTTTACACGCGGGGAAGGTGCGAGTTGTCGAGGGAGGCGATTCCTTGGAGAACCAATCCCGATTCCTCGTCGCGATTCCATCCGCACGGCTCTGTCCTCTTGCGCGGCCCATGGACTTCAACCGGGCCGCGCTTGTGGCGTTGCCCAGGGCGTGGTCCGCCGCCGACGCGGGGCAAGGGACCTCTGCAGGGACTCTCTCCGGATGTCCCCAAGCCTGTGGATCCCGCTCGATCAGGTTTGCCCGAGCACGAGGCGAGCAGGCGGCTCCTAGCGCAGGGCAGCCGCGAGATGTTCGAGGTTGCGCGCGAAGTCGGCGGAACTGATGAGCCGTTCGGGCGGGGATTGCGCGCCGACGTAGATTTCGACGGTGTCATTTTCCTTGATGGGTATGACCTGGGCTTCGGCCTGGGGATTATCGCCCGCCGAGCCGTCGGAACGCCCGCGACCGATGCGGACGACCATGTCCTTGGCCGCGTAGGTAAAGACGAGGCGGTCGGCCTTGCCGATGACGCCCATCCTGGTCCAGGCGCCGCGTTCGTCCATGGAGGCGATCAACTGGCGGACCTCCGGCATCAGACCGCGCCGCGCGGCGCTCTCCTGCCGGGCGTCCCAGGGCGAAAGGGCGCGGAGCTTCGAGGGGCGCCGGAGCGAGGCGGGATTGGCGGTCGCCATCTTCCGGTAGTCCGCTTCGATGGCGGCGACCTCGCGTCCGCTGATCAGCACGCCGTAGTGGGTGATGACGGACTCGGGGGTATAACTGATCTCGTAGCCATCGACGTTGCGGTTCCCGAGACCGGCGGCGGACAGGCGGCTACCCTTGGTGATATAGAGCGGGCGATTGGTGCGCAGTTCGTTGAAACGGGCCAGTACGGGGCCGGCGGGGATGCGCCCGAAGACTTCGGCGGGGGTGCGGGGCACAAACGAACGCTGGAGGTAGGCGAGGGCACGGGGGATGGGTTCGAGGTACTTGCGGTCGCCAGTTTCGCCGTAGAGCGTCATGAGAAGCCGCAGGATACCCTGGGTCTCGCCGCCGGTGATGGCGGGCGGTTCGAACACGCGCGCCCAGGCGGGGTGCATCTCGCGGTCGTATTGCTGGGCCCAGGCGGGCTGGGGTTCGGGCATCTGGGCGAGCAGGATAAACTGGCCGCCTTTCTCGGCGGAGGCTTTGTAGCGGGGGTCATTGTAGACGCGCCAAGCTTCGAGCATCATGTCGATGGCGTCGGCGGTGGTGTTGTCGTTGAAGGTGTAGTGGCTCTGGTAGTCCGGCCCTGGCCACTTGCGCGGCCACGATTCCGGATAGCTGGCGCGTTTAACCGGGAACTGCGCATGGTCTGGGGGGCGGCGGAAGCGTTGCGGCCAGGCGCCGACCGGATACTGCGCGGCGAGGAGTTTTTCAAGGGCGAAGAGCGCCCCTTCGTGGATGGCTTTGTCGGCAAAGCCCAGCGCCTCGTCGACGCGCATGAGCACGCGCACGGCGGCCTGGGTGACGTTGTCGTCAAGGTTGGTGACGCCGCGTTTGTCTTCGCCGCAGTTCTTGTCGGCGCGATACTGATACTGCTGGCGTTTGGCGGGATCGAACTCGATGAGGTAGTCCCAACCACCGCTGCAGAGCTGTCCGCGCAGCAGGGCGTGAGCGGCGGCGCGAGCGTAGTCGAGATAGGCGCGATCGCCGGTGGCGTCCCAGGCGCGGAGGTAGGCCATGGCGACAATGGGCGTGGCCTCGCGCTGCACTTCGACCTGGGTCGGTCCTTCGGCGGACTCGGATCGGCCGTAGCTCAGGTCGGCGGTGTAGTAATAGTGGTAGCCGCCTTCGGTGGATACCTTGTGGCGGTAGAAGTCGGCCGCCTTCCGCATGGCGTGAAGGATCTGCTCGCGGGGTACGGTCTGGCCCAGGGCAAGACCGGCGGCGAGGGCGAAGGCCAGGAGTTTGATTCCGTTTTTTACCATTCCAAGCGGAGTCCCATCCGGAAGTTGCGCGGTCCGGCGGCGTCGAGATCCTGTTCGCCGCCGGCGCCGGTTATGACACCCGCCCCGCCGATGTCGGTGATGTTCGTGTTGGGGTTGTTGAGATTGGTGCTGTTGAAGAAGTTGGTAGCCGTCATCTCCCAGCGTACGCGGAGCCGTTCGGCAATGGTGAACTGTTTGGCGAGTCCGGCGTTGACGACGGCGGAGCCGGGGCCCATGATGACGCCCTTGGCGGCGCTGCCGAAGAAGCCCGGGGTAGGCGGGCCAAAGGCGCCGATATCGAACCAGCGTCCGGTGGACCGCTGGCTGGTCGGCAGGTTGGCGTTGCGGAGATGGTTGGGACGAATGGTCACCTGCGCCGGGGTGCGGTTGTTGGTGAAGGCGGTGCCGGTGGGATCGGTGCCCGTCCACTGGGGGGTGAGGAATTCGCCGGAAAAGAAGCTGTAGACGGAGTTCCACTCCCAGCCTTTGAGCAGGGCGCCTTTGAGGCCGCGGGCCGATTTGGCGAAGGGGAGTTCGTAGATCAGATTGCCGGTGATGCGGTGGCGGGGAATGTCGAGCCAGACGGAGCGTTCGCGTTGGCGGTCGTAGGCGTTTTCGGGCGATTCGCCTCGTTCGAGGTCCCCGATGTCGCGCGCCCACACCCAGGATAGTTGGTAGCCCAGGCCCCGGGCGAAGCGGCGTTCGGCTTCGAGGGTGAGCGAGTTGTATTGGTGACCGGCGCCGTTCGACTGGTAGTTGATATTGGGGTAGCGGGGAAAGGGTCGAGGCTTATCGACAAAGAGGCCGGGGCCGGGCAGGGGCTGGTTGATGTTGTAGCCCCACTCGCCCTGGCGGGTGTTGGTGCCGATGTAGGAGGCGCGGAACCCGGTGCTCCAGCGCTGGTGTTCGAGGGTGAAGTTGTACTGCATCGAGTAGGGAATCCGCAGGTCGCGCCGTACGGCGCCGGGCAGGGTGATCGAAGCCGGACCAGCGATCGAAGCGGGGAAGACGCGAGGGAGGACAACGTCAGGGATAGGCTGGGCGTTGGTGTAGGTGGGTTCGTTGATGACAAACGGCGCGCCGCCCGCCGAGGTGGTGCGGGGAATAATGTCGTAGAAGATGCCGAGGCCAGTGCGAATGACGGTGTTCGGTCCGAGCGGCCTCCAGGCGATGCCAATGCGGGGCGCGAAGTTATTGACATCGTTGGTGAGCAGGTATTTGGGATGGAAACCGAGCGTCGAGGCCTCAACCACATCCACATAACCGCGGGGCAGCAGCGGACTTACCTTTCCGAGTGAACCATCCGGCACGACGACCTTGCCGCTGGTTACATCAAACAGCGCCTGCTGGCCCTGGCCTTCGATCCAGGAGGGATGCAGTTCGTAGCGCAGGCCGAGGTTGAGTGTCAAGTTCTGCCGGATTTTCCATTCATCCGTGATGAAGAAATCGTAGTTCCACCGCACGCGGTTGGTAAGCAACGGTGCAGCCGCACGGGAGGAGGAGGTGGGCAGTCCGAGCAGAAAGTCGGCGTAAGCCTGACCGGTGAACCGGTTAGAGAAAGTGGCCGCGCCGAACAGGTTGGTGGGCATCTGCCAGTCTTCGTAGAGGGTCCGGCCGGCGATAAAACCAGCTTTGAGGTTGTGGCGGCCGCGGAACCAGCTGAGGTGCTCCTGGAACTGCTGGGCAAAGTTCAGAAAGCCGGGATGCCGCCACTGGGTCTGGGAGATGCCGGTGACGTTGAGCGTATTGAAGCTCACCTGGAAGAGGCCGTTGACATCCGGCAGGCCGGGCATCAAGCCGGTGAGGCCGAGGTCGCGCACAACTTCGAGGCCCATGAGCGGACCATGCCGCGGATTGTCGTTCCAGGCATAGCCCCAACGGGACTCGAGCAGCAGGTTGCTCTTGATGGTGAAGGTGTGGGAGAGGTTGACGGCGCGGGTGTCGCGCGTCTGCCAGCGCTGGCCGATGGCCGGCAGCGGGCTGTCGAAATCGCGGGAATGCGAGCGGTTCCAGATGTAGCGGCCAAAGACGAAATGTTTGTCGTTGAAGCGGTGATCGAGCCGGGTGCTGATGAAGGTGTTCGGGTCGAAGGGGCGTTGCGATTGGAGGCGATGGTTGTTGGCGACAAACCGCGTGGCGTCGCCGAAGTTCGGTAAGGGGTAGAAGCGGTCCTGGATCTTGCGGGAGACCGGATTCAGGCGGGAGGCCGGGATCAGGTTGCCGGCAAAGGGAGCGTTGGCGGCGAAGGGATCGCGGATGGCGGTTTCGCCGGCGAAGTTGCCCGCGCGCCAGGGGGCGAGAGGGACGGTCGAGTTTCGGTTGGAAAGAATCAGTGAGCCGCGGGTGGTTTCAAACGACTGATAAAAGAAGCTGCGGTTGCGCCCGTCGTAGAGCTTGGGGATGAATATCGGCCCGCCGAGCGAGAAGCCTGGATTGTGGCGGACGCCGGTGCCTCGCTGGGCGGCGAAGGGGTTGCGAGCCCGGAACCAGGGCGTGGCGTAGTAGTCGAAGGCCGAGCCGTGCAGTTGGTTGGTGCCCGATTTGGAGACGATCGTCACTTGGCCGATGCCGCCAAACTCGGCCGTGTTATTGGCCATATCGACGCGTACTTCTTCAAACGACTCCACCTGCGAGACGAGCGGAGAAATTTGTGTTCCGTCGAACTGGTTCGACAGCGTGATGCCGTCGATGGAGGCGTCCGACTGGTTGGCCCGGGAGCCGGAAAACCGCCGCGTGGAGGAGCCGCCACCGGCCTGCACTACGCCCGGCGATAAACCCACGAAGTTCCACAGCGAGCGCGTATTGAGCGGCAAGGTATTGATTTGTTGTGCCGACTTTGAGTCCGAAATACGCGCCGTTTCGGTTTCAATCAGAGTGCCGCCAGCGGTAACCTCCACGCTGGTTTCGACGGCGCCGACCTGTAACTGGACGTCCAAACGCCGTACGTCCATCGCTACCAGTTCAAGCTGCTGGGCGACGAACTCCTTGAAACCCGGCGCTTGGAGCCTTACCGTGTAGGCTCCCTCCTGCAACTGTCCCAGGGTAAACGCGCCAGCGGCGTTGGTTTGGGTGGCGTAGCGGAAGTTATTCGCCACGCGGATCGCGACGACCGATGCCCCGGGCACGGCAGCGCCGGTCGGATCGGTCAGGGTGCCCGTCAGGGAGGCAAAGGTGGTTTGGGCGAGTAAGGACGCCGAGAGCAAAGGAGCGAGCGTAAGGATCCGCAGCAGCGTAGGCTATCTTGACCTCTCAAAATCATCCGGGAGAATATCAGGCCCGACCGGCCCGCGGCAAGCCGCGGAGGGTCTCTGTCGCACGGCAGTCGCCACCAGGGGAGTCAATCTCAAGATCCAGCGACTTCGCCTGATAGTAGTTCACCGCCAGTCTGCCGAGATCATTGACCGCGAGGATGCTCTCAATAGTGACTTCCCCGTGAAAGCTGAGAACAGCTGCGCCTCTGTCGAAGCGCAAGGAAGGGGCTGGCATTTGGAATGTCCTTTGAATTGGTGTTAGGCGTTTTCGCCTACACAATGACATCCGTATTCGGGTTCGACTTTCCACACGAGATCGAAGATAAATTTTCAATGACTTTTAAGGGCGGACGACCACCTCAAAAGACCTAAGCGTAAAACGACGGAAAATCTGCCAAGAAAGTTTCCGGTCTGCTTCGAGAGTCTTTCTCGGCAATGCATACTGCGTTTAAGGCACAGTCGCGCTGCATGGCTCTAGATCTCTTTCAGCCGTCGAAGCGAAGGGATCGTACTGCATCGAGAATGGTCTGTTCAACCGACTTGTGGCCCTCTGCCCGATTATCGCGAATCCGCACTTGATTTCGTCGATCAGTGGCGCTCAGTAGTCCGGTACGATAGACCTAGAGGCCGGAGCGGTAGAACTCCAATTTGAGCGATCCTCCGATCCTCTCATTCCTCGCCTATTTCGTAATGCATACCGTGTTCTTTCAGATACTCCTCTGAAATAACCAAAATGGCCCTCGGCTCATAATCCTGGAACAGCCGCTCGAACTCCTGGCGGTCAATCGGTTCAAAATGATCGTCGCCTTTTCCCTTCACACTCAACAGGTTTGCGGCATGCGCCAAATGCCCTTTAGTCTTTCCAGGCCTTAGCGCGCCATATTCGTCACCCTCTTTGTCCAAAAGGAAGCAGACAGGCTCACCAGAGAACGAGTAAAACTCGTAGTGTGAAAATCTACCATATTGGTCTGCGATACGTTCTTCCAAGCCCATCAGAGGGTAATTAAACCCATGATCTTGAGCTTTCATGCCGGGGGCGAATTCCAACAAACGGACCATGCAGTTGTCCCAGCCGCCCTTTCCTTTGTATTCATGTTCTGCCAAGCCGAGCAATAGCTTACGGAAAATGCTATGCGCCCGTGAATGTCCCACGACAATCAGATCCGTTACCCCTGCGCGCGCCGCAGCTTTGATTTTTGGGAGGAACTGTTTCAGTCGAAGCTCGACGTCCAGGTAGCTTTCACCGCCCGCGGGTCTGGCTCGATAGCGTCCGACGGAGGCAATCTCCCGCTGAAATAACGCGTATTCCGACGGAAACATAACAGGCAGTTGAGCCTCATGATAGGGCCCAAACAGGCCCAGTTGCCTTTCACACAGCAACTCGTCGTCTTCCACCCGTTCAAGGTAACCGCCGCTTTTCCGCAACCCCAACCGCTCGATGATGGGCTCGGATGTTTGCACGGCCCTTTTCCAGGGACTGCGAATCAGCAAGGCCCAAAACCCAGGTTTTTTAGCGAACTCGCGGATTTGCATCTCAAACCATTCGGACACAGCGTGGGCTTGGTTCCATCCTCTAACGGTAATCTCCTGGTCGCAATCTTGTTTGTTAAGAAGAACGGACAAATCAACTTGGGATTCCGATTCTGCATGACGGACTAAATAGATTCGCATAATGGCCTTGTGGCGTAGGTGTTTTGGGTAACTTCATACCAATTGGACGCCAGTGGTTGACCATTCGAACCAGGCGCAGCGGTGTGTTGTAGCGTTTAAGCTTGTCCTGTTCTGCCTTATCATACCTGAATTATGCATAGCAGGCATAGCGGCCGCCTCCCGCGTGCCGGAAGCCTCGCAGGCGTGGGTGGAAGGCGGTGTTTTCTGACGTGTTTTGACCTTCGATAGTCCTCCTTTCCGCCCTGGTTTGCGCCGGGCAGAGGC
>JAINDL010000151.1 GCA_019931245.1 Bryobacteraceae bacterium CoA2 C42
CATCAACGGGCGAGGAACTCGCCCCTCCCGCCGGGCCGAAGCGAGTCCGTTGTGCGCGATTCCTCAGAAGTAGCCTTGGGAGCCGGACCGGCGGACTGGCTCCCGATCGGTTACGCCGTTCCGGAGGCTGGATATGAGAAGTCATCACGATCTGATCATTATTGGCGGAGGCTGCGCGGGACTTAGTCTGGCGGCGAGATTAAGCAGTTACGGCGAAGACGCTCCGCGCACGCTGGTGGTGGATAGCCGGGCCGGTTACAGCAATGACCGGACGTGGTGTTTTTGGCGTTTGCCAGGTACATTGGCACAGGAACTGGTGGAGTATGAATGGTCGCAGTTCCGGATAGCTGGGGCAGGGAAAGAGGTGCGGGTGGACTGTTCGGCCACGCCTTACTGCGCGATTCCGGCGGAGCGGTTTTACTGGAATTCGCTGGCTGCGATCAGCGGGAATGAACGGATTGGGTTAGTGAATCAGGCGCCGGTACACGGGGTGGTGGGCGGCGGACCGGGCCGGTGGGAGGTGGAGACGGCAGCGGGGAGTTATTCGGCGACCAACGTTGTGGATACGCGTCCGGCGCGGGCGCCGCGGCAGGGGGATGCGTTGTTGTGGCAGAGTTTCCTGGGGGTGGAGGTGGAGTACGAGAAAGGCAGTTTTGATGCGCGGCAAGTAACGTTAATGGATTTCGGGGGGACGCCCGGGCAGCGGATGGTGTTCACTTATATTCTGCCGTTCGATGCGCGGCGGGCGCTGGTGGAAATCACCGAGTTTTCCCCATATGCGGTGGTGCCGGGCGAGTTACAGCCGCTGCTACGGGGGGCGTTGGATCGGCTCGTTCCGGGGCGGGAGGGTCGAGTGGTGCGCACGGAGTCCGGGGTGTTGCCGATGGGGATGCTGGGCGCGTCTCCGGGGGGGGTGCAGTGGGGGGACGGCCGATGGTCGTATGTCCAGGCGGGGGTAGCGGGGGGCGGTGCGCGGTCCTGTACGGGATACGCGTTTCAGCGGATTCAGCGATGGGCGGAGCGTTGCGCGCTACAGATACGGGAGCATGGATCGCCGGTCGGGCATGCGAAGGATCCGGTGACGCTGGCCTTTTTGGATCATCTGTTCTTGCGGGTCCTGCGGGACCGGCCGCAGCTGGCGCCCCAGCTTTTCGCGCAGTTGTTTGGGAAGGCGGCGACAGGTTCGGTATTGCGGTTTCTGGGGGACTGGGCGACGGCGGCGGACATTGTGCGGGTGGTGGCGGCGTTGCCGCCGGGGCCATTTGTGAAGGCTTTGATGAGCTTGTGCGCGGAGCCGGCGGCGGCTTGGCGGGAGTCGCTTGTTTCCTGAAGGCAGGATCGTGGCAGGGGGCACGGCGGTGGCGCGGCAGGGCCGGTGGTTTGTCGCCGCTTGCATCGTCGCGCTGTTGCTGGCGCTGGTGTCTAGTGGGCCACGGGGGGGGGCGACATTGTGGGGTCTGGCATCGTTGATTGTGCTGTTGGGGGTTCCGCACGGAGCGTTGGATACGATTTATGCGGGTCGGGCGTTGGGGGTGCGGGGAGCGGGGCGGTGGGTTTTGTTCACGGCTGGTTATCTGGCGCCGGTGGTGGCGGTGATTGTGTGGTGGCCGAGCGCGCCGTGGCTGTTGCTGCCGCTGTTTTTGGCGGTGTCGGTGGCGCATTTTTCGGGTGATCCTGGAGCGGGGTGTCCGGTGTGGCTGCGGATTTTGTACGGGGGTGCGCCGGTGGTGTTGCCGGCTTGGCGGCATGGGGCGGAGGTGGAGCAGTTGTTCGCGATTCTATCGTCAGGGGAGGTGGCGGCGGCGCTGCGGCTGATTCTGGGGTGGCTGGCGTGGTGTTGGCTTGGAGGATTGGCTTGGGGTGTGGCGGGGACGTGGCGGCGGAACCGGCAGATGGCGGTGGAGATTGGCGCGGCGGCGACCCTTTGTGCGGTGGTCCCGCCACTCGAGTCTTTTACGTTGTTTTTTTGCGGGATGCACAGTGCGAGGCACATTCTGCGGAGTCTAGCGGAGGAGGAGGGGGAGGCGGGACGACTGGTTTGGGCGGGTCTGCCGCCGATGGTGGGGACGGCCGGGTTGCTGGCGGGATATTGGTGGTATGCGCGGGAGACGGCGGTGGAACCGCGTTTGTTGCAGACGGTGTTTGTCAGCCTGGCGGCGTTGACGTTTCCGCATGCCGTCTTGATTGACCTCGTTTTCGGCCGACGGTGGGGTCAGCGGCGTTCTTAGGGCTGATAGGTGCGTTTGGCGTTGGTCTTGATCTGGTCGGGGTAGAAGTAGACTTCGCGGAGTTCGCCGCGGCTGTAGCGTTCGGCCTGGTCGTTGAAATGGAGGGATGCGGGGTTGCCGCTTTCGCCACCGGCGGAGATGGCGCGGGCGCGGACGCGTTTGCCGAACTCGACGACGGCGACAAAGCTGTTGCCGGAGGTGCCGTACCACTTTTTCGTGCCGGGCTTGGGGGCGGCGCCGAAGGAGGCGAGCGAGCCCCAGAGGGCGGAGGGGAAGCCGACGGGGAGGCTGGGCTTGGCGTCGTCGAAGGGGTGGACGATGTCGCCGGTGAGGCGCTGGAAGCGGTTGATTTCGCCCCAGGGGGTCTGCCATTTGCCGAAGTCGCGGGTGAGGTTGTCGCAGCCGACGGCGAGGGCGTGGAGGAGGATGTCCTTCGGGGCGTCCTTGGCGATGGAGTCGGCAAAGGAGAGGCTGATGGAGCGGCCGGTGGAGCGGCGGAGGAGGTCGTTGGCCCAGAAGATGGCCAGGGAGGTCGCGACCGAGTCCGTGGACCAGCGGTAGTTCCAGGCCTTGAGGACGGCGATCTGGGAGGCGAGTTTGGCTTTGAGCGGGTCGGATGCGGGGGTGGCTTCCCAGGCTTTGACGAGGGCGGGGATGGTTTTTTCAAACCAGGGGAGGTGGGTGTCGTAGGCGGCGCCGAGGAGGGAGTCGAGGGTGAAGTCTTTGACGCCGTCGAGGACTTTGAGGGCGTGGAGGCCGCGGGCGGTTTCGACGCCGCGTTCGACGTAGGCGGGGAAGTTTTCGGGCTTGGGGCTGTGGGCGCCGGCGGCGGACCAGGGGCTGTTGTTGGCGTTGTAGAGCCAGCCGGAGGCGGGGTTGTGGAGTTCGGGCAGGTCGGTGAGGGCGTGGAGGGGGCCCCAGTCGGTGGCGGGGTTCGCGCCGTCGACGGGTTTGCTCCAGTCGAATTTCGCGTCGCGTTTGGGGAGGTAGTTGCCGTGGAAGTAGGCGATGGCGCCGTCGGCATCGGCGTAGATGGTGTTGTTGGAGGAGTTGGCTTTCAGTTCCATGGTTTCGCGGAAGGCCTTGTAGCTGCGGGCCTTGGTGCGGAGGTAGGACTGGGAGAGGGCTTTGATGGGCTCCTGCATGAAGCGGATGGCGACCCACTGGCCGTCGATGGCGCGGACGATGGGGCCATGGTGGGTGCGGTAGGTCGTGAAGGTCTTGCGGGCCGGGCCGTTGGGGGTTTGGTAGTTGAGGGTGATGGTTTCGGTGGAGACGGGGCGGGTGGCGTCGCCGTGTTTGTAGACATAGCCGGTGGGGGTTTTTTCGACGGTTTCGCGGAACTCGTCGACGGCGTCGACGCCGGAGGTGGTGTGCATCCAGCCGGCGCGGTCGTTGAAGCCCTGGTAGATGAAGAACTGGCCCCAGGTGGCGGCGCCGTAGGCGTTGAGGCCTTGGCGGGAGGTCATCTGGAGTTCGGAGCGGAAGAAGAAGGAGGTGTGGGGGTTGATGAGGAGGAGGGCGTTTTTGTGGCGGGTGTTGGCGGGGGCGATGGCGACGCCGTTCGAGCCGCGGGGTTCGTTGTCCGGGGCGGGGGGGAGGGCGGCGAGGGTGGTGGCGCCGTCGCCGTAGAAGGCCTGGAGCTCGCGGGGGCTGATGCGTTCGATGTCGCCGCCGATGCTGCCTTCGGTGAAGCTGAGGGCCATCCAGGGTTCAAAGCGGGTGAGGACGCGGGGCTTGGTTGCGGGGTGAGTGTGGAGGTAGTAGTTGAGGCCGTCGGCGAAGGCGTCCATGAGTTTGCGGAGCCAGAGGGGGCTGGCGGCGTAGCGGGCCGGGAGGGTGGCGGGGTTGAGGTAGAGGCGGGAGCGAAGGTCGAAGTAGAGGCGCGCTTCGCCGTCGGCTTCGGCGGTGCGGCCGAGGGCGGTGAGGTAGTTGGCTTCGATGCGGGGGAAGTCGTCTTCGGCCTGGGCGTAAAGGGCGCCGAAGACGGCGTCGGCGTCGGTTTTGCCGGAGACGTGGGCGATGCCCCAGCGGTCGCGGGTGATGGTGACCTGTTTGGCTTGGCGCTGCCAGCGGGCGAGTTCGGCGGGGGTGGGCGCGGCTTCGAGGAGCGCAGCGACGAGGAGACAGAGGACGAAGCGGGGCACGAGCATCGGTGTTTCGATCTTAGCTCATGCCCCGCGGGGAGGGGTGTTCAGGTGGTTTTGACTTCGGCGTGGGCGCGTTCGACCATGGCGCGCATCCAGGCGATGGTGTAGGCGACGGCGACGCGGGGGCCGCCGGCCATGGTGGGGAAGTGGTCGCCGATGATGATGCCGTCGAAGTTGACTTCGCGGAGGGCTTTCATGGCTTTGTACATGTCATAGTAGCCGTTGTCGACGAAGGTTTCGACGAAGTGGGGCAGGGGAGCGGACATGTTGCGCATGTGCACTTTCCAGATTTTGCCGCGTTCGCCGAAGTACTTGATGGCGGTGACGACATCGGCGCCCATGAGTTCGCCGCCTTCGAGCCACGTTCCGATACAGAAGCAGACGCCGACGTGGGTGGAGTTGGCCATTTCGAGGGCGCGCTTGTAGCCTTCGAAGGTGCCGAAGATGTGGCGCGGGATGCCGGCAAGCATGGGGACGGGCGGGTCGTCGGGATGGATGCCGATGAAGACGTTGTTTTCTTCGGCGACCGGGGCGACTTTGCGGATGAAGTATTCGTAGTTGTCCCAGAGCTCCTGTTCGGTGTACACGCGGCCATGGGAGAGGGGACCTTTGAACACTTTGCCGGCCCAGGTGCCCTCGCCGCCTTTGGCGAGGTTGAAGGCGCGGGCGGAGGCGCTGCCGCGGGTGGATTCTCGCTCGGTGGCCCAGATGCCGTTGCCCATGTGGGCGTAGGTGACGTAGTGGATGCCGGCTTTGCCGCAGTTTTGGAGGTAGCGTTTGTAGGCTTCGATGCGTTCGTCGCGGCCGGGGAGGTTGAGGACGATCTCTTCCTGGTTGCGGTTGCCGTCGTGGCCGATGTTGAAGACGCGGAGTCCGGCCGATTCGACCTTGGCCTTGATGCGGCGGAAGTTTTCGACGTTATCGTCTTCGCGTTTGATGGTGACGGAGGTGTAGAGGGCGCCGACCTGGTTCATGAACTGGAGGTCTTCGTCGCTGGGGTTGGCGCCGAGCTGCATGGCGATCTTCATGCCGGGGGCCCAGGGGGTGATCTTGGGCGGGTTGAGTTTGAGCGGAGCGGCGGGCGCCTGGGCCGCGGCGGCGAGGCCGGCGGCGCGGAGAGCGAAATCGCGGCGTTTCATATGACGGGATTATATCTGCTATGCGGGGTCGACGGAGAGGCCGGCGTCGGCGGCGGCTTTTTCGAAGGCGAGGGCGTCGGGGAGTTCTTCGGGGAGGTCGAACTGGAGGGTGTAGCGGTCGAAGTTGTTGCGCATCCACTGGTCGGCGGTTTTGTTTTCGGCGGTGAAGACGATGCGGGAGTAGTCGGCGAAGCGGGAGATGTCGGCCATTGCTTACGAGGGTAGCAGCGAGTGGCGTCGCGTGGTTCCTCGCGGCACGGCCGGAGCCGCTGGACCCGGTGCCGCAAGCGAACCGAAGGATGTCGGGGAGCGCTCCGTTTCCAAATCGCACGATCGTGTGATACCGTCCGGTGCGGGACGCCCCTTACCATAGGGCGGGAGCGATTCAGGGTGCCGTGGGTATCCCTAACGGTCCCGCTGGGCACACTCCAAAATTTTTGTGACGCCGGGCTGAGGATGAGGCGCGCAGAAACCGGGGTGGCCGGCCGGGAGAGAGATCATATGAGATTCACTTTTGCGTCCCTTCTGCTGCTGACGGCCATCCAGTGCCGGGCGCAGGAGTTTCGTTCGACGTTGTCCGGAATTGTGACGGACAGCCAGGGCGCCGTCATCGCCGGGGCGAAGCTAGCGGCCAAGCAGAAGGAGACCGGCGCCGAGTTCCAAACGGTTTCCGGACAGGATGGCCAGTACACATTGCCGTTCCTGCCGCCGGGAGACTTCGTCCTTAGCGTGGAGGCCACGGGCTTTAAACGTTTCGTGCGCGAAGGGATTCGCGTCAGCACGAACCAGCGGATTGCGCTGGACGTTTCGATGGAGGTGGGCGCGGTGACCGAGAACGTCACGATAACGGCCGAGGCGCCGCTGCTCGAGACTTCGACGGCGTCGTCGGGGCAGGTGATCGGCACGCAGGTGATCGAGAACATGCCGATGAACGGGCGCACGCCGCTGGTGCTGGCGCAGTTGGCGTTTGGAGTGATTCCTTCGAGCGATCCGCGCTTTTTCCGGCCTTTCGATAACGGCGGGCCATCGGGCTTCTCGATGGGCGGCGCGGTGGCCCGTTCGAACGAACTGCTGCTGGACGGCGCGCCGAACACGACCCGCGACAACCGGGTGGCGTACAACCCGCCGGTGGACGCCGTGCAGGAGGTGAAGGTGGAAACCTTCAACATCGACGCGGCCTACGGCCACACGGGCGGCGGGACCGTCAACGTGGTGATGAAGGGCGGCACCAATCAGTTGCATGGCACGGCGTATGAATTCAATCAGATCTCGAATTTGGCAGCCAATCAGTTTTTCAATAACGCGACCAACCAGCCGCGTCCGCTGGTGCGCTTCAATCAGTACGGCGCCACGGTCGGTGGTCCGATCTTTGTGCCGAAACTGGTGGATGGCCGCAATCGCCTGTTCTTCTTCTTCGGATTTGAGCAAGTCAAGGATGCGCTGCCGCGCCCGGAGCGCTCGACGGTGCCGACCGAGGCGTTTCGCAGCGGCAACCTTTCGCAGTTGCTGAACGTGGCATCCATCTACCAGATCTACGATCCGGCCACCGGGGTGCGCGAAGGCGACCGGGTCCGCCGGCAGCCCTTTCCGGGCAACATCATTCCGGCCAACCGCATCAGTGCGATCGCCCGGAACTACATGGCTTTTTATCCGCAGCCGAATGCGCCCGGCCAGCCGAACACACAGGACAATCTATTTATCGGGCAGGCGGGTGAACGCAACGCGTTTTTTAATTATCTGGGCCGGACCGACATCAACATCAGCGACCGGAATAAATTGTTCTTCTCAATGCGGACCAACGACCGCGCGGCCGGCGGGATCGGCTCGCTGGGCTTTCAGGTGGGGCAGAACGCCGCGGGCGGCCGACGGTTTAAGCGCGAGAACTGGGGCGCTACCCTCGACGATGTGCACACGATCAATCCGAGCACGGTGCTGAATGTTCGGTTGAACTGGACGCGCTTTATCGAGGGAAACACAAACCTGTTCCCGGACTTTGACACGACAGCGCTCGGTTTGCCGGCTTACATCCGGAACAACACGCGACAATCGACGCTGCCCCGGGTCGTCTTTCCGGCCGCCTCGTTTACGAGCCTGGGGACCCCGGCTTCGGAGCAGACGGCATATGACATCTTTCAGATATTTACGTCGATGACGAAGATTGTCCGGTCGCACACGCTGAAGTTTGGGGCCGATCTGCGACATTCGCGCGAGAGCGGCTACGCGCTGGGCGATTCCTCGGGGCGCTATGACTTTGGCACGGAGTGGACGCGGGGTCCGCTTGACAGCTCGCCTTCGGCACCGCTGGGCCAGGATTTTGCCGCTTTCCTGCTGGGGCTTCCGACGGCGGGGCAGTTCGATCTGAATGCCTTCCGGACGGTGGACGCGAAATACTTTGCCTTCTTCCTGCAGGACGACTGGCGCGTGAAACGGAACCTGACGTTGAACCTGGGACTGCGGGCCGAGCGCGACGTCCCGCCAACGGAACGCTACAACCGGGCGGTGAACGGCTTTGACTTCACGACGGCGAACCCGATTCAACCGGCCGTCGTGGCGGCCTACGCGCGGAATCCGATCCCCGAGATCGCTCCCGGCCAGTTTCAGACGCCCGGCGGGCTGCTCTTTGCCAGCAGCGGGAACTCCCGAATCTTTGATACGAACCCTGTGTACTTCAGCCCGCGCGTTGGCATCTCCTGGAGTCCCGAAGCGCTAGGCGGGAAAACGGTTCTGCGCGCCGGGATTGGCTCGTTTCTGTTCAGTTACGGCGTACCGGCGATTCAACAGCCGGGCTTCAGCCAGGAGACGCTTCTGGTGCCGACACTCGACGGATTTCTGACGCCGTCAGCGACGTTCGCCAACCCCTTTCCCAATGGATTTGATCAGCCGCCGGGCTCGAGCCGAGGCCTGGCGACGTTCAATGGCCGCGGCGTACGCTACACGGTTCCAGCACTCAAGAACCCCTACTCGCTGCGTTGGAACTTCAGCGTGCAGCGGCAGCTGAGCGCCGGGCTGTTGTTCGAAGCGGGCTACATCGGAAACCGTTCCGTCCATCTCGAGGTGACGCGCGACATCGGGGCGCTGCCGGGCCAGTGGCTGAGCACGACGGGCGCGCGAGATCAGGCGATTATTAATCGCAATCTGTCCAATGTCCCGAATCCGTTTGCCGGGCTCCTGCCGCGGACGGGCCTCAATGGCGGGGTGGTTGCTCGCCAGCAGCTGCTCCGGCCTTTCCCGCAATTTCTGAGCGTGACGCAGGACTCCAACAACCGGGGAAGTTCCACCTTCCACATGCTGATGCTGCGGTTGGAGAAGCGGTTCTCGAACGGCGTGAACCTGATGGCGAACTATCAGTATTCGAAGCTGATTGAGTGGCGGAGCCACCTGAACGCCTTCTCGGAGGTGCTGGAGAAGCGGATTGCCTCTGAGGACCGGCCGCAGCGGCTCGTGGTGTCGTCCAGTCTCGAACTGCCGTTCGGGAAGGGTAAGCGGTTCGCCGCCAGCCTGCATCCGGTGGTGAACGGCGTCATTGGCGGCTGGGTGAGCAACGTGATCTACACGTGGCAGCCGGGCGGTCCCGTCGATTGGGGTAACGTGATTTACCTGGGGGGGCCGCTCAATTGGGATCCGCGGCGCGTGGACGGGGTGTTCGACACCCGGCGTTTCAATACGATTGCCGCCCAGCAGTTGGACTTCAACGTGCGAACCTTCCCGACCCGTTTTGCAACGCTGCGGGCCGATGGGGCAAACAATGTCGATTTCTCGATGTTGAAGAACTTCAAGGTGAAGGAGCGGTTGACGATCCAGTTCCGGGCGGAGTTCTTTAACTTCTTCAACACGCCAACGTTCAACGCGCCAAACCTGTCGCCGACCGCCGCCAACTTCGGACGAATCACCGGTCAGGCGAACATTGCCCGCCGGACGCAACTGGCCTTGCGGTTGATCTGGTAGGCCACCGGGCTCCGGGGCGGCGCACCGCGGACCTTGGGCGTATCAGATATGATCGACGGGGAGAGATTGCTCTGATCCTGATGATCCGTCCGAGAGGAACCCCCGGAAACCGATGCGCCGCCTGGCTGATGGCGGCGTTGGCAGCGCTGCCGTGCGCCGGGCAGGAGATGGGGGCGGCGAGTTTTGAGGCCGAGATCCGTCCGCTCCTGGTCCGCCATTGCCAGGGCTGCCATAACGAGACGAACCGCAGCAGCGGCCTGTCGCTCGCCTCGCGGGCGGCCCTTGCCGCGGGCGGCAACCGCGGCCCGGGGTTCGATTGGATCGTAAAGGCCGTCAAGCACGAGGACGGGCTCAAGATGCCGCCTGGCCGGCAGTTGCCTCCGGACGATGTGGCGAAGTTGGAGCGCTGGGTGGCCGCCGGAGGGCTCTGGCCGAAGTTGGGGCCGGAGTCGGGGCCGGAGTCGGGGCCGGCTTCCGGGTCGGCCGGGCGAGCGTCGGCGAAGCGGCGGAACCACTGGACGTTCCAGACCCCGGTGCGACCCAACGAACCTAATCCCGCCAACGCTCGCTGGGCGCGGACCGCGATTGACCGGTTTGTGCTCGCACGCCTTGAAAAAGAGCAGCTCCCGCCGTCTCCGGAGGCGGGCAAACTCACCCTGCTCCGCCGCGTCCATCTCGACCACACCGGTCTGCCGCCCACCCCCGCCGAGATCGACCATTTCCTGAACGACCCCGCGCCGGACGCTTATGAGAAGGCCGTCGACCGGCTGCTTGCCAGCCCCCACTACGGAGAACGGCAGGCCCGCCACTGGCTCGACCAGGCCCGCTACGCCGACTCCGACGGCGGCTCCCGCGACGAACCCCGCCACATCTGGAAGTACCGCGAGTGGGTGATCGAAGCGCTGAATCGCGACCTGCCGTTCGACCGGTTCGTCATCGAGCAGCTCGCCGGCGACCTGCTGCCCGGGGCGACGCCCGAACAGATGATCGCCACGGGTTTCCATCGCAACTCGCTGCTGCAGATCGAGGCCGGCACGGATCGCGAACAGTACCGCGTCGAAGCCGTCGCCGACCGCGTGGACGCCACCGGTACCACGCTACTGGGCCTATCGACGGGGTGCGCCCGCTGCCACGATCACAAGTACGATCCGATCTCGCAGAAGGAGTACTACCAGCTCTTTGCCTTTTTCAATAATCTCGACGAGTACGGTCCGGAGCTGCCGCCCTTCTCGGCCACCAACGATTTGAACGTGACGCACGCGCCGCTGCTCGCGCTCGGACCGCCGGCAGATGTAGCCAAGTGGCAGGCGCTGCAGGCGCAACTGCTTGCGCTCTACCAGGAGCGCTTCGCTTACCGCGGCGGCGAATCCGATGAGTTACCCAAGGGCGACGCGGGCGAGAAGATTCGCACGGAGACCATCAACGCGCTCAAAAAGCAGCTGCCCACCAACCTCACTTTCGCGATGGTGATGCGCGAGCGCCGGCAGCCGCGGCCCGCGCACGTGCTGCTCGGGGGCGACTATCTGCGCAAGGGAATCGCGGTGGAGCCGGGCGTGCCCGCGGCGTTTCCCCCGGCGGCGGGAACGGTCCGGAACCGGCTCGATCTGGCCCGGTGGATTACCAGCGAAAAGAACCCGCTGTTTGCCCGCGTGGCCGTAAACCGGCAGTGGCAGCGCTTCTTCGGCACGGGGCTGGTGGAGACCGAGAACGACTTTGGCACGCAGGGGGCGGCGCCTTCTCATCCCGAGCTGCTCGACTGGCTGGCGACCGAGTTCATCCGGCTGGGCTGGAGCCAGAAGCAGCTGCAGCGATTGATTGTCACCTCGGCGGCCTACCGGCAGGAGGCGCGGCAGCGGGCGGATCTGGCGCAGCGCGACCCGAATAACCGGCTGCTGGGCCGGCAGACGCGGCTGCGCCTGGATGCCGAGATTGTGCGGGACAACGCGCTGGCGGCGAGCGGTCTGCTGCAGGCCAAGCTTGGCGGGCCGAGCGTTTACCCCCCGCAGCCCGAAGGCGTGATGGAGACCGGGCAGGTGAAGCAGCTCTGGCGCACGTCGCAGGGCGAGGACCGCTACCGCCGCGGCCTGTACACGTTCCACTACCGCATTACGCCCAACCCGTCGATGAAGGTTTTCGACGGCGCCAATGGTCTCACGCCCTGCACGCGGCGGCCGCGCACGAACACGCCGCTGCAGTCGCTGACGTTGCTGAACGATCCGAACTTCCACGAGATGGCGCAGGCGCTGGCGCGCCGCGTGGCTGCCGCCGCCGACCCGCTGGCCGAGGCCTACCGGCTCACCGCCGGCCGCCTGCCCACGGCGCGCGAGCGGGAGCGGTTGCGGCGTCTGCATGCCGTCGAGCGGGACGCCTTCGCGACGAAACCCGAAGAGGCCGAAGCGCTGGCGGGGAAGGGCGCCGGCCCGGAGTTGGCCGCCTGGACCACCGTCGCCCGCGTTCTGCTGAACACCGACGAATTCATTACCCGCGAGTAGCTCCCATGTCTCTGTCTCTGGCCCGTCGCCATTTTTTGAGTCTGTCTTCCCTGGGCCTGGCGCGCGTGGCGCTGGCCGATCTGCTCGAGCCCCGGCAGCCGCATTTTCCGGCCAAGGCCAAGAGCATCATCTACCTGTTCATGGAGGGCGGCCCGTCGCAGCTTGACCTCTACCAGCACAAGCCCAAGCTCACGGCGATGGACGGCCAACTGACGCCGCCCTCGCTGCTGGCCGGCAAGAAGTTCGCCTTCATGGAGCGGATGGCGGCGCCCAAGCTCTACGGCACGAAGCGTGAGTTCCGGCAGCACGGGCAGAGCGGCCACTGGTTTTCGAGCCTGCTGCCCCGCCTCGCCGGGCAGGCTGACGACCTCGCCTTCATCCATTCGATGAAGACCGTGAACGTGAATCACTCGCCGGCCATGATTGCGGCGCACACGGGGGCGATGGCGCCGGGGCGCCCTTCGCTGGGCGCGTGGCTGCTCTATGGCCTCGGCGCGGAGACCAAAGACCTGCCGGCGTTTGTCGCCATGTCGAGCGGGCCGCGCGGACCGCGGAACGGCAATGATATCTGGGGCTCGGGCTTCCTGCCGACCCACTATCAGGGCGTGCCGTTTCTCAACGCCAAGTCGCCGATCTTCCATCTGCAGAGCCCGGCCGGGGTGACGCGGGAGCGTCAACAGCGGGCCGTCGAAGCGATTGCCGATCTCAACCGGGAGCGTTTGGCCGAGACGGGCGACGAGGAGATTGCCACGCGCATCGCCTCCTACGAGATGGCGTTCCGGATGCAGGCGAGCGCCCCGGACCTGATGGATCTGTCCGGGGAGAGCCAGGCGACCCTCGCGCTGTACGGGGCGACGCCGGGCAAGCCCGGCTTTGCGACCAACTGCCTGCTGGCGCGCCGTTTGGTGGAACGTGGGGTGCGCTGCGTGCAGGTTTACCACACCGATTGGGACCACCATAACGGCATTGAGGGGCGGCTGGACCAGATGTGTCCCGAAGTGGACCGCGCTTCGGCGGCCTTGCTGGCCGATCTGAAGCAGCGCGGATTGCTGGACCAGACGCTGGTGGTCTGGGGCGGCGAGTTCGGCCGGACGCCGATGGCGGAAGGGGCGGCCAAGTCGGCGGGACGGAACCATCTGATTGACGGCTACAGCGTGTGGCTGGCCGGCGGCGGGGTCCGCGCCGGGGCGAGCGTGGGGGCCACGGATGAACTGGGCTTCCAGAGCGTGAAGGATCCGGTGAACGTGCACGACCTGCACGCGACGATTCTGCACCAGTTTGGCTTTGACCATAAGCGGCTGACCTACCGGGTGCAGGGGCGGGACTTCCGGCTCACGGATGTGGAGGGGGATCCGGTGCGGGCGCTCTTGGGGTGAGCGCCCCTGGCGCACGGCCTAGCCGAAGAGTTCGCGGACGGGCTCGCCGGTGGAATCCTCAAACGAGTTGGCGATCTTGATGGGCCGGCCCACCGGGGTCATGTACTCCTGGTGCCAGTCGATGCCCATGGCTTTGTAGACAGTCGCAAAGAGGTCGCCGATGGAGGTCTTGCGCTCGACCACGTTGGCGGCGCGTTCATCGCTTTTGCCAACGGCCTGGCCGACGCGGAGTCCGCCGCCGCCGATGGCCAGCGACCAGCATTTGGGCCAGTGGTCGCGGCCAAGGCCGGGGTTGATGTGCGGGGTGCGGCCGAACTCGCCCATGGCAATGACGATGGTTTCGTCGGAGAGGCTGCGGGCGACGAGGTCGTCGAGCAGCGCCGACAGGCCGCGGTCGAGCGGCGGGGTGAGGCGGTCGCGGTGCAGGCGGTCGTTGTCGGAGTGGGTGTCCCAGGAGCTGCCGTGGTAGCCGGCGGCGGTGACGAAGCGCGTGCCGGCTTCCACCATGCGCCGGGCGAGGAGGAGGCTTTGGCCGACGCTGTCGCGGCCGTAGGTGTCGCGCGTCTTGTCGCTCTCTTTCGACAGATCGAAGGCCTCGCGGACGCCGGGGGTGAGCAGCATTTCAAGCGCCTTCTTCTGGAAGGAGTCGACCTTGGCGTGCTCGGCGCTGGCGACGCGGGCGCGGTACTCCTGTTCGATGATCTTACGGAACTCCTGGCGGCTGTCGATGGCGGCCGTGGTGACCGACTTGGGCAGGCCCATGTCGGGCACTTCGAAGTTGCCTTTGGCGGGGTCCGGCACGAGCATGGGGTCGTAGTCCGCGCCGAGGAAGGCCGAACGGAAGTAGTCTTCGTACTGGCGGCCGCCTTCGAACTTGGGGACGATGGCGTAGGCGGGCATGCCGTTGCGCGGGCCCTTCTCCTTGCCGACGATGGAGCCGAGGCTGGGGAACTGCATGGCCGGGTTGTGCAGGTGGCCGGTGGCGGCGTAGTGGACCGCCTGCGGGTGGTCATCGCCGAACGAGCTCATCGAGCGGATGAGGGCGAGGCGGTCCATGCGTTTGGCCAGTTGCGGGAGGAGCTCCGAGACCTGGATGCCGGCGACGTTCGTAGCAATGGGCCGGAAGCTGCTGTTGGGCTTCGGGTCGAAGGTGTCCATCTGCGCCGGGCCGCCTTCAAGCCAGATCAGGATGCAGGATTTGGCTTTGGCCGGGGTAGCCGCGGCGAGCGCTTTGGCCAGATCGAGGCCAAAGAAGCCGAGGGAGCCGGCGCGCAGGTAGTCCCGGCGGGAGAGCGTTTTTGTCGTGTGAAACATAGGCCTCCGTTAATGATTTTCAGCGAATTCCCGTGAATTGATGATAGCCCAGACCATGTCTTGAATGGCCTGCTCCCGCTTGGGCGCCGCAGTGAGGATCTGTTCGAGCGCGGCGGACTCCGCGGCCGAGGGCGGACGCGCGAAGGCGGCCATATAGAACTCTTCGACAATGCGGGCGTTCGGCGCGCCGCTTTCAACGAGGCGCTGGGCGCGCGAGCCGGGGCCCCAGAGCCGGTTGTTGTAGGTCGAGCCGGCCCATTGGTGCAGCGCCTGGGCGAGCTTGGGCGAGACGTCGCGCTCCGGCACCGAGTAGCGGTTCGGGCGTCCGTAGGCGTCGAAGAAGGGCGAGGGGTAGATGTCGCTCTCTTTGAGTTCGACGGCGCGGGTGCCGAGCGGGGTTTTGCCGCCGCGCCATTCGCCGCGGTTGGTGCCAACGGTGTGGCGGTCGCGGACGCCGGTGACATCGCCGATGGCGTCGAGCAGGATTTCGGCGTCGAGGGCGCGGGGCAGGGCGTGGGAGTAGTTGATGCGATCGGCGGTGTTGGACGGGGTGGGGGTGCTCGAGAGCTGATAGGCGCGGGAGTTGGCGATGAGGCGGATGATGTTTTTTGAGCGGAAGCCGCCGCGGGTGAACTCGGCCGCGAGTTTGGCGAGGAGTTCGGGGTGGCTCGGCGGGTTGGTGGAGCGGAAGTCGTCGATGGGGTTGACGAGGCCGCGGCCGAAGAAGTTGCTCCAGAGGCGGTTGACGGCGGCTTCGGCGAAGTAGGGGTGGGCGGTCATCCAGGTGGCGAGTTCGGCGCGGGGGAACTCGGTTTTTTCAAACGGGAACACCTTGCCGTCGAGCAGCATGGGTTGGACCTTCTGCTTGGTCCGCGGGTGGAAGACGCCGAGCGGGGTGGGCGTCGGGACATCGGCCGCCACCTCTTTGCCTTGCGGGAAATCGAAGATAACCGAGTCCGGGTTGCCGCCGAGTTTGAACATGGGGCCGAAGAAGGCGGTGAGTCCCCAGAACTGATCCTGTGTCCACTCTTCGTAGGGATGGTCGTGGCACTGGGCGCAATCGAGGCGGCGGCCGAGGAAGACGCGGACCTGTTCGCCCATCATGTTTTCGGCCGGGGGGATGACGAGGTAGGGCAGGTAGTGGCGGGAGGAGGCGCTGTAGCCCTGGGCGGCGACGCGCTCGCGGGCGACTTCGCTAAAGGGACGGTCCTGCTCGACCGCCTCGCGGATCCACTCGGAGTACTGCTGCGTCCACTTCGGATTGATGCCTACCGGGAAGATGGAGACGCGGAAGAGGTCGGAGAGCCGGAAGGTCCAGTAGTCGACATACTCAGGGGACTCGAGGAGCGCGTCGATGAGCTTGGCGCGCTTGCGGGGGTCGCGGTCGGCGACGAAGGCGCGGACGCGGTCGGGCGGGGGGATGCGCCCGGCGATGTCGAGCGCGACGCGGCGGATAAACTCGGCGTCGGTGGACAGGGCGGAGGGGACGATCTGGAAGCGGCGGAGCTTGGCGAAGACCTCGTCGTCGATGAAGTTGTTCGAGGCGGTTTTGGGGTAGTTCGGGACGGGCGGGCCGGTGACGCCGACGCCGACGCGGACGCTGCGGCCGGCGGCTTTGATGAGAATGGCCGCTTCGCCGGCGCCGCGGGTTTCGACTTCGCCGGCGCCGCTGACGCGGGCGATGGCGTTGTCGGAGGCGGTGTAGAGGACGCGGTGGGTGAAGTCTTCGGTGTGGCCGTCGGAGAAGCGGGCGGTGACCAGGATGCGCTGCTTCCGTTCAGCGGGCAGGACGATTTCGCGCGGGAAGGTTTCGAGTTTGACCACTTTGGCGCCTTCCGAGCCGGCCGCTTCGCCAAAAGGCGCGCCGTTGCGGACCCAGGTGAGGATGGTCTGGTAGTCGTCGGAATCCTTGGGGAAGCGGCGGCCGCCGCCGTGAGGGGCTTCCATGGTGGCCTTGCGGAGGAGCAGGCTCTGTTCGGGGGCGGCTTTGTCGATGCGGGGCTTCTGCGGTCCGCCGGACTCGGAGGAGAGCACCTGGAAGACGCCGCCGTCGACGATCCAGCGGTAGTCTTCGCGGGCGTGGATGGCGTTGTCGGAGAGTTTGAAGCCGGCCTGGCCTTTGACGCCGCCGTGGCAGCGGGAGCTGTTGCAGCCGCGGCGGGTGAGGATTTCGCCGATGTCGCGGCCGAAACTGAATGGCTTCGTTTCGTCAGATTTGGTGACGGCGAGGCTGGCCTGGGCGGTTTTGCCGGCGGCGGTGACGGTGAGTTGGGTGGCGCCGTCGGCGGAGGCGAAGACGCGGCCGCGTTCGCGCAGGGCGGCGATGGCCTGGTCGCGGACGGCGAAGGTAGCTTCGCCGGTGACGTCGATTTCGCTGCCATCGGCCAGGCGGCCCATGGCGACGAATTGCTGCGAGGCACCGCGGCCGCGGAGGGCGGCCTGGGCCGGCTCCACCCGCAGGCTGACGATGTTGACGGCGGGTTCAGCGGCTGCCGCGAGCAGGCAGCCGGACAGCAGGGCGGCGAGGACCTTCATTGAGCACCTCCAATCACCATTATGGGAATCTTCTTGATCAGGATCTTATCTCCCAGCGTTCCGTTGACGACGGGCTGGGCGTAGACGAGGCCTTCGGCGGGCAGGCGGGTGAGGGGGGCGTCGGCGCGGGTCATCAGCAGGATGGTGGCTTTCTTGCTTTTGGTCACGAACCGCTCGCGCTTGGCCTGGGACTCCTGCGGCGGGCTATCGGGCTCGACTTCGGTTCCGGTGACGGCGGTGACGCCGGGGGGGAGACCGTCGATGGAGAGGACGACGAAGCCTTCAAAGCCCTCCTCCTGGTCGGTGACGACGCTGAGTTTGGCGGTTTTGCCGCGGTCGAGGTTGAGCGCGTCGGCGGTGATGGTGACTTCGCCGAGGTGGGGGACCTGAGGCCGGACGAGGAGGCGGTAGCGCATGCCGGGGTCGCCGTAGGCGGCGGTGATGTCGCGGATTTCGAGCGTGAATTCGCCGCCGCGCGGGAAGGAGAACATGGTTTTGGGTTTGATCTGCTTCGAGGCGTTGCCGTTCGAGTTGACGGTGGAGAGGATGTTGGTGAAGGCTTCGACGCCGTCGGAGTCGATGATGCGGAGATAGGGGTTGATCAGCGGGAGCGTTTTTTCGGGCGTTTCGATTTCAAAGGTGAGGCGGTCGCCCTCTTTGGCGGTGAAGCGGGCGCGGTCGATATCGCCGGGCCGCTCGATGGCGCCGACGACGAGAGCGGGGAGCGGGATTTTGGGGGGCTGGACGGGGACGGTTTGCGGTTCGGCGTCGGCGTCGATGATGGGGATAGGCGGCTGGCTGGCGGGGAGGGCGCGCGCGGCGAGGCGCTCCATGCGGTCCGGGGCGAGGGGGCGGACCCAGGTTCGTTCGGCCCAACCGTCGGCCTGGGCGGGGGGCTTGGCGGGGATGGCCGGTTCGCCGCGATGGATGCGGAGGGTGTACTCCTGGCCGGGTCCGCCATGACCCCAGAAGCCGTTGACGCGGATGAAGTAGTCGCTGGTTTTGTCGAAGCGGTGGCGGAGGAAGGCTTCGGTGGGGAGGTCGGGATAGGAGACGGCTTCGTCGCGGAAGGCGATGCGGGTGGGGCGGTCGGGGTCGAACCAACTGCCGCCGGGGCGGTAGAGGGAGAGGGCGGGGTCGAGGCCGCGGCTGGAGATGGTTTCAAAGGTCCAGGTTTCGCCGGCCTGGGCGTGGAAGAGGTAGTAGTCCACTTCGCCGGATTCGCTGATGCGCCCCTGGACGGCGGCGGGCAGGGCGGGGAGGCGCTGGGCCTGGGTGGGGAGATCTTTGGGGGTGGGGGCTTCCAGGACGGTGGGTTCGGGGTGGCGGACGAGGCGGAGGGGGGTGGAGACGCCGGTGGGGGTGACGACGCGGAGGGTGGTTTGCTCGAAGGAGTCGGCGAGGCGGAGGGTGAGGTGGAGAATCTGGCCGTTTTTGCGGGGCGGATCGGGTTCGGCCTTGAGGATTTCGGCCGAGGCGCCGGGGGATTCGAACCAGAGGGCGTAGGCGCCCGGGGCGTCGGTGGTGCGGATCTGGGCGGCGAAGGTGGTTCCGGCGCGGCCGCTGACCGGGTAGATGGATTCGGCTTTGGGCGGGGGCGCCGCGAGCGCGCCAACGGCCAGCAAAATCAAGGGGAACACACGCATGCTGGAACCTGAGTTTATCTTTTGTAACTCCCGGCGGCAAGCCGTATTATCTCTTCTGGTGACGTCCGGCTGGCTCGAAGAGTGTGGTCCGGCCACGCTATCGGGGGGCTCCACCGGCCGATGCGCCAGCCTGGCGCAGGAGGCGCAGTTTTTCGGCCGCGGCGGCGGCCTCCCGCACCCGCCCCAGCTTGCGGTAGAGTTGCGCCAACTGCAGATAGGCGGCCTCGGCCAGCCGGGAGGCGGGCTCCCAGGCGACTACCTTCTCAAACGCCTGCACGGCGTCGTTCGCGCGGCCTAATCCGGCCAGCGCCTTACCCAACTCGAGAGCCGTCTGTGGCATCTCCGGACGTAGGCGCAGCGATCGCTCCAACTCGGCCGCCGCAGCCTCTCCCTGTCCCAGATTCGCGAGGCTCAAGCCCAACTTATAAGCTACTTCGGCCGAAGCCGGCGTCAGTGCCGCCTCGGCGCGGAACTCTTTTTCGGCGGCCGCGTAATTGGCCTGCTCCAGATACATTTCGCCCAGCGCCGCATGGACTTTCGGCAGATCCGGCCGGCCTGCCAGCGCCGCGCGGAAGTGCTTTTCCGCCTCGGCCGTCTTTCCTGCGCTCATGGCCGCCTCCCCGCGAACCTGTTCGGCCCGCGGCCCGGCGCCGGCGAGGAGGCGCGCCATCAGCAGCCGGGATAACTCCGCATGCGCTCGCCCGAGGTAATACAGTTGGTCCGGATCATCCGGCGCTGCCGCCACCGCCGCCTCCAACGGCTCGACCGCCTCCCGCGGCTTGCCGGCCTCGAGCAGGGCCACCCCCAGCAGTGCCGTGGCCTTTGCTTTTTCCAAATGGGGAATGGCTTCCGCGGCCAACCCCTGGGCCAGCAGCGCGGTTCCCAGCATCTGTTGCGCTCCGGCCAACTCTGGATTCAACGCGACGGCCCGCTGCAGCGCGGGCACGGCCCGCCCGTAGTCTTTGCTAGCGAAATACGCGCTGCCCAGGTTGACGTGAGCCGCCGCCAGATCCGGCGCCAACTCCACCACCCGCGTGAACTCCCGGATGGCCATTTCCCAATTTCCGGCCGCCCGCGCCTTGAGTCCGTTTTCCACCCGCTCTCGCAGTTCGGGCGTCACCGCCTGCGCCAGGGCCGTCACCAGCACAATCAAAATCATGGCTTCTCCGCTATGGTAACCAACGGGCCGGCGCCCAACTCCGCCACCTGCCGCAGGCCGCCCGGCCAGACGACCTCTACCTGTTTGGCGCCGGGTGCGAGGTGAACGCGGTGGTCGCTGGCGGCGAGGTAGCTGCCGCTGGTGGTGGCGTAGACAGTCTGGCCGCCGGCGGTGACCACCGCCCCGACGCCGTCACGGTTGGCGCGCGCGCCGCGGAGGCGGAGGGTGAGTCCGGGCGGCCCCCAGCGGTTCAGCAGCACCATCGGCTGCCCTCCCAGGACGGCCAGGACGACGTCCATCCGTCCGTCGTTATTGATGTCGCCGAAGGCGGCTCCGCGGCCGGCCACGCGGGGCAGGCTGAGCGCGGCGGCGCGGAACCGTCCGTCCCGGTTCCAGTAGAGTCCCGGCTCTTCGAGATAGCGGAGGTTGGATTGGATCCGTTCGACGTTATCGAGCACATGGCCCTGGGCGGCGAACAGATCCTTACGGCCGTCGTTATCGAAATCGTGGAGTCCCACGCCCCAGCCGGAATGCGGCGCTGTTTCGGCCGCGAGGCCGCTTTCGAGCGTCGTATACCGGAAGCTGCCGTCGCCTTCGTTGCGATACAGGGCGTACTTTTCAAGGGCAAGATTTGTAATGGCGAGATCGGCGCGCCCGTCGTTGTTGTAGTCGGCAAAACTGACGCCCATGCCCGCGTAGGTCCGCGCATCGTCGGAAAGCGCAACGCCGGCTTCGATGGCCACTTCGCGAAAGGCGGCGCCCCGCTCATTGCGGAGCAGGAACTGCTCCATGCCGTCGTTGGCCACGGCGATATCGGCATAGCCATCGCTGTTGAAGTCGTTGACGGCCACGCCCATGGCTTTGCCGATGATCGCGGCGACGCCGGTCTGGCGGCTTACGTCGAGGAAGCGTCCATCGCCTTCGTTACGAAAGAGAACATTGCTGACGCCGGGGAACTTGTCGGGCCGGCAGTAGGCGTGGAAGGGGGTGCCGCAGAGGATGTTGCGGCCGATTGTCCAGTCGAGGTAGCGAGCGACGAACAGGTCGAGGCGGCCGTCGTTGTCGTAGTCGAGAAAGGCGGCCGAGACGCTCCAGCCGCCGGCGCGGGCTTCGGCGGTGCGGGTGAAGGTGCCGTTGCCGTTGTTCCGGTACAGGGTGTTTTCGCCGTAGGCGGTGAGGTAGAGGTCGGTGTCGCCGTCGTTGTCGATATCGCCAGTGGCGGCCCCCATGCCATAAACGTTGGGGCTGTCGGCCAGTCCAGCCTCGCGAGTCACATCGACAAACGCCCCGGCCGCCGTCTGGCGGTAGAGCCGGTTGTGAAAGGCGGGCTCGCGCCGGGCGAAATCGGGTGGTTCAGGAGTCGGATCGGCGAGCTTGCCGCCGTTGACGAGGAAGATATCGAGCCGGCCGTCGTTGTTGAAGTCGAGCAGGGCGATGCCGCCGCCCATTGTCTCGAGCAGATACTTTTGGGCCGTTGGCGAATGGCGGTGGGTAAAAGGCAGAGCGGTCGCGGTAAAAACGGCAGGACTCTGCGCGAGCAACCACGCCGCGCAGAGTCCTATTGAGCCAACGCACCAAGGAACGGCCAATCGCATCAGAACTGGAGCCGCAGCGCGAACTGAATCAACCGCGGGTCGTTAAACTGCCCGCTGATGACACCGAACTGCGGATTGCCCAACTGGGTACCCGGATAGCCGAACTGCACCCGGTTGAACAGGTTAAAGATCTCGGTGCGGAACTGCAGGCCGAACCGTTCGTTGATCTTCGTGTTCTTGAAGATGGTGATGTTATAGTTGGCGATGCCGTGGGAGCGGACATCGGTGAGGGAGCGGGCGACGTTGCCGAACTGGAAGGCGGGGGTGGGGGTGAAGGCGGAGGTGTTGAACCAGCGGCTGAGGCGGTCCTGCGCGGCGCCGGTCAGGTTGGCGCTCTGCCCGGTGGAGTTCGGACGCTGTCCGCCGCCCTGCGAGTTGGACGTGTTGACGGCCATGGTCATGTTCAACGGATTCCCGCTCTGGAACGTGGTGATGCCATTGACGCCCCAACCGCCCACGATGCGTTCGACGGCACCGGCGGCATCACCCAGGAAGGGTTTGCCTTTGCCGAAGGGCAGGTCGTAGATGAAGCTGATGACGGCGCGGTGGGGGACGTCGTAGAGCGCGACGGACTTTTCGGCCTTCAGGTTATACCAGTTCTGGACGCCCATGCCGCCGCCGGGTTCGAGCCACGCGGTGAGGGTATCGGTGTCGCTCATGAGCTTGGACCAGGTGTAGGAGCCGAGCACGGAGGCGCCCTGGGCAAAGCGTTTCTCCACCTTCACCTGCGCCGAGTGGTAGACCGAGTTGCGGTTCATGGGCGAGACCTGGTTGAAGGCCGTGTACTGCGGAAAGGGCCGCAGGAGCTGGGCCCGCTGCACGGTGGGCTGGGCGAGGGCTCCGAGCTGGACCTGGCCGAAGAAGGGATTGGGGACCTGCTGGGTCAGGGTGGCGCCTTGCGAAAGGAACTCGACGGGGAGCTGGTTGAGCGCCTGATTTGGACCGGGCAGGTGGGTGCCCTTCGAGCCCGCATAGGCGATGTCGATGGCCATGCCGCCGAGCACTTCGCGCTGGATGTCGAAGTTCCACTGCTGCATGTAGGCGCGCGGATCGGTGTAGAGCGGTGCGCTGATGCCCTGCCCGTAGAAGAGGCGCTGGATGTTCGGGCTCCGGCCGGGGGCGGAGATGATGCCGCTCGGGAAGGGGTTCGACAGCCGGTCGGCCGGGGTGATGCTGCCGTCCGGCGAGCCGAAGTATGGCGTGGTGTAGGCGTTCGAGATATCGCCGTTCGGCGCGGTGCCGAACGCTACGTCATTGGGCAGATAGAAGATACCCCACCCGGTGCGGATGACCGTCTTATTGTTCAAGCGGTAGGCCAGACCCAACCGGGGCGAAAATATGTTTTCCTGTCGCGTGTTGTTCCGGCTCGGGCTATCCGGGGAGTTCACCAGACCGAAGCGCCCTTTGAAGTTCAAACCGCCGCGTCCGCTTAGTTCGTTGTCGGCGTTGGGCAGCAGGACCACCATCCGGTCAAACCGTTCTGACCACGGTCCCATCTGCTCAAACCGGACGCCGAAGTTGAGGGTGAGCTTGGAGTTCACCTGCATCTGATCGCCGATGTAATAGCCGCGGTAGATCATCTGGCCGGCGACAAAGGAGTTGTGGGTCAAACCGCCGCCGCTGCCGTAGCCGAGCAGGAACGAGGCAAAGCCATTGCCGGTGCCGGCGGCCGCCAAGGGGTTGACGCTCGTGAAGAGAGCGTCGAAGTTGAACGAGCCCGATGGGTTGTTTTGCTGGTAGTAATTATGGGTGCCGCGACGGATCTCGGCGCCGAACTTGACGGTGTGCTTACCCCAGATTTTCGTTACGTTGGGACTGAGCGAATAGATATCATTGCGGGCGACGATGGTGCTGCCGGTGCCGTTGGTGGCAAACACGCCGTTATAGCCGGTCACAATCGGAATCGGCTGGACGCGCACGGCGACGGCGGAATTGAGGGCCGATGGCCAGCCCAACTGGGTCAGGTCGTAACCGGCGGTGGAAGCCGTCCGGTCGTAGTGGTAGCGCGAGAAGCTGGCCCGCAGATCAAGGAACATGGTCGGGGTGAGGGAGTAGGTATCGCCCACCACGAACTGGTTTGTGTTCATATCCTCCGTGCAGCGGTCCACGCAGGTCTTGGTGTTGTACGGGTCGATGGGCAGGTTCAGATTGCGCCAGTAGGTGTAGCGGGCAAAGATCCGCTGTTTGTCGCTGATGGTGTGGTCAAGGCGGTAGTTCTGCTGGTTCTGGTCGCCGCCTACGCTGGCATTGGCGGTAAAGTTATTCACGGCGGTGAAGGGCAACCCGGCGGAGTTGGCCCGGCCCCACAGCGGCGTCATGGCGCGCGCCGCGCGGTCGATGCGGTTGTCGGGGATGATGTTGCCGGGGAACGGGGCACGGCTGATGGTGCCACCCGGACAGGCGTCATTGCCCAGCCGTCCGCAGGTGGTGAGCGGGTCGTAGATGGGTACCACTGCTCCGGACCCGTTCCGGACATCGGCGAAGTTACCGGCTCGCATCGGGTCCGTCGGCACGGAAAACACGTAGGAAGCACCCTGCCGCAAACGGAAGCCTTCGTAGGATCCAAAGAAGAAGGTCTTGTCTTTCTTGATGGGTCCGCCGAGGGTTACGCCGAACTGATTCTGCGTAAATGCTGGTCGCTGCACCCCGGCCCGGTTGTTGAAAAACGTGTTCGAGTTCAACGCCCGGTTCCGCAGAAATTCGTAGGCGCTGCCGTGAAACTGGTTGGTGCCCGACTTGGTGGACAGGTTGATGACGCCGCCGGCGAGCCGTCCGAACTCGGGTCCGAGGTTGTTGGTTTGCACGCGGAACTCGAGCACGGCGTCCTGCGTGGGCACGAGCATCGTGTGGTTCACATAGTTACTGTTGTTGGGTGCGCCGTCGATGTAGGAGGCGCTTTGGTTGGCCTGTCCACCGCCGATCTGAAAATTGGCCCAGGCAAAGGGATTCGTGCCGGTTGGCGTCTGGCTCGATTGCCCGCCGGGCACCACGCCGGGCACCAGCGCCACCAGGCTAAAGACATTGCGACCGTTCAGCGGCATCTCGAGCACCTTTCGTGCTTCGACCACCTGACCAAGGGAAGCGTTCTCGGTTTGCAGCAGTGGCGTCTGTTCGGTCACCTCGATCACCTGATTCACCTCGCCCACCTGCAGCGCTGCGTCGATGCGGACGGCGCTTTGCACCTCGACGACCACGTTGTCGCGCAGCAGGCGGCGGAAACCTGTTTTCTCCACTTCGACGCGATACTGTCCCGGGGGCAGGTTGACGAACTGGTAGGCGCCGTCGGCGCCGGATTGCGCCGTGCGCCGGTCGCCCGTACCGCTGTTTGTCAGGGTGATATTGGCCTGTACGATGGCGCCGCCGGAGGAGTCGGAGACGTTACCGACGAGTGAGCCATAGAAGGTTTGCGCCGAAGCGAGGGAGGCCATAGACAGGAAGGCCAGGGTGGCCGTGAGTAATCGCATGGGGGGGACGGTATCAAATCCGGGGGAGGGAAACAAGCCCCCGGGGGGCACCCCGCTGGTGCTCCGACACCGTATGATGACTCCATGTTGCGCCATTTGTTCCTGTTTCCAGCGTTTCTGATTGCGGCTTTCGGGCAGCCGCTGCCCCGCTACGAGATTTTTCGGGCGGCCGGGCGGATTGTTGTCGATGGCATTCTGGACGAACCCGCGTGGCGGCAGGCGCCGGCGGCGGGCGAGTTCCACTTCAATTGGTGGACGGCCGGGGAGAAAGAGCAGACCGTGGCGAAGATCCTGTGGGACGACGAGAACCTCTACGTCGCCTACTACTGCCACGATAAGCACATTAGCGCCGAGGTCGTGGAACGGCACGGGCCGGTGTCGCTCGACGATGCCGTCGAGATCTTTCTGAGTCCGAACCCGGCGAAGGTTACCAACTACTACGGCTTTGAGATTAACGCCATCGGGACGATGCTGAACTTCATCCGCGCGGACTGGTACAACGGTCCGTTCAACACCGAGCCCGAGGGGGTGCGGCTGCGGACTTCGCTGCACGGGCTGCGGGTGAAGCACGAGGCGGCCGGCGATACGCACTGGACGCTCGAACTGGCCATTCCGCTCAAGAACTTCGCGCGCGACGCCGCGCACACCCCGCCGCGCGAGGGCGACGAGTGGCGGCTGAACCTGAACCGGGCCGGGGGCAAGACGAATGCGCAGTACTCGACGTGGTCGCCGGTGGACGCGCCGCGGCCGAACTTCCATGTGCCGCAGTCGTTTGGTTGGGTTCGTTTCGCAAATCGGCCCCCGGTGCGCGCCGAGGCGTACAACGCGGTGAACCCCGGCGAGCTGTTCGTGGAGCGTCCGACGCTGCTGTGCCTGGGCTTTGAGTGGCCCATTTCGGGCGATGACAACCGGAACTCCGCGGTCGAGGTGGCCTATCGCAAGGCCGGCGAGGCGGCGTGGAAAACGGGAATGCCGCTGCTGCGAATGGGCGGGGAGCGGGTGTTCCGGCCCGACCTCGGGCTGGATTATCTGGTGCCGGAAAAGTTCGCGGGCAGTGTGCTCGATCTCGAACCGGACACCGAGTACGAGGCGCGCTTCACCATGCGCGACCCGGATGGCGTGCTGCGCGAGGCGGTGCGGACGGTGAAGGTGCGGACGCGCGGCGAGCCGCGGGCGGTGCAGAACGGCCGCGTGCTGCATGTGTACCCGCCCACGTGGCAGGGGCCGAAGCAGGAGCCGTCATTTGTGGGTTTGAAGAAGGCTTACTACGGGTCGGGGAACGGAGACTGGTCGGTGGTGAGTGAGCGGACGGTGCGGTCCGGCGACACGATTCTGGTGCATGCCGGCTTGTACAAGGGCGACCGGATGAAGTACTCCGAGCCGACGGGACTGGATTTTGACGGCACCTATCATCTGACGGCGAAGGGTACGGCGCAGCGCCCGATTGTGATCCGGGCCGCGGGCGACGGGGAGGTGATCTTCGACGGCGACGGGGCCTTTACGCTCTTTGACGTGATGGCGGCCGACCACCACATCTTCGAAGGCCTGACGATTCGCAACGCGGGGATCGCGTTTCAGGCCGGCATCAAGGACGTGGCCGGGGCGCGGGGGCTGACGGTGCGGAACTGCCGGATTGAGGACGTGGGCATCGCGGTCAACGCGCAGTTTGCCGGGTCGCACGACTTTCTGATCTCCGATAACGTGATGCTCGGGCGCGACGACCGGCACCGGCTGCTGGGTTGGTACAACCCCGGCATTTACGGGGCGAATACGCTCAAGAGCTACCACGCCGTGAAGCTCTACGGGGCGGGCCATGTGGTGCGGCACAACTACATCGCTTACTTCCACGACGGGATTTCGGTATGCACCCATGGTTCCCCGGATGCCGACCCGGCGCGGCAGGCTTCGGCGATCGACTTCTACAACAACGATATTCACCTGATGGCCGATGACTTCATTGAAACCGACGGCGGGGTGCACAACATCCGCGTGATGCGGAACCGGGGCGTGAACGCGGCGCAGTGCGGGCTGAGCGCGCAGCCGGTTTACGGGGGGCCGGCGTACTTCATCCGCAACGTGGTTTACCACGTGCCGACGGGCTGCGGCTTGAAGTTCAACGTGAAGCCGGCGGGGATGGTGCTCTACCACAACACGCTGGTTAGCGAGGCGCTGCCGGGGGACCTGTTTGCGAATACGCACGCTCGTAACAACCTGTTTCTGGGGACGGGGGCGAAGCGGCCCGTGTTCCGGTTTGCGAACGCGACGGCGTATTCGAGCTACGACTACAACGGCTACGGGCTGAACGCGGGGGCGGCGCACCAGTTTGAGTGGTCGGCGCCCGGGGCCGGGATGCGGCGCCTGGCTTCGGTGGCCGAATTGCGGGCGGCGACCGGACAGGAGGCGCACGGGATTGAGGTGGACTACGGCATCTTCGCGGGTCTGCGTCCGCCGGACCCGGCCAAGCCGCACGCGGTCTACGAGGCCCGGGAGCTGGATTTTCGGTTGGCGCCGGGAGGGCGGGCGGTGGACGCCGGGGTGGGGCTGGCCGGGGTGAACGACGGGTATACGGGCCAGGCGCCGGACCTGGGGGCGTACGAGGTGGGCGCGGCGCTGCCGCACTACGGTCCCCGGCCGTAGGGTAGAATGGAGTGGGTGGGCTGATGCGAGTTGGGGAGCGGGAGGCGGGATGGGCGCTGTGCACGATTGCGGCTAAGCCGCAGTGGGCGCTGGGGCGGGTGGTGGCGCGTTCGTTTGCGCGGCACCACCCGGGGGTGCCCGTGTTCGTTCTGCTGGCCGATCGGGTGGACGGCGCGTTTGACCCCGCGGGCGAGCCCTTTACGATGATTACCCCGGACCAGTTGGATGCTCCGGAGACTGAGGAGATGGCGCGGCGGTACACGGCGCAGGAGTTCAGCTACGCGCTGACGCCGATGCTGCTGCAGTGGGTGCTGCGGCAGGGATTCGGGCGGGTTTTGTTTATCAAACAGGAGAGTCTGGTGACGGCGAGTCTGGAGCCGGTGATGGACCGGCTGCGGCAGCCCGGGGTTTCGCTGCTGTTGACGCCGCATCTGCTGGCGCCGCTCGGATCGGTAGCGCGGGAGTTGAACATTTTGCAGTGTGGCACGTTCAACGGGGGCTTCGTGGCGGTGCGGGGCGGCGGGGAGGGCGACCGGTTTCTGGCGTGGTGGCGGGGGCGGCTCGCGGAGGATTGCCGCTACGATCCGGCGGCGGGGCTGCATTTTGAACAGCGGTGGCTGGATTTGGCCGCGGGGATGATGGAGGGCGTCGAGGTGGTGCGTGATCCGGGAGTGAACGTGGGGCACTGGCATTTGCCGGAGCGGCAGGTGCGCGTCGAGGGGGAGACGATCTGGGCGGACGGCAGCCTGTGCCGGTTGTTCCGGTTCAGCGGTTTTGAGATGGAGCATCCGGAGCGGGCGACGCGGTACTTCGAGCGGTTGCGGATGGAGCGAATGGGGGAGGCGGCGACGGTGTTTGCCCGCTACCGGGCCGAGCTGGCGGCGGCGGGGTATTGGGAGACCCGCGCGTGGGGGTACTCGCTGCCATGATGACGATTGCGACGACGGTAGCGAACAACTTTGTGCCTTATCTGCGGGTTTTGCGGGACACGCTGCGGCAGTGGCATCCGGAGGCGCGGCTGGTGGTGGGACTGGCGGACGGGCCAGCCGGGGAGAGTGAGGGTTGGGAGTGGGTGGGGCTTGAGGAGATGGGGATTCCGCGGTTGCGGGAGTTCTGTTTCCGGTACACGCGGCGGGAGATGCTGCCGGCGGTGAAGCCGTTTCTGCTGCGGAGTCTGTTAGGCAAGGGGCATGAAACGGTGTTGTTTCTCGATGCCGATATGATGGTCCTGGGGCCCTTGGACGGGCTGTGGGAGGCCGCGCAGCGCCATGCGCTGACGCTGACGCCGCATTTGGTGGGGATGGGGAATCCGGCGGCGGTGGAAAAGAACATTCTGCAGTGTGGGGTTTATAACGGCGGGTGTCTGGGGGTGCGGGCCGGGGCCACGGCCGGGGCGTTTTTGTCCTGGTGGCAGGAGCGCGTGACGGAGCACTGCCGGTTTGCGACCTCGCGGGGGATGCACTTTGATCAGCGGTGGCTCGACTACGCGCCGTCGTTCGTGGAGGGTTTGGGGGTGGTGCGGGAGCCGGGATACAACGTGGCCTACTGGAACTTGGCCGAGCGCGGTGGGCGCGCGGATTGGCGGCTGTTTCACTTCAGCGGTTTTGACGGGGAGGCGGAGGTGACGCGCTACTGGCCGGAGAAGCGACTGGAGGAGATGGGGGAGGCGGCGGAGTTGTACGTTGCATACGGGGCGAGGCTGCGGGCGGCGGGTTGGGCGCCGGGGCAGGACCGGGAGTGGGCGTTTGACCGGTGGGAGGACGGGGTGTTGATCGAGCCGAGCCAGCGGCAACGTTATGGGCGGCTGGGGCGGGGGGCGCGATGGTGCGCGGATCCTTTCCGGGTGGAGATGCGGGAGTGGCTTGAGGAGGTGGGGGCGGACGCGGACGGCGCGGAGGTGGCGCTGTGGCGGCGGGCGGCCGAGGAGCGGTTGACGAAGCTCGAGGAGGCGAATGATTTACTGGGGAGGCAGCAGGTGGAGTTGGACGAGTTGCGGAACGCGCTGGCCGGGGAGCGGGAGCGGGCGGCGTGGCTGGAGCGGGAGGCGGCGATGTACGAAGAGGCGGCGCGGGAGCGGCTGCGGGTGATTGAGCGGCTGACGGAACGGGAGGGCTGACGGGGGCGGCGTTTCGGTTGGCCGCCCCCGTTGGCAGACTACCCCCGTTGGCAGACTACCCCCGTTGGCAGACTACATGACGGGGCCGATGCGCCAGGGGACGAACTCCTGGTGGCCGAGGCGTTCGGCGCAGGTTTTTTCACCGCTGGCGACGCGGAGGATGAAGTCGAAGATCTCCCGGCCGATTTGCTGGACCGTGGCTTCGCCGTCGGCGATGCGGCCGGCGTTGATGTCCATGTTGTCGCGCATGCGGCGGAAGGTGCTGGAGTTCGTGGAGACCTTGACGACGGGGACGGTGGGGAAGCCGATGGCGGAGCCGCGGCCGGTGGTGAAGCAGATGACGTTGCAGCCGCCGGCGGCGAGCCCGGAGAGGGAGACGGGATCGTAGCCGGGGGTGTTCATGAAGCCGAAGCCGGGTTCGGTGATGCGTTCGGCGTACTCGTAGACCTGGGTGAGGGTGCTGGTGCCGCCCTTGGCGACGGCGCCGAGGCTCTTTTCGAGGATGTTGGTGAGGCCGCCCTCTTTATTGCCGGGCGAGGGGTTGTCGTTGAAGCTGGACCCTTTGAACTGGTTGAGGTACTCCTTGTACTCGGCGATCATGCGGAGGAGCTTTTCGCCGGTGGCGCGGTTGCGGGCGCGTTTCACGAGAAGGTGCTCGGCGCCAATGATCTCGGTGGTTTCGGCGAGGATGCTGGCGGCGCCGATTTCAGCGAGCAGGTCCGAGCAGTAGCCGAGGGCGGGGTTGGCGGTGATGCCGGAGAAGGAGTCTGACCCGCCGCAGTTGAGGCCGAGCGTGATGAGGCTGGCCGGTAGCTCTTTGCGCTCTTCGGCGGCGAGGGCGTCCATCTGTTCGTTGATGAACTTGCGGGCGGCCTCGACGGCGCCGCGGGTGCCGCCGGAGTTTTGCAGGGTCATGCCCATGAGGCGGCTGCTGCGGGGGGCGTTGGGTCCGAGGTAGTGGTCGATTTGATTGACTTCGCAGCCGAGGCCGAGGATGATGGCGGCCCCGACGTTGGGGTGGGCGAGGACACCGGCGAGGGTGCGGCGGAGCTGGTCGGTATCGGGGCCGATGGAGTGGCCGCAGCCTTCGCCGTGGGGGAAGGCGACGATGCCGTCGACGTGGGGGGGCAGGGAGGCGGGGTCGAAGCTGTGGGCGATGAGTTCGGCGGTGTGGGCGGCGCAGTTGGAGGCGGCGACGACGGCGACGTAGTTGCGGGTGCCGGCGCGGCCGTCTTCGCGGGGGTAGCCGAGGAAGGTGGGAATGTGGGCGGGGCGGGGCGGGTAGGGGACCTCGGCGGGGGGGAACTCGTAGTTGAAGGTCTGCTCTTCAAACAGCACGTTGTGGGTGTGGATGTGCTGGCCGGGTTCGATGGTGACTTTGGAGCGGCCGATGACCTGGCCGTAGCGGAGGATCCGGTCGCCGGCGGGGATGGTCTTGAGGCAGACCTTGTGGCCGGCGGGGATGGAATCCTTGGTGATGACGGTGACGCCGCCGACGCGGAGTTCGGCGCCGGGGGAGACGGGGACGCGGAGAACGGCGACGTTGTCGGTGGGGTGCAGGTGGATCGCGGAGTTGTCCGCGGTAGGCATTTTTTCGATATCGACGAGGCTCATCGGAGTAGGACGGTTTCGGTGGTTTGTTCTTTAATGTGGACTTTGAGGCGGCGGCCGACGGGGTGGACCCACAGGCCGGAGCCGTCACGGGGGACGGGAATCTGGGAGGGGTGGTTCACGAAGAGGGTGATGCCGGTATCGACACCGCGCAACAGCTTGCCGACGTGGATGTGCAGGTGGCACTGGGTGCGCACCTTTACCCCATTGTATGCGAGGCCCCACTGGTCGCCCCAGAGCGCTTGGGCTTTGGCGATAGCGGCGGTCCAGAGCTGGGTTCGTTCGGCGGGGGAGAGGTCGGCGAGGGTTTGAATGCCCGTGGTTTTGATGCGGGTGGGCAGGGTGAGGGTGCGGTTGGGCTTGCGGGGGCTCGCGTCTTTGAGGTGGAAGACGGTGAGGCCGGGCGGTTGTTTGGCAGCTTCGTTGGTGAGGGAGCACTCGCGGGTTTGGAGGGAGGCGGGGTCGGCGGGGTTGCAGGCGCAGGCGCCGGTTTCGGCCCCTAGGGTGACGGGGAGGGGAAGGGTGAAGAGCAGAAAGAGGCCCAGTTGGCGCATTGGGGTCATTATACTGACATGTAGTGCGATTTCTTTGGATGGCTGCGGCGCTGGCGGCTCTGTTGCTGCTGTTTCCGGCATTTCCGGGGGCGTTCGGGCTGTTTGGTCCGGATGAGCCGCGGTATGCCTCGATTGCGCGGGAGATGGCGCGGAGCGGGGACTGGGTGACGCCGGTGCTGGACGGCAAGCCGTGGCTCGAGAAGCCGGCGCTGCTGTATTGGATGGGGGCGGTGGGGTTCAAGCTGGGCTTGGGGCCGGAGGCGGCGGTGCGGGTGCCGTTGGGCGTGCTGAGCGCGGGGTTTGTGGTGTGGTTTGGGTGGATGGTGGGGAGTTGGCGGCGGGCGGCGATGCTGGCGACGTGCGCGGGTTGGATTGGCTATTCGAACATCGCGGTGACGGATGTGCCGCTGGCGGTGTGTTTTTCGGCTGGGATGGTGCTGGCGCTGCGGTGGGTGGAGACGGGGCGGGGGGCGTGGTGGGTGGGGGCTTGTTTGGGGGCGGCGATGCTGGCCAAGGGTTTGGTGCCGGTGGTGCTGGCGGCGCCGGTGGCGTGGTTTGCGCGGGAGCGGTGGCGGGAGTGGTGGAAGGTGGTGGTGGCTTCGCTGGTGGTGGCGGCGCCGTGGTATGTGCTGGTGACGCGGGCGCAGGGGTGGGCGTTCATCAACGAGTTTTTTATTGAGCACCATTTCAGCCGATTCGCGAGCGGGGACCTGCAGCATGTGCAGCCGTTCTGGTTTTATGGGCCGATGCTGATTGGCCTGCTGCTGCCGTGGACGCCGTTGTTGTGGCGGGGGGAGTGGCGGACGCGGGCGTTTTATGCGGCGTGGCTGGTGTTTGGGTTCGTTTTCTTCAGTGTTTCGAAGAATAAGCTGCCGGGGTATCTGCTGCCACTGCTGCCGGCGGCGGTGATGGTGATGCGGGTGCCGGGGCCGCGGTACTTGGCTGGGGCGATGGGGCTGATGCTGGCGGTGGTGGCGACAGCGAAGCTGAGCTATCTGCCGGCGAAGGATGGGGAACTGACGGGGCGGGCGTTGGCGCGGCAGGTGGGGCCGGATAGTTGTGCGAACGGGATTCCGCGGAGCTTGCGGTACGGGGTGCATTACTACGCGGGAAAGGCGTTGGGGGAGTGCTGGGAGATGCCGGGGGCAAGTCTGGTGCCGGCCGGGAAGGCGGCGGTGCGGAAGGGGTTGCAGTTCCGGGTGTCGGGTGCGTCCGGGGAGGGGCGACTCCTGTTTTTGGCGGCGTTGCGGCCGACAGAGGGGGAGTGGGTGGCGCCGGTGGAGGCGGAGCCGAATCTGGTGTGGCTGGGGGCGCGGGACGTGCGGGATTGGGAGGCGGGGGAGACGATTGGGTTTGATCCGAACGAGATTGCCTATCCGGGGCCGTTCTGGGGAGCGGGGAAGGGGATCTGGTACTGGAATCTCGTGTTTGTGAGGGACGGAAAGGTGGTGGCGCGGAGTGCGACGCGGAAGGAGGTGGATTGGGATCCGGCGGCGGACCGGGTGGTGGAGGCGCGGTTGGAGCCGGTGGAGGACCCAGGATGGAAGCGGGGCTGGCGTACCGGATTCTTTGGCAAATTGGGCCGGGCGGCGGATCACTTCCGCGTCGAGTCGCTCACGGCTGCCCGATGGTACTTCAGGAAGGTAGCTGGGTTGGGCAAGGGGCGATGGACGGGGTCCCGTGGTTCTGGTGTTGTGGCTTGGGGAACTCTGTGGTTGTACCAGCACGATCCAACGCTTGAATCCGGCACGATGCAGGTGGACAATCCTGTGCCGCTCGATTTTTCGAACTTTTACGGCGTCGATTTAACGAAGAGGCCGAAGCAGATTCTGTTCGACGCGGCCGGCCAGCCGATCCCGCATCCGACGATTCCCGGTTGGACGCTGCGGGAGTGGGCGCTGCAGGACGCCGTCATCGACCCGCACTACGGGCATTGGGCGTCGATGGAGTATCAATTCGGCCCGCCGACGCCGGAAGGCTTCGAACGGCCGCTGTTTGATCGGAGTACCGGCGAGGTCGACTCGGCGGTGCTCGAGCATTGGCTGAAGAACGACCTGGCGCGGCTGTACGTGGAGAAAAAGATCGATGCGCGAGGGATTACAATCCGGCGGCCGGATGCTGCGGCGTTGTCGTTCTGCCGGAAGACCGGGGCGCGCTGCGTCGTAGACTAGAAAAAGTGTCCTTGAAGAAGTTGACGGCGCATGTCAAAGCGGCGGGTTGAGCGAGCAAGTTGAGTCCAAAGGTTTTGGACCAGGCGCTGGCGGGGCTACCGCGACAGTTGGATCCACGGGTGCTGATTGGCTTTGAGACGTCGGATGACGCCGGGGTTTTTCAGTTAACGCCGGAGTGTGCGCTGGTGCAGACGGTGGATTTTTTCACGCCGATTGTGGACGATCCGTACACGTTCGGGCAGATTGCGGCGGCGAATTCGTTGAGCGATGTGTATGCGATGGGCGGGGAGCCGATTTCGGCGTTGTCGATTCTGGCCTGGCCGCGGGACGGAGAGATGGAGGACCTGCGCGCGGTGCTGCGGGGCGGGGCGGAGAAGATGATCGAGGCCGGCTGTTCGGTGATTGGCGGGCATTCGATTGCGGACGCCGAGCCGAAGTTCGGCTACGCGGTGACCGGGACGGTGCATCCGGCGCGGGTGCTGGCCAACGGCGGGGCGCGGGTGGGCGATGTGCTGGTGTTGACCAAGCGATTGGGGACGGGGATTGTGTCGACGGCGCTCAAGAAGGGTTTTGCGCGGGAGGCGGACGTGGCGGCGTCGATCGAGTCGATGGTGACGTTGAACCGGGCGGCGGGCGCGGCGATGCGGCAGTGCGAGGTGCATGCGTGCACGGACGTGACGGGCTTCGGGTTGCTCGGCCATGCGCGGGAGATGGCTGCGGCATCGGCTGGGTGCGGGGCGGGGGTGACGCTGGTGATTGAGAGCGGGCGGCTGCAGTTGCTGCCCGGGGTGGCGGAGTATGTGGCGGCGGGGGCGGTGCCGGGGGGATTAAAGAGCAACCGGGAGTTTGTGGAGGGTCAGGTGACGGGGGCGGCGGGGGAGGTGCTCTACGATCCGCAGACTTCGGGGGGGCTGCTACTGGCGCTGCCCGAGGCGGAGGCGGCGCGGATGGAGGCGTTGTACGCGGGGGCGTACCGGATGGGCCGGGTGGTGGCGAAGCGGGATACGCTGTTAGAAGTCGAATGAATCCGATCATCATTGCACTGGACTGTGAAACAGCCGCCGAAGCGCGGGGAATTGTGGAAGCGACGGCGGAGGAGATCACCTTCTACAAGGTGGGCCTGGAGTTGTACACCGTGGCGGGGATGGCGTTTGTGGACGAACTGCTGGGCCGGGGGAAGCAGGTTTTCCTTGACCTGAAGTTCCACGATATTGGGGAGACGGTGAAGCGGGCGGTGCGGCAGGTGGCGCGGAGCGGGGTGAGCTTGTTGACGGTGCACGCCGAGCCGGGGGTGATGCGGGCGGCCGTGGAGGGTCGAGGGGACTCGGGATTGCAGTTGCTGGGGGTGACGGTGTTGACGAGCATTGCCGAGAGCGACCTGCCGGCGATGGGGTACACGTGTTCGCTCGGGGAGTTGTTTGCGCTGCGGGTGAGGAATGCGATGGAGGCGGGGGTGGACGGGCTGGTGTGTTCGCCGCTCGAGGTGGGGGCGTTGCGGGCGCAGGTGGGGCCGGGGAAGATTCTGGTGACGCCGGGGGTGCGGAGCGCGGGAGCGGAGGTGGGGGATCAGAAGCGGGTGGCGACGCCGGCGGCGGCGATGGCGGCGGGGGCGAGCTATCTGGTGGTGGGGCGGCAGGTGACGCGGGCGGCGGACCCGGGGGCGGCGGTGCGGCAGATTCTGCGGGAAATCAACCCATAGAAAACTTTTATAAGAGCGTCCGCGCCACCACTTTCGGTGGGTGTTTTTTCCTGTAACGATTTGAAAAACAGGAACAAATCAGTACACTGGCCTGATTCGGCAACGATTGGGAAGAGCAAGGGAGCAACTGGCTACCCCTTTGACACCCAGGGAGCTTTTTGCCACACTGCATAAAATTCGAGCGACACTGCGTGTTGGCTCCGCTACGGGGCATTGAGCGGTGCGCCTTAGGGGAAAGGAATGATACAGCAGAGATGGTTAGTACTCGCGAGTCTGTTTTTGTGTGCGCACGCGAGTCTTTTAGGCCAATCGGTAACTTCGTTGGCTGGAACTGTAACTGATCCGACGGGCGCGGTGGTGACGAATGCGATGGTGGAGTTGGTAAACACGGAAACCAACCAGAAGCGGGAAGCGAAGGCAAACGGCAGCGGGAACTACTCTTTTCCGCAGATTGCTCCGGGCACCTACACCTTGTCGGCGAAGGCCACGGGATTTTCCACGAAGACTGTGAACGCGCTTCGGCTTCTGGTAAACACGCCGGCGACGGTGAACATCGCACTGGAGGTGGGCCAGATGACCGAAACGGTTTCCGTTTCGGCCGAAGCGGTGCAACTGAATACGCAGGACGCCTCGTTGGGAAACAGTTTCGGCACTAAGCCGATTCTGCAGTTGCCATTTGAGGCGCGGAATGTGGCGGGTTTGCTTTCGCTGCAGCCGGGCGTGACCTTTGCCGGCGCGAATGCGCCGAATAGCTACCGGGGTGGGAACGTAAATGGCGGCAAGAACGACCAGGCGAATGTCACGCTTGACGGTGTGGACGTGAACGACCAGCAGGACCGCGATCCCTTTACGAGCGTGCTGCGGGTGACCCTTGACAGCGTACAGGAGTTCCGCGTGGTGACGACGAACGCCAATGCTGAACTCGGGCGTTCCTCCGGGGCGCAAATTGCGCTGGTTACCAAAGGCGGCACCAATGAAATTCACGGTTCGACCTACTGGTTTGTGCGGAACAAGGCGACGAACGCTAACTCATTTTTTAACAACCAGAACGGGGTGGAACTGGCCAAGCTGAACCGGAACATTTACGGCGCCTCGCTCGGCGGTCCGTTGAAGAAGAACCGGCTGTTTCTATTCGGCAACTACGAAGGGCGCCAGGATCGGCGGGAGGACTCGGTTCTGCGCACGGTGCCGACGGCTTCGCTGCGGGATGGCAACGTGAGGTACATCCGGCAGGACGGCTCGATTGCGACCCTGACGCCGCAGGACATGCGGACGCGGATCGATCCGTTGGGAATCGGCCCGAGCCAGGCGGCGTTGGCCGTTTTGCGTCAGTATCCGCTGCCGAACGACTCTGCCGCCGGCGATGCGATCAACACTTCCGGCTTCCGCTTCAACGCGCCGATCCGGCTGGACTGGCAGACCTACATTGCCAAGCTCGACTATGCGCTCGACGCGGCCGGGAAGCACAATCTGTTCGTCCGCGGCAACCTGCAGGACGATAAAGACACCTCTTCTCCGCAGTTTCCCGGCCAAGCGCCGAACAACACGAATCTTTCGAACACGAAGGGTATCGCGATTGGATTGACCAGCGTGGTGCGGCCGAACATGGTGAACAACTTCCGGTGGGGACTGACGCGGGTTGGGGTGGAGAACACGGGCGTCTCGCTGCTGCCCTTTACGACCTTCCGGACGATTGACTCTCTAAACGGGACCAATCGGCCGTTCATTCGCAAGACCCCTACGCACACGTTCGCGAATGATTTCAGTTGGACCAAGGGTTCCCACGACATCCGGCTGGGCGGCGTAGCCCGTCTCATCCGCAACAACCGTAACAACTACGCCAACTCCTTCCCCTCGGCATTGACAAATGCATCCTGGCTGACCGGCAGCGGCAATCAGTTGGAAGCGCCGCTCGGCACGGATATCCGGGCGAATGCGCGCGTGGCTTACCGCGATGCGGCGATGGCCGTGTTGGGCGTTGTCAGCAACGGGACGGCACGGTATAACTACAACAAAGACGGCTCGCCGCTGGCCGTGGGGGCGCCGGTACTGCGGCAGTTCAACGCGGAAGAATATGAGTTCTATGCCCAGGACACCTGGAAGATGTCGCGGGCATTAACCTTGACCTACGGAGTGCGTTACTCGTTGATGCCTCCGATTTATGAGGCGAACGGCGTGCAGACGGTGGCGCGGGAATCGCTGTCGACGTTCTTCGATACGCGAGTGGCGCTGGCTGAGGTGGGTGCGCCGCAGTTCTTGGTGAACCCCGTGACGTTCATCTTGAAAGAGCAGCCCGGAGGGCGG
>JAINDL010000017.1 GCA_019931245.1 Bryobacteraceae bacterium CoA2 C42
ACGAGCGAGCGGGTCTGACGAGCGAGCGGGTCTGACGAGCGAGCGGGTCTGACGAGCGAGCGGGTCTGGATCGCCTCGGCACCCCGCCCCGCGCCAATCCCCCCACCTGCGCCCCCGACCGGGTTCACTATTCTCTTCCGCGCCGCGTCACAATAGAGTCAGGTTCGCCATGCGCATCCCGTCTTTGTTTCTTCTGCTGGCCGCCGCCGCCGCCGCGGCACCCTGTGAGCAGGAAGCGCGCGCCCTGCGGAATACGCCCGCCAAACCAGGCGTGCGAGCCGTTCTTGAAGCGTGCGCCAACCGCCTAAACGCACCCACAGCCCGGCTCACCCTAGCCGTCACGGCGATCGAGGGCGGCGACTATGCCTACGCGCTCCAACAGCTGAAAATCGCCAAGCTGCCCCCCTTGGCGGACTACCTCGCCTACTTCACCGCCCGGGCCCATGCAGGCCTGAACGACCAGCCTGCCGCCCTTAAAGCTGTCGCTCCCTTGCTCGCGCCGGGCGCCAGTTCTCCGCTCCTCCATCCGGCTACGCTGCTCGCCGCCTCAGCCAGCGAACCCGCCGCCGCCGTGACCCTCCTCGAGCAGCGCCGCCCGCTGCTCGAACAACCCGCCGCCGACCTCGCGCTCGCTCAGGCCTACCAGGCCGCCGGCCGGGCCGACCTGGCCGGCCTAACCTTCGCCCGCGTTTACTTTTATTACCCTCTTTCAAAGGAAGCCGCCCTCGCCGAAACCGCCTGGAGCAGCCTCGGATCACCCGACAACACCACCGAAAACCTAATGGCCCGCGTCGAGAAGCTCCTGCCTTCCCTTCCCGGACGCGCCCTGCGCGACCTCGAAGGCATCCCCGGGGAACTGGCGCAGGTCCGCCGCGCCGCGGCCAGCTACTACTCCCGGCAGTACCTCCCGGCGCTGACCACCCTACAAAGTCTCGCTCCGCGGGACCCCGCCGTCGATGCCGAACGGTGCTACTACCTCTATCAGGCGGCCCGCCGGGCCAACCGCGACGCCGACCGCCAGGCGGCCTTCCACCGTCTAGCCCAGCACCACCCCCACTCCCCCAGCTATCTCGACGTCCTGCTCGCGGAAGCCTACCGGCACCTCACCGAGAACGAGTTCGCCGCCTACGAACCGCTCTACCAAAGCTGCGTCGCCGGCTTCCCGGCCGACCCGCGCGCCGCCTTCTGCCATTGGAAGCTGGTCTGGTCCAGTTACATCCGCCGGCGCCCCGGCGCTCTCCAACTCCTCCGCGAGCACGTCGAACGATACCCCCAATCCGATAAGGTGAGCGCCGCGCTCTATTTCATCGGGCGCCTCACCAACGACCCTGCCTACTATCAGGCCGTAACCGCACGCTATCCGAACACCTACTACGCCCTGATCGCCGCCGAACAGCTGCCCGAGAAGACCCCCCCCCGCCGCCCAACCCCTGGCTCGCGCGGCTCCCTTTCAACCCGCCCCCGGCGCCCCCCGCGCGCCAATCCGCCGCCGCCCAACTGCGCATCGAACGGTCCCGTCTGCTGCTGGCGGCCGGTCTCGAGTCTCTGGCCGAAAGCGAGCTGCGCTTCGGCGCCCGGCAGGAGGCCGTTCCGCTCCACGTTGCCATGGAGTTGGCCACGGCACTCCAAAAGGCGGGAAAAGTCGATCGCGGCGTACGCACCATCAAGGGATTACTGCCGGGCTATCTGTCCTATCCGCTCTCGACGATGAGCGAGCGGTTCTGGCAACTCGCTTTTCCGATCCCCTACCGGGCTTCTCTCGAGAAGTTCGCCCGGCAGGCCGAAATCGATCCCTTTGTTTTCGCCGGCTTGATTCGTCAGGAGTCCGAGTTTAACGCCTCCGTTGTCTCGGCTTCGAACGCCTACGGCCTTTCGCAGATTCTCCCGTCCACGGGGCGGGACCTCTCCCGCCGCGTGGGTCTGCCGCGCTTTACCCCGCGCATGCTCTTCGACCCGTCGACGAACATCCACCTCGGCACCTATTACATCCGGCACCTGCTCAACTCTCTTGAAGGCAACTGGCACGAGGCGCTGGCGGCCTACAACGGCGGCCGCACCCGCGTCATCAAATGGAAAACGTTCGCGCAGTACCGCGAACCGGCCGAGTTCATCGAAACCATCCCGTTTGACGAAACCCGCGGCTACGTCCAGGCGGTGCTGCGCAACGCCGCGGTTTACCGCCAGCTCTACGACGGCAAAGCGGCCGCCATTAGCTACCCCGATCCTCCGCCAGCGCTGGCGCCGGTCGCCGCCGCCGTGAAACCGCCCGCCCGGAAGGCGGCCGCGGCCAAGCCGACCGCCCACCGCCGCTCCCGCCACTAAATCCCGGCCAATGGGCCGGGCCAGGGCCGCAGACCGTTCACAAGGCATCGAAATATTTCCCCCCAATAACCACGGGCCTCCCGCGACAACCCCGCCCGGATTCCCGCCCGCCATCGGTCACCGTAAGAGCAAGGAAACCATCTCTCGATGCAGCAAACGATTCGTATCCTCTCTATTGACGGCGGCGGCATTCGTGGGCTCGTACCGGCCGTAATCCTCGAAAAACTCGAGCGGATCACCGGCCAGCCGACCGCCCGCCTGTTCGACCTCATCGCCGGAACCTCCACCGGCGGCATCCTGGCGCTCGGCCTGTCACGGCCCGGGCCCGGCGGACGGCCGCTCTACCCCGCCGGAAAAATGGCCGAACTCTACGAAAAGGAGGGCGCCAAAATCTTCTCGACCTCACTGTGGCGCCGGATCCGGTCCCTCGGCAGCCTGACCGAGGAGCGCTACCCGGCCGGCGGCATCGAATCCGTGCTGCAACAGTACTTCGGCGATACCCGCCTCAAAGACGCCTGCACCGATGTCCTCGTGCCCAGCTACGAGATTGAGCGCCGCATCCCCTTCTTCTTCCGCAGCGCCATGGCCCGCGAGCGCAGCGACTACGATTTCCCCATGTGGGTAGCCGCGCGGGCAACCTCGGCGGCGCCGACCTACTTTGAACCCGCCAAGGTGCCGGTCGGCAGCGATCACTGGGCGCTGATCGACGGCGGCGTCTTTGCCAACAACCCGGCGGCCTGCGCCCTGGTCGAAGCCCGCGTCCGCTATCCGAAGGCCACCAGATTCCTTCTCGTCAGCATCGGCACCGGCATCCGCCTGCAGCGGTTCGCCATTGAGGACGCACAGCGCTGGGGTGCGGCCCGTTGGCTCCGGCCGGTGCTCGATATCGTGCTCGACGGCGGCAGCGCCACGGTCGACTACCAGATGAGCCAGATTCTGCGGGACGACTATCTGCGCCTCCAGGTCAGTCTGCAGCCCGGCGAGGACGCCATGGACGACGTGCGGCCACAAACGCTGCGGAAGCTGCGTCTGCAGGCCGAAGGCTTGTGCCGGGAGCGCACGAGCGACCTGCAGGCGATGGCGCAGCGGCTGATGGCCGCCGGCCCGATGCGGCGTCAGCGGGCTGCCTGAACCGACATCGGCGGCGAAGACAGTTCCTGAAAACCACCTTCGCCGCCTCGGCGTCCCATGGAGCGTAGGATAATGTCAAGGAAGCGCAGCATGACGAAACTCCCCCATCTGCTCCTGTTCACTCTCGCCCCCCTCGGCGCGCAGACGGTTTGCGAACCGACACCGATGTACGGCATCTGCGACCTGGTTTTCGAGGGCCCCGCCGAGGCCACGCTCCAGGCCGAGGTGCGGTCCCCCCGCCATCGCACCTTCCTGATGCCGGCCTTCGCTTCGGCCCCCGGCCAGCTCACCATCCGCGTCTCTCCCACCCTGGCCGGCCAGTGGGACTTCCGCATTACCTCGAGCCTGCCCGCCTATAACGGCCGCACCGGCAGCTTTGAAGCCCTGCCGAACGATCATCCCGGCTTCGTCGTTCCCGCCAACCTGCGCCACTGGGCCACGGGCGAAGACCGCCAGCCCCACCTGTGGCTCGGGGCAACGGGCGGGGACCCCGAGCAACTGGCCGCTCAGAAATTCAACCACGTCCGCCTGGAACTCGATCAATCCCGGCTCGATTCCATCGAAAAACAGATCCGCGCCTACAACGAAAAACGGATTACGGTAGACCTCGTCCTGCGCGATCTGCCCGCGCAGTGGCAGGAGCGGGAGAAGGCGCTGCGCTATCTGATCGGACGCTTCGCGGCCTTCAACATCACCTGGCAGCTCGAAGGCTCGCGGGCTGCGCTCAAGGAGACGGGCCTCGCGCTCAAACGGCTCGATCCCTACGGCCATCCGCGGACGGCGGTGACCAGCGATACGACAGCGCCGCTACTGGCCGACGGGTGGGCCGATTACATCCTCTACACCACCGTGGATGATCAACTGGGAGCCATTGAACACCAGTTGTACACCGCGCCGAAGGTCAGCATCGCGCTCGAAGAGGGCAAAGACCCGCAGGAGTTCCGCCGGCGGCTCTGGAACATGTGGTGCAACGGCCAGTACCCGACCGTCAAACTGGCATCCGGCCAGGGCGCCAGGTACGTAGCCGCCTGGCAGGAGCTGTTCGCCCGCACGCGGCACTGGGATATTGAACCGTACTTCGACGTCGACGGGGCACGGGCGCTGGCGCTCGAGGGCGTCGAGTACATCGTCTACATCGAAAAGCCGTCCGTACCCGTCGAAGTCCTCGTCGAAAAGCACTCCTATGATGTCTACTGGTTCAATCCCTTGACCGGCGAGTACACCAAGGAAAAGAAAGACTGGAAAGGCGAGAAGTTCGTGGCTCAGCCGCCCTCCACCGATCACGACTGGGTGCTGCACCTCTCCCGCGATGGCCGCAAAGAGGGCATGCTCAAAAGCTACAAGTTTGAATCGCGCCTCCCGATGGTGCAGGAGCTCGAGATGCAGGACAAAATGCTGCCCTTTGAGATCGTCGAGCCCCGGACCGATACGATCAGCCGCCGGAATCCCCCCGCCTTCTCCATCAAAATCCGGCGCCCGACGCGAGCCACCCGCACGATGATGTTTCTGTGGACCGGCGAAGTGGTCACCGGCGGGCAGGGCGCCCGCGTGCTGGGCACCGGGGAAAAAGGCCAGCTGAAAATCCCCGCCGAGATGACGCGCCAGTACCCGGCCGTGCTCAGCCTGCGCGTGGTGGGCATGAACGCCAACGGCAAGATCTACGCCGCGGATAAGGTAGTCCGGCTCACCGAATGATTCTCGCCATCGATGTTTGCAACGAAGTCGGCTCCATCGCGCTGCTCGACGGGACGCGGCTGATCGACGAACGGCGGCTCGAGTCGCCGGACGGATTCGGGCATATTCTGTTTGGCGCGATCGAACAGATGCTGGCCGCCCACGGAGCGCGCATCCCGGACATTACGCTCTATGCGGTGGCCACCGGTCCGGGATCGTTCACCGGGGTCCGCATCGGCCTGACGGCGGCCAAAGGGCTGGCCTACTCGAGCGGCAAACCGCTGGCGGGGGTCACGAACCTCGAAGCGCTGGCCAGCCTCGGCGCCGGCCCGCTGCGGGCGCCCGTGTTCGATGCCCGCCGCGGCGATGTCTACGCGGCCGTCTATGACGACGCGCTGCGGGTGGTCGTGCCCCCCGTCGTCTGCCCCCTGGCCGACTTCCCCATCGGCGAGGCCGCAAGGATTGACGCCGGGCCCCTCCTGGCGGCCGCCGTCGGCCGGCTGGCCGCCGCGCGGGGCGGCCTGCACCCGGCCGCGGTGGAGGCTACCTACGTGCGGCCCTCGGATGCCGAACTGCTGAGCACCTCGTCGTGAAAGCGGTCACAGCCGATGCAAAGGTTCTCATAAACGCTGCCATCCTCGCCAATCACCCGGCTCTTGCGCCGGAACTCCTCTTCGCTCCACCCGTGCGCGAGGCCCATCTGCTGCGGCTGGCCCCGGTCAATGGCAACGTAGACCGGATCCCGGCGGCGGCGGGCGAGAATCTGTTCGAGAGGTTCTTCGTGGAGATTGCCGAGCGGCAGCCGCGTCTTCAGGCAGCAAGGGTAGACGTTGCCGTTGGGCTCGACCGAAACCTCCGAACCGGCGCCGCCGAGAAAGTTTAGGCCCCCGCTCCACTGGTTGCAGAAGTTGTCTTCAAGGGTCGCGCGCGACAGGCCGTTCCTGGCCGCCCGGCCGCGGGGCCAGAGCTTGCCGATCCACTGTTCTGGCGTGGCCCCGAAAACGTTGTAATCGCCGCCATCGGCTTCGAGCATGGCAATCACCCTTTCGCGGCGCTCGAGCATGCCGGCGTGGAAGCCGTCCATGCCGGAGACCGAGATCGTAGTGACATGATGGGCGCGGAGTTCGGTGATGCGCTGCGGCGTCAGCAGGTCGCCGGTAGTCTGGACGATCAGCCGCGTACGGCTGCCGTAGCGGGCGTAGAGCAGGTCCAGGGCGGGATACAGCACGGGCTCACGGACGGGGTCGAGCAGCACTTCGCCGCCCGCCAGGATCACCTTGCCGAGTTCCGCCGGGAAGTGGGCGATGATCGGCCCGGGGTTGGTGTGCTCGGGAGCGCCTTCGGGGTAGGGCCGAAAGCGTTCGTCGTAGCAGTGGTCGCAGCTGCGGTGGCAGAGCCAGGTGATGACGTAGTAGAGGGAATCCATTTATTTGCGCCGGAGTTCGGGCGGCACCCGCTCGCGGTCGTGGCTTTCACTCACCAGACGCCACTCCACCGGAACGGTCTCCGGCGGATAGCAGATCCGGTCGGTGCAGCTCTGGTAGCGGAAGGCGCCTCGGATGACGAGGGTTTCGTTTTTCAGTTGCGGGGGCAGGGTCAGCTCGCGCGTGGCGGTGAAGGCCCCGCTGTATTGAAAGCTCGGGCTGGAAGCCGGCCAGACGGGTTCGGTGGTTTTGTGGCCGTCGATGGTCCAGGACACCGGAATGAACTCGGCCGGAGCGCCCGGGGCGTAGACGTGCAGGCCGGGGCCAAGCGTCGCCTCGAGCGTGAGCCGGATCCGCTGACCGCCTCCCACCACCCCGCTGCTGGCCCCGGTCGCCACCCGAATCCGCTGGCCGGCGAACTCCCCGAGCGGGGCGGCCCGCTGGCCAAACCGACCGCTGAGAACGGCCGCCATCGTGAAGCGTTCCCGAAAGTCCTCCTCAAAGTACTTGGCCGTCACACGGCCCCGCCCATCGAGCAGAAAGACGCCGGGGTGGGGAATCCCCTGCATGAAGTCGATATTCACCGCCTGGTTCCGCAGCCCGAGGGCGTCGATCAGCTTCGACTCCGGATCGGAGAGAAACGGATAATCCAGCTGTTTGCGGGCAAAAAAGTGGCGCCAGACCGCCGGGCTATCGTAGCTGACAGCCAGCACCTTCATGCCCAGTTTGCCAATGTTTGGCAGCTGTTGTCCCAACTCGACCAGTTGGGTTTTGCAGTACGGTCACCAATCCACCGAACGGACAAACAGGAGGAAGAGCCCGTTCGGGCCGGTTCGCTGCCGGAAGTCAGGTACCAGGGCGGAGAGGTCTTCGCCCAGGGCCGGGCCGGGGACGAGTTCGGCGATCTCCAACTGCTCCACCCGGACCGCTTCGCCCGCGGCCAGCAGCGTCACCGGCCCGGTGCGCTCCGGCCGGGAGAGCCGGCGCGACTCACCGTTGACGGAAAACTGCACGCCGAGCCCGTCCGCCGTCAGTTGGGCCTGCCCGGCGCCAGCGAACGGAAAGCGGGCCGAGCCAAGTTGGACGCTCCCCGGACCCGCGAACCGAAACGAGAGACGAAAGTTCCCATAGGGCTTCCGGCTTGCTATGGTGGCCTGCTGCTGGGTCCAATCGCCGGGCCGCGCGGCCGCGAAAGTCACGAAGGCGGGGTCGGCGGCGAGGGCCATCTGAAAAATGAACAGAGACACCAGCAACAGGCGGGTCATACTAGTCATCATACGCCCATGGACTTTGCCGCACATCTCAAGAGCGTTGTCGACATCGTCAAGGTGATTGGCGCCTACGTCCCGCTCAAGAAGCGCGGGGCCAACAGCTACATTGGCCTTTGTCCGTTTCACAGCGAAAAATCGCCGTCGTTCAACGTTCACCCCACGCAGCAGTTCTATAAGTGCTTCGGCTGCGGAGCGGGCGGGGACGTGATCAAATTCGTCATGGAATACGAGCGGGTCACCTTTCAGGAGGCGATTGCCTCGCTGGCCGAGCAGTTCGGGGTGCCGCTGCCCGAGAAGCGGCCCAATCTGAACGATCCGGAGGCGAAGCTGCGGACCGCGTTGCTGGCGATGCACGAAGTGGCGGCCAAGGTGTTCGAGCAGAATCTGGCCGGGCCGGCCGGAGCCGATGCCCGGGCGTATCTCGATCGGCGGCGACTGCCCCTCGCACGGGCGGCCGAGTTCGGGGTCGGCTTCAGCGAGCGTGGCGGCCAGGGGCTCGTGCGCATCCTCAAGGCCCGTGGATTCTCCCCGGCCGAGATTGAGGATTCCGGCTTGGCGGGCAAGCGAGATGACGGCACGCTCTATGACAAGTTCCGGGGGCGGCTGATGTTTCCTATCCACAACGAAACCGGCAAAGTCATCGCCTTCGGCGGCCGCGCGCTCTACGAAGGAGATGAGCCGAAGTATCTCAACTCTCCGGGAACCGCGATCTATACCAAGAGCCTCGTGCTCTACCATCTCCACCGAGCGCGGGAGGCCGCCCGCCGGACGGGCCGGCTGGTCCTGGTCGAAGGCTATATGGATGTTATCGGCGCCTGGGCAGCCGGGGTGAAGGAGGCCGTGGCGCCCTGCGGGACGGCGCTGACGCCCCAGCAGGTCAAGATGATGAGTAAGTACGCGCCGCTCGTCGTCGTGAATTTCGACCCGGACAACGCCGGCGCGAATGCCGCCGAAAAATCGATTGCGATCCTGCTCGAAGAGCACATGCGCATCCGCATCGCCACGCTCGAAGGGGGTCTCGACCCGGACGAGTATGTGGCCGCGCACGGGGCCGAGGCTTACCAGAACCGGCTTGATAAGGCGCAGAACTACTTCCACTGGCTCGCCGGTCGCGCGCAGCAGCGCTTTGACGTGAAGACCGCCGAGGGCAAGGTGCAGGCGCTTGAATTTCTCCTGCCGGCAATCCGGCGCGTGCAGGATCCGATGGAGCGGGCTTCGCTTGCCGCGGAGCTGGCCAACCGCCTCGGCGTCGAGCAGGCCATGCTGCTCGACCAGTTCCGCCGGATGGCGGTACAACGCACCGAACAGCGCCTGGCCGCACCGGTGCTCGATCTTTCACCCTCCGAAAAGGTGCTGATGCAGCTGCTTCTGCAAGCGCCGGAGGTTTGCGAATTCGCCGCGCCGGTGCTGCTCGATGAAGAACGGCTGGAGCATTTCGCCTTGACGAGCTCCCCGGCCTGGGGGCTGTGGCAGAAGGTGCTCGGCGAGGCCGCCAACGGACCCTTGCACTATGCGCAACTCGAGGAGCGGTTGAGCCCCACCGAGAAAAACCTAATGGCGGGCCTTGCTTTGGCCGATACAAACTCTAACGCGGAAGAATCGATGATGCAAGCAGCAGCCTGTCTGGCCCAGTTCGCCGCAGCTGGGCGACGTGTCCGTATTCACGAGCTTAAGCGGCAGATTCGCGTTTTGGAGCAAAGTGGCTCCCTGGCTGAAGCTCTGTCAATTACCGAGGAGTTGTATGCACTGGAACGGCAGCAGACAGCCTGACAGGGTGGTGTAAACTAATGGGTGCACACGCTGGGGTCAATGTGGCAGCAGAAGAAAAGTTTGGCCGCATCAAACACCTGATGGATGTCGACAAGGAGAAGGGTTTCCTTCTCTACGACGAGGTCAGTGAGGGTTTACCGGATGATCTGGCCACCGGGACAAATTTCGAAGACATCCTCGCGGACCTGGAGGTCGCCGGGGGGGAATTGCTCGATGAACCCAAGCTGGGTTTCGGCAAGAAAAGCGAGGACGACGAGGAGTTACTGGACGGTGACCTGATCGCGTCGGAGTTCGCCGACAAAACTAACGACCCGGTCCGTATGTATCTGCGCGAGATGGGTACGGTGCCGCTCCTGACCCGGGACGGGGAGATCGAACTGGCCCGCCGCATTGAGCGCGGCCAGCGGATTATCAGCAAGACCCTTTCCCGCTCGGCCCTGGTGGTTCGGGAGTTGCAGTTCATCCGGGCCGATATTGAATCCAACGCGCTCGCGCTGCGTGATGCGCTAACCTTGAACGACTTCAATGAGGACGAGGAAGACCTGCAGAAGCAGCAGGAGGAGTTGCTTGCGGCGCTGACCGCAATTGAGAGCGATGTCCAGACCGCACAGGTCCTCCGCCAGAAGCTGAATGCGACGCCGCGGACGACCAAGCCCCGGCAGCACCGGACCTGCCGGATGCAGCTGGCCCGGCAGTTGGTGCGGATCTCACGGCAGATTCGGCAGATCCCCTTTAGTTCGCTGGTCCTTCGCCGTCTGGCCAACCGCGTGCGCACCTCGCTCGAGCAGCTCCGGCCGGTCGAACAGGACATCATCCGGACCCAGCGCCAGATTGAAGATTGTGAGTCCCGCGCCCCAGAATCGGGAAAACCAGAATCGGGAAAACCAGAATCGGGAAAACCAGAATCGGGAAAACCAGAATCGGGAAAAAAAGACGGGGAGCTGATCCAGGAGCTCCGCAAGGAGCTGAAGTCCTTAACCGGCCGAGTGCAGGCGATCGTCGACGAGTGCGGCGCCAGTACGACAGATCTCCGGCGGACTTTGAATCTGCTGGACCGGGGCGATGCCGAGGCCGAAGTGGCCAAAAAAGCCCTGATTGAAGCCAATCTGCGGCTAGTGGTCTCGATCGCCAAACGCTATACCAATCGTGGCCTCCAGTTCCTCGACCTAATCCAGGAAGGCAACATCGGGCTGATGAAGGCGGTTGACAAGTTCGACTACCAGCGCGGTTACAAGTTTTCCACCTACGCAACTTGGTGGGTGCGCCAAGCGATTACGCGGGCCATTGCCGATCAGGCTCGGACGATCCGCATCCCGGTCCACATGATCGAAACCATCAACAAACTCGTCCGGACCCAGCGCCTCATGCAGCAGGAGTTGGGCCGCGAGCCGAATACCGAGGAGCTGGCCAAACGACTGGACCTGCCGGTCGGTAAGGTGCGGAAGGTCATGCGCATCGCCCAGGAGCCGATCTCGCTCGAAACTCCCGTCGGCGAAGAGGACGAATCCCATCTCGGCGACTTCATCATCGACAAACGCGTAGCCTCGCCCTCGGAAGCGGTCATCAACCTGAACCTGCGGGAACAGACTGCCGAGGTACTCAAGAGCCTGAGTCCGCGGGAAGAGAAAATCATCAAGATGCGCTTCGGCCTGCAGGATGGCAGCGAACACACCCTCGAAGAGGTCGGCCAGTACTTCGCCGTGACACGCGAGCGAATCCGGCAGATTGAGGCCAAAGCATTGCGCAAACTGCGCCATCCCAGCCGCAGCCACCGGCTGAAAACCTTCCTCGAAGCCCGGCCTCCGGGCGAATAGCGATCAGCCATAAAGCTCCAGGACACGGGCATGGATCGCCCCCGGGGTGTACTCCTGCCAGTTTCCGCCTGTTCGGAGCTCTTCCCGCAGAACGGTTGAAGAGATCTCGTCGTAGCTTTTCGCCAGACTGACCGGGTGGATGCGGTGCGCCAGATGCGCCGGCGGAATGTACTCACCCTGCCGGGCGGCGACCAACAGTTCGTACTCCTCAAGCTGCTCCTCGATCGGTTCCACCCCATCGTAGTTCCAGTCCACGATCCGTTCGGCGGCGTCCCGCCCACAGACAACAAAGATTTCACCCAGCATCGGAAAGCGGCGGCGGCACTCGCGGACCATCTCGATAAACAGTCCGCCCTCAGAGATCACCGCGCCCATCCGCGAGTCATCCATGGCGGCCTCGATGAGTTCGAAACGCTCCCGCATGCTCACCCGGTCATATGACTTGTGAGGGAAACAACGCGGCAGAACGAACCACAGCTGATCGACGAAGGGAAGGGCGGCGCGGGCGAGTTCGAGGTGAGCCTTCGTGATCGGATGGAAACTGCCAGGCAGCAGCGCCAGGCGGCGGACATTTGATGTAACTGGAATCGATTGCATGTCGTACTCTGAGGTATAGCAACTATGTTTACCTGGATCTGCCCCCAATGCGGCGGCGAAGTGCCGCCCTCCATGGATGCCTGCCCGCGCTGTACTCCACCAACGATGGACGCATTCAGCCAGGTGCCCGAACGCGAACCCGCCCTTCCGCCGGTGCTGCTGCCGGTGCAGCCAGCCCACGCCTCGACTCCTCCGGTGGCCCCGGTGCCTGCCGTTCAGCCGGCCCCAGCGCCTACCGTTCCAGGCTATCAAACTCCGCCGCCGGTCCAACCGGTGCAACCTTTCAACTATCCCTACGCCGAACCCGCCCCCCCCAAGGCCATCAATCCCATCCTCGTCGTCTCGGCGGTCGCCGCGCTCCTCCTCGGGGCAGGATACGTCGCCTTCCAATATCTGCCTTCGTCGAAGCTCGAACAGACGGGCGAAACCCAGCCCGGCGAAAAGGCGAAGCTCCTGGACGCCAAGGGCGCTTCCGTACACCCGCTCGCCAAGCATATCGAAGTCACCGGCTTCCGCATTCGCGAGGATAAAAACCAGCGCGTCACCGTCCAGATGGTCATTGTCAACCACAGCGGGGCCGACATCGCTGGCCTCGAGATGCAGGTGGGGCTCTACGTCAAAGGAGACCTCCTCGTCGAGTTCCCCGTTAAAGTGAAGAGCCTCGGCCCCTTCGAAGTAGCGCAGGGGAACGGGCAGGCAACCACGAAGCTGCGGCCCTACGAGTTCCCCGACTGGCAGTTCCTCACCCCCAAAGTCACCATCACCGCCCCGTAACATCACCGCCCCGTAACATCAGCGGACCGTGACGGCGGCGGCCACTGCGGCCCGGGCCTCCGGTTCGGGCAACCGCCGCACCGTCGGCAGGGTGATCTTCGCCTCCCCGCCCCACAACTCGTTCAGGGTCCTCTGGCGGTAGGTGAAGATCATCTTGAGCTGCGCTTCCACCATCATCCAGTGGGCTAGGGCGCCCAGCGGCCCCAACGGCAAAATGTAGTCCACCGTGTCCTTCACGAGCGTCCCCTCCGGAGTCTGTTCGAAGGTGTGCCGGTGGCGCCAGAGTACGTACGGGCCGCGCATCTGTTCATCCACGAAATCGTGCGGCGGATTGTAGGCCGTAATCAGCGTGCGCCACTTCAGGGGCACGATAAACCAGCGAAAGCGGTAGTCGATCTCGGCCCCTTTCCGCATGACGACCTTCTGCTGCGAGGTGACCTCGAAGCTCAGCCACGGTGGAGTAATTTTCTTGAGGTTATAGGGATTCTCAAAGATCTCGTAGACCGCCTCAATCGGCTTGGGAACGAGCATTTCACAGGTCAGTTGGTAGGTGCGCATGGGGGTAATGGGTGGCCCAGACGCTGCAGATTCTGGCGGGCTTGCGGCTGGCAGGGGTCGCGGTCCAGCGCCCGAAGGTAGTCGACTCTGGCCGCCTCCACCTGTCCGAGCGCTTCGAGCGCCACGCCGCGGTTCAGGATGGCTTTCGGATCATCCGGCCGCTGGGCGAGGGCTCGACCGAACTCGGCAAGCGCGCGGGCCGCCTGACCTTGCTGCAGGTAGGCTCTCCCCTTATGGGATGCGATGGCCGGGTCGCCCGGCGCTATTTGTTCGGCCTCGGCCAGCAGCGCGAGCGCCTCCGCCGGCGGGGCGAGCCGCGCGAGTTGAAGACGGGGGCGGAGCTTGCCCGGGGCCGCGGCGGCGGCTTCGCGCCACAAGCCCGCTTCGTCGCGCCAGGCCATCGCGCGCGCCGCGGACAGCACCGTGAAAAGGGCCAGCACGGGCAGCAGCGCGCGCCGCGGGAGAACCCAGGCCGCGGCCAGCGAGAAGGCCGTCATCGGCAGATAGAGGCGCCGCCACGCCACCAGGTCCGCCGCCGGCAGAAACGAGGAACTGGGCAGCAGCAGGATCAGGCCGAAAACAAACCAGCGTCCCGCCGGATGGCCGCGCCAAAGACCAACCCCGGCGGCAACACCCAGCAACACCCAACCGAGCACCCCGGCTTCAAAGTTGACCGCCGGGGCGGGCGGATCCAGAGTCAGACCATACGGCACGACAATCCGCAGCAGGTAGCCCCAAACCACCTGCCCCTGGGACAGCAGGTACTCGCCCGGGCTGAAACCGGCATCGAAGCCGGAGCCGGCGCCGGCCACAGTCTTCGTTGCGTAGAGCACCCGCCCCCCGGCGGCGGCGCTAAGCGCCACCATCGCGGCCATCGGGGGCCACACCGGGCGCAGAAGAAGCAGCGCCACCGGAAAGGCGACGCACTCCTCTTTGGCCAGCAGCGCCGGGAGAAACCACGCCACGGCGCTCCAGTGCCGCTGCCGCGTCCAGGCGTCCAGCGCCGCCAGGCAGAACAGCGTGGCCAGCAGTGAACTGCGGGCGAAAAGGTACTGCACGGGCTCGGAAAGCAGCGGATGGACGGCGAACAGCAGCGCCGCCGTGGGGGCTAGCTCCGGCGGCAGCAGGCGGCGCGCAATCCGGTCGACCAGCCAAAGGGCCAGCAGATGACCGCAGAGATTAAACACGTGCCAGCCGCCGAAGGACTGGTTGAGCCAAAACGTGAAGTACGTGAGCGGACGGGTCTGCTCAAGGCGGAACAATCGGCCCAGGGTCACCGGTTCGGCCAGCAGAGAGTAGTCGTCGAAGACAAAAATGCCGGGCAGAGAGAGGGCGTGCGCGACGAGAGCGAAAAGGTAGGGAGACCAGCGGGGTAGCAACGACTGCTAGGATAGCGTGCCGCGACGACAAGGATATGATGGAGAGGACTGCCCGCGTGGCAAAAGATCGCGCGGCAGGGCACGGGGACCAATGCAATGTGGCGATGGTTAATGGGATTTGTGGCGCTGAGTTGTCTGGCGCAGGACAAAGAATTGGATTTTGGCCGCGAGGTACGGCCCATTCTCTCGGAAAAATGCTTTCATTGCCACGGCCAGGATGCCCGCACCCGAATGGCCGGATTGCGCCTCGACGTCGCCGGCGCCGACCTCCGCAAAGTCGTCGAGCGCATCACGGCCACCAACCCCGCGCGCCGCATGCCGCCGCCCGCCTCGAAGCGCTCCCTCGAACCCGCCCAGATTGCCCTACTGCAGCGCTGGGTGCGGCAGGGCGGCCAGTATGCCCAACACTGGGCCTTCGTGCCGCCGCGCCGTCCCACGCCCCCGCCCGGCGCGGTCAACCCCATCGACGCCTTCGTGCGCCAGCGCCTCGCCGCCGAAGGCTTGCGGCCCAACCCTCCGGCCACCCCGCAGGCCTGGCTCCGCCGCGTCTCTCTCGATCTGACCGGGCTGCCCCCCACCCCCGCCGAACTCCGGGACTTCACCGCCGCCCTGCCCGGCGCCGGCGAACGGGCCTATCAGGCGACCGTCCGGCGACTCCTGGCCTCGCCCCGCTTTGGCGAACGCATGGCCATCGACTGGCTCGACGTCGCGCGCTACGCCGACACGCACGGCTTTAACAACGACTCCGAACGCTCCATGTGGCGCTGGCGCGACTGGGTCGTGCAGGCCTTCAACGACAACCTGCCCTACAACCGCTTCCTCACCGAACAACTCGCCGGCGATCTGCTCGAAAAACCCACCCTCGAGCAGCGCATCGCCACCGGCTTCGGCCGCAATCACGTCATCAACTCCGAAGGCGGCATCATCGGCGAAGAGTACCGGGTCGAGTATGTCGCCGACCGCGTCCGCACGCTCGGCATGGCCTGGCTTGGGCTGACCTTCGAGTGCGCCCGTTGCCACGACCATAAGTACGATCCGATCTCCCAGAAAGACCACTACCGGATGTACGCCTTCTTTAACAACGTGCCGGAGTTGGGCGAAGACGGCCGCGTGGCCAACGCCGTGCCGATTCTGCAGGCGCCCACGTACGAAGAGCAGCGGCAGTTGGCGGCGCTCGATGCCCGCATCCGCCGCGCCGAGGCCCAGGCGCGGCCGCGGCCGGTCCCCGCCATCGAAGCCCCCGGCGCCAAACCCCTGACGCCGCAAGAACCCGTCCCGCTCGGCAAACACGACGCCGTCAGCTTTGCCTTCCGCGTCTCCGGATCCGCACAGGACACCGAACTGTTCAGCTCCATCGACTACCAGCGGAACATGGCGGCCACCACCTACGGCCGCGGCCTCGACGTCCGCCTGGCCGGCCCCGAAATCGAGTTCCGCTTCGCCGACCGCCTCTCCGCCTACGCCATCATCGTGCGCAGCGCCGGCGCCGGTCTCACCCCCGGACGCGAGCGGCACGTGGCTGTCCTCTACGAAGGCGCCCACGATTCGGCGGGCGCCATGCGGGCCTACGCCTCCTGGGTGCGCCTGTTCGTGGACGGGCGCGAGGTGGAAACGCAGATCCTCCACGATGGCCTCGCCATGCCCGAACGCAGCCTCGACAAGCCCCAGCCCACCAAATTCCGCGTGGGTCCCGTCAAAGAGGCGCAGTTCTGGAACCGGGCGCTCCGCGCAGCCGAAGTGCGCAGCCTGGCCCGGCTGGCCACGGCGGATCCCGAACTGGAATCCCTCCGCGAACAGCGCCTCCGCATCGCCCGCCGCGTGGCCACCGTGATGGTCATGCAGGAACTGCCCGGCGAACCCCGCCCCACCCATGTCCTCCTCCGCGGCCAGTACAATCTGCCCGGCGAGCGCGTCGAACCCGGCGTCCCCGAAGCGCTCCTGGGCGCCTGGCCCGCCGGGGCGCCGCGCAACCGCCTCGGCCTCGCCCAATGGCTCACCAAGCCGGACCATCCCCTCACCGCCCGCGTCGTCGTCAACCGCTTCTGGCAGCAGTTCTTCGGCCAGGGACTCGTCAAAACCAGCGAGAACTTCGGCGTCCAGGGCGAATCGCCCAGCCATCCGGAGCTGCTCGACTGGCTGGCGCGGGAGTTCGTCGACTCCGGTTGGAACGTCAAAGGCCTGCTTGAAAAGATCGTCCTCTCCGCCACCTACCGCCAGGAGGCGGCCGGATCGGCCGAAAGCTTCGCCCGCGATCCGGAAAACCGGCTCCTCAGTCGGGGCCCGCGGTTCCGGCTGCCCGCCGAACTGATTCGCGATCAGAGCCTGTTCGTCTCCGGCCTGCTCGAAGAGAAGCAGGGCGGCCCCCCGGTCTACCCCTACCAGACCCGGGATCTCTACAAAAATATGGTCGTGGCCGCCACCTACCCCGGCACCACGTGGCCCGAGGCGCAGGGAGCCGATCTCTACCGCCGTAGCCTCTACACCTTCTGGAAACGCACCGTCCCCCATCCGACCATGACCGTCTTTGACGCCCCGGATCGCGAATTCTGCGTCGTCCGCCGCTCCAACACGAATACGCCGCTGCAGGCGCTGACCCTGCTCAACGATCCCACCTTCGCCGAGGCAGCGCGCAAACTCGCCGAGCGCGCCTGGCGCGCGGGCGGCCGGACCGTGGACAGCCGCCTCGCCTTCGCCTTCCGCCTCGCCACAGGCCGCGAGCCGGACGGGCCGGAGTTGGGCACGCTCCGCGATCTTCTCACGAAGATGCGGCAGGAGTACTCGGCCGACGCCGACCGCGCCCGGCAGCTGCTGGCCGTGGGCGCCAGCCCCGCTGCCGCCGATATCGCAGCCCCGGAGCTGGCCGCCTACACCAGCGTCGCCAACGTGATTCTGAATCTCGACGAGGTGATTACCAAATGATGTTCTCCCGCCGCGCACTCCTCGCCCGCCTCGGCGGCGGTCTCGGCGCCGCCGCGCTGCACGCCCTCGGGGCCCCGCGCAGCTTCCCGAACTTCGCGCCCAAGGCCAAACGGGTCATCTATCTGTTCCAGTCCGGCGGCCCCTCGCACCTCGATCTGTACGACCACAAGCCTTATCTCAAAGGGCGCTTCAACGAGGATATCCCGCCCTCGGTCTTCGGCACCCAGCGGATCACCGGCATGGTGGCGCACCAGGACCGCTTCCCCGTCATGCCCACCCTCTACGGCTTCCGGCAGCGCGGCCAGAGCGGACAATGGATCAGCGATCTGCTCCCTGAGATCGGCGGCATCGCCGACGATCTCTGCGTCCTGCGCGGCGTCCACACAGAAGCCATTAACCACGACCCCGCCATCACCCTGCTCCAAACCGGCAGTCAGCTGCCCGGGCGGCCCAGCATGGGCGCCTGGATCGACTACGGCCTCGGCAGTGAAAACGCCAATCTGCCCGCCTTTGTCGTACTCAACTCGCTGCCCGCCAACGGGCAGCCCGACCAGGGTCTGCTCGCGCGCCTCTGGGGCTCCGGCTTTCTGCCTTCGCGTTACCAGGGCGTGCAGTTCCGCAGCGGCGGCGATGCCGTGCTGCATCTGTCGAACCCGCCCGGCGTCACGCGGGAGCAGCGGCGCAGCCAGCTCGACGGCTTGGCCGCCCTGAACCAGCGGTTAAAGGAGCGCGTCGGCGACCCGGAAATCGACACCCGGATTGCGCAGTACGAAATGGCGTTCCGCATGCAAACCTCTGTCCCGGAGCTGGTCGATCTCGCGCAGGAGCCGGAATCGACCTTCGCGCTCTACGGTCCGGAAGCGAAAAAACCCGGCACCTTCGCCGCCAACTGCGTCCTGGCGCGGCGTCTGGCGGAGCGCAACGTACGCTTTATCCAGCTCTATCACCGCGGTTGGGACCACCATGGCAACCTGACCGAAAGGCTCCCCGCGCTCACGCGCGATGTCGACCGGCCCTCGGCGGCGCTCGTGCGCGACCTCAAACAGCGCGGCCTGTTGGAGGATACGCTCGTCATCTGGGGCGGCGAGTTCGGGCGCACGCCCTACGCCCAGGGCCCGGCCAAGCCCGATTCCTACGGCAGAGACCACCACGGCCGCGTCTTTTCCCTCTGGATGGCCGGCGGCGGCGTCAAGCGCGGTCTCGCCTACGGCGCTTCGGACGATTACGGCTTCAACGTGGCCGAGGGCGGCGTCCATGTGCACGACCTGCAGGCGACCATCCTCCACCTCCTCGGCATCGACCACGAGCGGCTGACCTTCCCGTTCCAGGGCCGGCAGTTCCGGCTCACCGACGTCCATGGCCGGGTCGTCAAACAGATCGTGGCCTGAACACCCCTCGCCGGATCCGCGAGTCTCCGGCGAAAAGCCCCGCCGCCGGAGACCGTGGCCACGCCACCGATTCCTGACCCGGCACCCAACCACCATCCCATCCCGGAAAAGCTGGCCCTGCCCCTTCGCGGACCTCCCGGCCACCGCTCCGTCCCAACTTGCCCCCGGCAGGCCGCCTCCACCCTCGGCAACCCACGGAGTGCGGAGGCGCCGGACGGCCGAGGCATCCACCCACCCGGGTCTTACGGTCCCGGAACCAACGGCACCCCTATCGTGCCGGAGACTCTGCCCCATGCAACCGGTATTCATTGTTTCCTGGTTGCGGTCCTACGATGACACGCACCAAACGACAGCCAGCCCCGATTCCGCGTCCCGATCCTCGCCGAGGAATCGGCATCGTCACCAATCGACAGGGTCACCGAGGAACATGGTCACCGAGGAACATTGAAGCCTTCGGGGTATTCCTGTACAATCCCGTCCTCGCCCTATGTCCCCGTATACCGCCGAGACACAGCCGGACGACGAAGGCATTGACCTTCCATTCGATCCCGAAACGGACCTGTTCTGGTTTTACGTCATCGGGGCGGGGGTCAAGCTCTGCGCGGCCGAGTTCTACCTCAACGGCATCGTTCTCTCACTGAATTCCCTGGAACAGGGCTACTATTTCGCCCAACCCGTCAATCAATACATCATCGACGGCGAAAACGAACTGGCCTTCATCGTCAAGCCCGGCTCGCGCCCCTCTCTCGCCCTTTCCGGTCCGCCCGAAGGGAAAACCGAAGCCGAAGCCTACATCAACGGCCCCGAATCTGTCGCCGTCCGCCTCTGCCGCTACCCCTATGGGGCCCTCGTCGGCGGACCGGATCAGCAAATCCTCCGCTCCCTCAGTTGGCCCCAGGAACAGTTGGCCCCAGGAAATTCACGAGGAGACCCATGAGTATCCTCTCTGCATGGCCCTCCCGTTTACGGTGAGGACTGGCACCGGCCCCCGGGACATGGCAGTCTCTACCTGAGATCACGCTCGACGATCCCACCTGCGCCGAGATCCTCGATTTCCTTAACACCCTCCGCGACTCCATGGAGGCGCACGGCCCCGAAGCCTTCCTCGCGGCCGCTGCCCCCCGCTTTGACGAACTAGCCAATGCCTACGAAGATCCGCCATTCAAAAAACGCAACGCTTTTCGCCGCCTGGTCAACGAGGTGACAGGGATAAAACCCCTCCACCCGGATGACTTCGACCTCCGCCTCGCCGCCAATGGTCGTCTCGTCGAATGCGTCCTCCCCGATTGGACGCCCCTCCTCCGCGGTGAACCCGATGCCGACGGAAATGAGGATCAGTACGACATGTTCATCGGCCGCCTGGACGGCCAATGGCGCATTTTCCGGTGATATCAATGGCATTTGAACCACTTACCATCCCTCCTCAGCAAATGCATGTCTTTGGCCTCGCCGCCGGCGAGAAAGCGCGACCCCGCTTCATCGACCACTGCTGGGAGCAGTTCCCGGATCTCTGCGAAGAACTCGGCGAAGACGAAGTCGCCCGCCTCGTCCGCGCTGGCATGGCCAAAGCCGCCGAAAACGGCTACGACACCTTCGCCGACACGCTCTCGATCGTCGAAATGACAGTCGTTTACGGAGAAAACTTCGAAGAAACAGAAGCCTGGGTCCGCCCCATCTGGGAAGCCGCTCCCCCCCGCTCGCAAGCTCGCCGCCCTACGCAACGCGGCTACGGAAGAAAGAATTCGCGCCATTATCGACGACGAAAATGCCTGATATCCAGTTCTCCACACCCGCGATCGCCGGCAATACGAAGCTCTGGGAGTCTGGACAGGAAATCACGTTCCAAGTCGAACTTACCGGCGCCAACGCAACCGGGCTCGCAGCGGCGTCCTTGCGGACTTCTTCCATGACGTTGTCACGATCGGTCGAGGCCACCTGCATCCGATAGGTTCCCGGACCCGACCGCACAGCTCGGCTTGCGTGTTCCCCCTTTGCTGGCAACAACGCCGCTGAGACCGCCGGAGCGTTGCCGAAAACCTGAAAATCGGTGCTGTGTTGGGTCAGATCGATACGTTGTCCGTCGAGGGTGATGTACCCTCCCTCCAAATCCGGTTACCGCATTCTTCGCCGCTGGACGGGCGCTTCCTCTTCTGTTTCGATTGGCCATAACGGGTTGCTTACACTGGCGCACACCGAATGAAGTAGGGGACAAAGGGCACACTGAAAAAGGAAACTGCTCAGACTTTGATACCCGACACGCTAACGGAACCGGAAACCTCTCAACGCCGGCGCAGACCGAGTCCAACGCCAACAAGCGGAAGATTACCTCGCAAAATGCCACGGAGTTGAACCGCCGGCCGGCAGCCTCCCCGAAACCCACACCCCGGGCCCTCCCGCCGCCCGTTGCCACGCCATCGCAATATTTTTTCCCTGTGAAAGGAAAGAGATACACCGCCCCCACCCCGGCTTCTCCCCGCCCACCGCGCATGATAAAGTAGCGGATCGCCCTGTCGCCATCCGGCGCATGGGTCGGCACGCTCGCCGCCCGGTCCATCCGAAACCGACGAACGAAGCCACTCTTGCCGCCCCGCACGCCAACGGAGACCCAATATAATCAACACTTTAGCCGGATCCAAGCCCGGTTTCGCGGCCACTTTTTTAAAAACACGACGAACGAAGCCGTTTTTCCCGGCAAGTCCCCTGGAATCAACAGCCAAACCAAAAATCCTTCCTACAACCGAAGCCAGTTCCCCGCAGGCGGCCAACGCCCGTTGTCCCCGCCGCTCCCGCTGCTCACAGGCCGGTTCCGCACCAGAGCCCGCTACTCCACCGTCACCGACTTGGCCAGGTTCCGCGGCTGGTCCACGTCGCACCCCCGCCGCACCGCAATGTGATACGCCAGTAACTGCAGCGGCACAATCTCCAGCAGCGGCAGCAGCATATCGTAACTCCACGGCAGAGCGATCGAGTAAGTAGCCAGCTTCTCGACGTCCTCGTCCCCTTCGTTCCGGATCGCAATCACAATCCCTTCCCGCGCCTTCACCTCTTGCAGGTTCGACAAGGTCTTCTCGTAGCGCAGCCGCGAAGCCTCATCGTGCGGGTCATACGCCGCCAGCACCACCACCGGCAGCTTCTCGTCAATCAACGCGTTCGGCCCGTGCTTCATCTCCCCCGCCGGATACCCCTCGGCGTGAATGTAGCTGATCTCCTTCAGCTTCAAAGCGCCCTCAAGCGCGATCGGAAAATGGATGCCCCGCCCCAGGTACAGAAAGTCCGTCGCCCGCGCCAGCGTCTTTGCCATCTCCTCGTACGGCGCCGCGTGCGAAAGAATCTGTTCGAGCTTACCCGGGATCCGCACCAACTCCCCCACCAGCGCCTCCGACTGCGCCTCGCTCAACGTACCCCGCACCTGCCCCAGATACATCGCCAGCAGAAACAGCGCCGTCACCTGCGACGTAAACGCCTTCGTCGATGCCACCCCAATCTCCGGCCCGGCGTGCGTCAGCAGCGTCCCGTCGGCCTCCCGCGTGATCATCGACCCGATCACGTTGCAGATCGCCAGCGTCTTCGCCCCCTTCTGCCGCGCCTCCCGCTGCGCCGCAATCGTATCCGCCGTCTCGCCCGACTGCGAGATCACAATCGTCAACGTCTCGCTGTCCACAATCGGGTCCCGGTAACGGAACTCGCTCCCGTAGTCCACCTCCACCGGCACCCGCGCCAGCTTCTCAATCAGAAACTTGCCCGCCAGCCCCGCATGCCAACTCGTCCCGCACGCCACAATCCGGATCTGCCGGAACCGCCGGAACGCGTCGGGCGAGATGGCGATCTCATCGAGAAACACCTTGCCGGACTCCTGGCTGATCCGCCCCAGCAGCGTATCCCGCACAGCCCGCGGCTGCTCATAGATCTCCTTGAGCATGAAGTGCTTGTAGCCGCCCTTCTCGGCCAGAATCGGGTCCCACAGAACATGGGTCACCTGCCGCTTCACCGGCGCCCCGTCAAAGTCGGTCAGCATCACCCCGCTCGGCGTCACCACGGCAATGTCGCCGTCGTCGAGGAAGAACATATCCCGCGTATGCCCCAGAATCGCCGGCACGTCGGAGGCGACAAAGTACTCGCCCTCCCCGAGCCCGATCACCACCGGCGGCCCGCTCCGCGCGGCCACAATCTTGCCCGGCTCACTCACCGCCATCACCGCCAGCGCAAACACCCCGTGCAGCCGCTTCACCGCCCGCCGCACCGCCGCCTCAAGGTTTCCCTCAAGATACTGCTCCACCAGATGCGCCACAATCTCCGTATCGGTCTCAGTCAGAAACACATGCCCGGCCGCCTCCAGCTCCCGCCGCAGGTCCAGATAGTTCTCGACGATCCCGTTGTGCACCAGCACCACGTCCCGCTTCGGTCCCGTGTGCGGATGCGCGTTCTCCTCGGTCGGCCGCCCGTGCGTCGCCCACCGCGTGTGGCCAATGCCGTAGTCCCCCTCCACCGGCGCCGCCCGCACCGCCTCTTCGAGCTTATGCAGCTTGCCCGATGCCCGGCGGATCAGCAACTGCCCGCGGCTGTCCACCACCGCAATCCCCGCCGAATCGTAGCCACGATACTCCAGCCGCCGCAAACCGTCCAACAGCACCGGAACGGTACCCTTCTTGCCGATGTAGCCGACGATTCCACACATGCGCGCTCACTCTCCCAGTTCGATGCGGTAGTCCTCAATCACCGGGTTCGACAGCACCTCAGCCGCAATCTGCTCCACTTCCGCCCGCGCCGCGGCCGCGTCGGTCCCCTCCGCGAGCGTCAGCTCAAAGTACTTGCCCTGCCGCACATCGGCAATCGCCGCATGGCCCATGCCCCGCAGTGCCTGGGTCACCGTCTTGCCCTGTGCATCAAGGACCGTTTTCTTCAAGGTGACGTAAACAAAAGCCTTCATAGGTCCTTTCATTGTATCGGCAGAAGGCGGCGGGAAACGACCGCAAAGTGAAATAATGGGGGGTCCCGCATGAAAGCGCTCATCCTTGAACAGCCCGGCCACCTCACCCTCGGCCAAACCAGCCAGCCCCAACCCGCCGCCGGCGACGTCCTCCTCCGCATCAAAATGGTCGGCCTCTGCGGCACCGACCTGAACAGCTATCGCGGCAAGAACCCGCTCGTCTCCTATCCCCGCATCCCCGGCCACGAAATCTCGGCCGAGATCGTCGAGGCCGGCCCCGCCGTTCCCGCGCAGTTCACCCCCGGCCTCGCCGTCACGCTCTCCCCCTACACCGCCTGCGGCCGCTGCGCCTCCTGCCGCCGCCAGCGCCCCAACGCCTGCCAGTTCAACGAAACCCTCGGCGTCCAGCGCGACGGCGCCCTCACCGAACTCCTCGCCGTTCCCTGGCAGAAACTCCTCCTCGCCCCCGATCTCGCCCCGCGCGAACTCTGCCTCGTCGAACCCCTCACCGTCGGCTTCCACGCTGCCGCCCGCGGCCGCGTCACCCCGGCGGACACCGTCGCCGTCCTCGGCTGCGGCGCCGTCGGCCTCGGCGCCGTCGCCGGAGCCGCCGAACGCGGCGCCCGCGTCATCGCCGTCGACCTCGACCCCGCCAAACTCGAACTCGCCCGCCAGGCCGGCGCCGCCCATACCCTCACCGGCCTCGACCCCGCCCAACTCAAAGACCTCACCGCCGGCCTCGGCCCCGATGTCATCATCGAAGCCATCGGCCTGCCCCAAACCTTCCGCGCCGCCGTCGAAGAGGTCGCCTTCACCGGCCGTGTCGTCTACATCGGCTACGCCAAGGAGCCGGTGGCTTACGAAACCCGCCTCTTCGTCCAGAAGGAACTCGACATTCTCGGCTCCCGCAACGCCCTCGTCGAAGACTTCGCCGCCGTCATCACCATGCTCTCCAAGCGGACCTTCCCGCTCAGCGCGCTCATCTCCCGCGTTGTCGCCCTGCCCGACGTTCCCCAGGCCTTCGCCGAATGGGCCGCCAACCCCGCCGCCACCGGCAAAATCCTCGTCGCGGTCGACTAAGCTACTGTAGTGCTTCGGTAATGGGCACGATTATGCGCTCTCCGACGCCTCGACAATTGAGGTGCTGGACTTTTATGCGCGTTGCTCCGCCAATCGAACTCTCCGCCGAACAGCGAACTACGCTGGAGGCGTGGGCCAACGGCCGGAAGTCTCAGGTCCGGGTCGCCGAA
>JAINDL010000173.1 GCA_019931245.1 Bryobacteraceae bacterium CoA2 C42
GATGACGCCGGCCCGCAGATCTTCAATCATGCCATCGCTCGAATCAAAGGCGACCAGGTGCACCTTGCCCACCAGATTGCGCGATTTGATGGCGAGCGCGGCGCCGACGCTCGACGGCTCCGAGGAGCCGAAAATGCCGTTGAGGTCCGGGTGGGCGGTCAGCATATTTTCGGCCGCGGCCATGGACTTCGAGCGGTCCGACTGGCCGAACTGCGAGGCGACGATTTTGATGCCGGGGAATTCGGCGGCGAGGGCCTCGGTAAAGCCGCGTTCGCGGTCCATCGTCGAGCCGCTCCCCGGGGTGTGCATCACCATGGCGACTTTGCCCTTACCCTCGAGCAGACGGCCGAGGGTGCGAGCGGCCATCTGGCCGGCCTCGTAGTTATTCGTGGCCAGGAAGCTCATGTAGTTCTCGCCGTCCACGCCGGAGTCAAACACGGTGACGGGAATGCCGGCGGCTGCCGCGCGATCGAGCGAAGCCAGCAGCACCTTGCGTTCGGTGGCGGCCACCGCCATGGCGTCCACCCGCCGCGAGATGAAGCTATCGACAATCTGCAGTTGGCGCGTGAAGTCGGTTTCGGACGCAGCGCCGTTCCACTCCACTTGAACGCCGTACTCTTCGCCCGCCGCCATGGCGCCCGCCTGCACCGAGAGCCAGAACAGATGGGAGGTGGCTTTCGGCACCACGGCGATAATCTTCTTTTCGCTCTTCTGGCAGCCGGCCAGCGCCAGAAACGCCAGCAGCAGGAGGGCGCTACTGCGCACACCAGCCTCCGTCGATCAGGATGTCGGTGCCGGTGATGAAGCCGGCGTCGGGCGAACACAGGTAGGCCGCGAGCTGGCCGATCTCTTCGACCTTGCCCCAGCGGCCCAGCGGAATCTTCGACATGAAGATCGCGTTGGTTTCGGGGTTGTTCATCAGTGGTACGTTCATCTCCGTGGCAAAGGGCCCGGGGCTGATGCCGTTGACGGTAATGCCTTCGCTGGCCAGTTCGAGCGCGAGCGACTTGGTGAAGCCGAGCAGGGCGGCTTTGCTTGAAGAGTAAGCCGTGCGGCCCCCGAGCGAGACATGGCTCATGATGGAGGTCATGTTGAGGATCCGCCCGTAGCCCTTGCCCTTCATCGGGGGCACGAAGGCGCGGCAGAGCAGAAAGGCGCTGGTGAGGTTGGTGCCAATCACCGCGTTCCATTCGTCGAGTGTAAATTCGTGGACGTTCTTGCGGATGTTGATGCCGGCGTTGTTGATGAGGATATCGACGCCGCCGAAGGCAGCGAGCACGGCTTCGGCCATGGCGGCCACCTGGATTTCGTCCGTGACATCGGCGGCAAAGCAGCGGGCCGTAGAGCCGGCTTCGGCCACCAGCCGGGCGCTCTCTTCGAGCGCGGCGACATCGCGCGCTACCAGCGCGATCTGCGCCCCGCGGGCGGCAAGCGCGATAGCCATGGCGCGGCCGAGGCCGCGGCTGCCGCCGGTGATGACGGCGACTTTGTTAGCGAGAGTTTGATCAGACATGAGTTATGGTTTCCGGGCGGCCTGGGCCGCGTTGAGAATTCGGTCGGCGACGCCGCGCGCGTTGTCGATGTTGTCGAGGCGCAGCGGCGTCGAGTCCCCGGTGGCCAGCACGGTCAGATGGCCCACGCCGAGGAGGCGCTGGCCCAGACTCTGTTCGACGCGGACGTCTTCAATTTTGGCGAGCATCAGTGTCCGTTGGGTGCGGCGCAGGAGGCCTTCTTCAAAGCGGAGCAGGTCTCCGCTGAGAATCATCCGGCGGTTCTGCAACTGCACCAGCCGCCAAGCCACCCACGAGTCGATCCCGAGGGGAAGAACGAAGAGGGCCAGGAGGGCTCGCGGCTCCCAATTCCGCGTGTACAGATAAGCGGCGATACCCACGAGCAGAACCGTCGAAAACAACAGCCAGGCCATGACGGTTTTGGCGGTGGATTTAATAACAAGGGGCTGCATCGGTGCCTCCGCTATTATATGAGTTTGAGAGGAACCATGTACTTTCGCACTGTTTTGAGCGCCTGCTTGTTCGGCACGCTTTGCCAAGCCGACTTCAAATACGACCAGACCACCCGGATGACCGGTGGCTCCATGCTCCGCATGATGCAGATGGTAGGCCGGGGCGCCGCCGACCCGCATACCAGCACCGTCGCCGTGAAGGGCGACAAGATGGCCACGCGGTCCAAGGACTCGATTGTCATCATCGATCTGGCCGCCGAGACCACCACCACCGTCGACCTGAAGGACCAGACCTACTCCGTGATGACCTTCGCCCAGACCCGCGAGCAGATGGAGAAGCTGTTCAGCAAACGGGGCGACAAGGTGGAAACCAACGTCAGCGTCGATGGCAAGCAGACCGGCAAAAAAGCAACCGTCAATGGCATGGCGACCAGCGAGTGGATGCTGACCATGCTCGTCGAAGGCAACTCGGGCGGCCAGCGCGGTCAGATGCGCATGGAGATGAGCAATTGGGTCTCCGAGAGCAAGATCGCCGGCTTTGATGAGGTGACCGCGTTCCAGCGGAAGATGGTGCAGAAGATGGGCCTGGCGACGCTGGCCGGACCGGCCGGACCCATGGCGCAGCCGGGTATGGCCAAGGGCATGGCCGAGATGGCCAAGAAGATGGCCGAGGTGGGCGGGGTGCCGATCGTAACGGTGGTGCGAATGATCCCCACCGATCCCGAACAGATCAAGCAGATGGAAGCCATGCAGGCGCAGAGCGCGGACGCGCCGGGACGGCCAGGCATGGGCGAGGCGCTTTCCGGCGCCCTCGGCGGCCGGTTGGGCGGCTTTGGCCGCAAGAAGAAGACCGAAGATACCCCGGCTGCCACCCCGGCTCCCGCTGCCGCCGCGCCGGCCAAGAGCACCCTCCCCGTTGAAGGAAGCTTCTCCTCCGCGGCCAGCATGATGGAGATGCTCACCGAATCGGCCAACTTCTCTTCGCTACCGGTGGACGCCGCCCTGTTCGGCGTGCCCGCCGGCTTCAAGCAAGTGAAGCCTAAGGGACTGTAACCGCGCTCAGAATGGGCTGGCCGGGGAAGACGCCTTCGGCCAGCTTTTCGTCCTTGACGACCACCACGCCGTTTACGAGAACGTGCTTGATCCCGGTAGAGTACTGCGCCGGGTTCTGGTAGGTCGACCGGTCGATGACCGTGGCGGGGTCAAAGATTGCGATATCGGCATCGGCGCCCACCTGGATGCGCCCCTTGCGCTTCATCACCGGGGTGAAGCTCTCGAGACGCTTGGCCGGCATGTAGCTGATCTTGTGCAGCGCCTGCATCAACGTCAGCACCTTGCGCTCGCGTACGTAAACGCCCAACACGCGCGCGTAGGTGCCCGCGGCGCGCGGATGGCCTTTGCCATTCGTAATCCAGCCGTCGCTCGCCACCATCACATCCGGCGCGGCAATCGCCTGGTCGACGTCCTCTTCCCGCATGGTGAAGGTGATGACGGTTCCGCCCTGCTGGCGCCGTTCGGCGAAGGTCTTCTCCGTGAGCCGTTCGCCCGTCTCCACCCACATCAGGTCTTCGTAGCGGACCTCAAGCTTCTCCCGCCAGCCGGGATCGAAGATGGCCGAATCGAGCCGCGTCATGCCGGCAACGTAGGGATAGGCCTCCGTTGTAATGTCCAGGCCGCGCTCGCGCGCCCCGCGCACCATGCCGATTGCGTCGGCCCAGGCGCGCCCGGAACTCGAATTGATGTGCACGACGTGCAGCGGCGAACCGGTGGCCGCGGCATCGGCAATCACCTCCTGCAGCGCGTCAACCACCCCAGGATCCTTCCGCCCGCCACTCCGCATGTGGACGAACACCGGCACCTTCACGGCCGCCGAAAGCTTAAACACATCGAGAATCTCCGTGCGGCTCGCAAAGGGCGTGTAGGCGATGCCCATGCCGATTCCCAGGCCGCCCTCCCGCAACCCCTGCCGCAGCAGCGCCAGCGTCTTTTCCTGTTCGGCCTGCGTGGCCGCCCGCGTCGCCGCCGGACCGCGCGGCAGCCAGTCGGAGGTATCGCCCACGGCGGCCATCCGCGTGGGAATGTGGCCGGCCGAGGCGCCAAAGTGAATCAGCGCTTTGCCCTCCCGCTCGGCCACCCAGGGCTTGACGGGCGAGACACCCACTTCCATTTCGAGCGCCGTCGTCACGCCATCGCGGGCCTTGTAGCGATAGTTCTCATCAGACTGCCCGTGCGAGTGCAGATCGATAAAGCCGGGGGCGACCACCAGCCCCTTGGCATCGAGCGTCAGCTTCCCCGCCAGCGGCTGCGCGCTGATGGCGGCGATGCGGCCGTTGCGAATGCCGACAAAGCGGACGGCGTCCAGTTTGGTCTCCGGGTCCATCACCCGGCCACCGGCGATTACCAGATCAAAAGGCTGTGCGTGCAGGCCAAACGCCAAAAGGGCGCCCAGGATAAGGCGCCCTTCGAGCAGGCCGAGGAGGTTACTCGACATTTTTTTACTCAACATTCTGAACTACTCAACATCTTTGCTCCGCTTTTTGCGGTTGCGTTTCCGGGCCAACGCTTCCTTGGTGCGGCGCTTTTCGCCGGGCTTCAGGTAGAAGGAGTGACGCTTGATCTCCTTAATGATGTCTTCCTGCTGCACCTTGCGCTTGAAGCGACGCAACGCATTTTCGAGCGTTTCGCCGTCTTGGACTAATACTTCAGCCAAAAAAAATTCACCCCCTCAGTGTGTAACGACAACTCTACCAGGATACCAGACTCAGCTCATGCGGGCGAAGGGGTTGAAGTCGGTGTCGGTATCGTACAGGTCAACTCCCTCGGCCTTCTTCAAGGCGTTGACGACCAGATAGGTCACCGGCGTGGCGGCCGCTTCGTAGGCGACCTTCACCACGTAGCCCGACCAGATCAGGCTGAATATCAACTCCCAGGACATGGTGCCGCCGAAGCCGACAATCATGACGATGACGGTATCGACCAATTGGCCCACCGCGGTAGACCCGATCGTCCGCGTCCACAGCATCCGGCCCTTGGTGAGGACCTTCATCTTGGCCATGACGAAGGAGTTGGCAAACTCACCGCACCAGTAGGCGATCAGGCTCGCCACCACCAGGCGCGGCAGGAAGCCGAACACCGTTTCAAAGGCCTGCTGATTGCCCCACCCCGGCGCCGGGGGCAGTTGCACGATGATCATGGCCAGCGTGGTCAGCAGCGTCTGCGCGAGAAAGCCATGCCAGATGGCGCGGCGCGAACCGGCGTAGCCGTAGACCTCGGTGAAGATGTCACCGAAAATGTAGGTCAACGGGAACAGCAGTTGTGCGCCCGAAAGAGTAAAAGGGCCAATCTGGCAGATCTTTGGGGCCACCAGATTGGAGATCAGCAGCACCACGACGAAGAACGACAGACACAAGTCGTAGTACCGGAAGCGGTGCTGCTCAGTGAGACGGGTTAAGAAGGAAGGCGAAGCCACGCCGCATTATAGAACGCGCAGGTCGATGCCCGTCATCTCGGCCGATTTTTCGACGCCCAGCAGGCCCAGCACCGTCGGCGCAATGTCGCGCAGGCTGCCGCCGGCGCGCAGCGGCTGGCGCCCGTCGCTGGCGAGAATGAACGGCACCGGGTTGGTGGTGTGGTAGGTGTGCGGTCCGCCGGTAACGGGATCGATCATCGTCTCGGCGTTGCCGTGGTCGGCGGTGACGATCCAGGCGGCGTTGCGCTGCTGGATCAACGGCCAGATCTGGCTCAGACAGTCGTCCACCTTCTCGCAGGCGCGGATGGCCGGTTCGAGCTGGCCCGAGTGACCCACCATGTCCGGGTTGGCGAAGTTCACGACGATCACGTCAAAGGTGTTGTCGGTAAGGCCCTTCTTCACGATGTCGCAAACGCCCTGGGCCGACATCTCCGGCGCCAGATCATAGGTTGCCACCTTGGGCGAGGCCACCATGGCGCGCTCTTCGGTCGAGAACGGCTTTTCGATGCCGCCGTTAAAGAAAAACGTCACGTGGGGATACTTCTCCGTCTCCGCCGTGCGCAGGTTCCGCAGGTTGTGCTGCTCAAGCACCGCGCCCAGAATGTTCTGCGGCGTCTCCACCGGGATGACATGCTGCACGCCCCAGGCGGCGAAATTCTTGTCGTACTGCGTCATGGTGACGTAGTGCAGATTCTTCGGCGCGAGCGACCGCGAGATGGGCTCAAAGCTCGGGTCCATGATCGCCTGCGTCAACTCGCGGCCGCGGTCGGCGCGGTAGTTGAAGAACATGACGGCGTCGCCATCGCGGATGGGCGCCCCGTCGCCGACAACGGTCGGCACGACAAACTCATCGGTGGTGCCGCGTTCGTAGCTCTGTTTGACGGCGGTCACGGCGTCCGGTGCCTTCTCGCCCTGGCCGAGCACCACGGTGCGGAAGGCCTGTTCGACCCGCTCCCAGCGCTTATCGCGATCCATGGCGTAGTAACGGCCGGTGACGGTGGCCACGCGTCCCACGCCGATCTCGGCGATCTTGGCTTCGAGCTCCTGCATGTAGCCCAGGCCCGAGTGCGGCGGCGTATCGCGGCCGTCCATGAACGCATGAACGGCCACGTCCGTCACCCCTTCCCGCTTGGCCATGGCCAGCAGGGCATAAAGGTGGGTGTTGTAGGAGTGCACCCCGCCGTCGCTCACCAAGCCAAGCAGATGCAGCCGGCGGCCGCGCGCGGCGGCCATCAGCGACCGCAGCACCGGATCCTGATAGATCTCGCCGGTCAGGACGAGAAGATCAATCCGCGTGACATCCATGCGGATGACGCGTCCGGCGCCGATGTTCAGATGTCCCACTTCGCTGTTGCCCATCTGCCCGGCGGGAAGCCCGACGGCCTCTCCGGAGGTCTGGATCAACGTATGTGGGAACGTCCGCTGCAGCATGTCGAAGGTCGGGGTCTTGGCCAGATACACCGCGTTGCCGCGGGTTTCGGGCGAATATCCCCAACCGTCCAGGATGGTGAGAACGACGGGTCGCTTGGCCATGGTTACCGCTTGAAGGCCGCGCGGCCGGCGAACTTGGCGAGCGAGCCAAGCTCTTCTTCAATCCGCAGCAGCTGGTTGTATTTGGCAATGCGGTCCGTGCGCGAGGCCGAACCGGTCTTGATCTGTCCGCAGCCGGTGGCGACGGCGAGGTCCGCAATGAAGCTGTCCTCGGTCTCGCCCGAACGGTGCGAACTGATGGCGGTATAGCCGGCCACGGCCGCCATGTGCATGGCCTCGAGGGTCTCGGTGAGCGAGCCAATCTGGTTCACCTTCACGAGGATCGAGTTCGCGATGCCTTTGTCGATACCCATCTGCAGCCGCTTGGTGTTGGTGACGAACAGGTCGTCGCCCACCAGCTGGCACTTCGCACCAATCGTGTCGGTCAGGATCTTCCAGCCGGCCCAATCGTCTTCGGCCATGCCGTCTTCAATCGAGATAATCGGATACTTCGAAACGAGGTCGGCCCAGAATTCGGCCATCTGCTCCGAGGTCCGCTCCGAGCCGTCCGACTTCTTGAAGACGTACTTCTTTTTCTTCTTGTCGTAGAACTCGCTGGCCGCCGGGTCGAGAGTGATCGAGATCTGCGTGCCGGGCTTGTAACCGGCCTGGATGATGGCTTCGATCAGCACTTCGAGCGCCTCTTCGTTCGACTTCAGGCTCGGCGCAAAGCCGCCCTCGTCGCCGACGGCGGTCGAATAGCCGCGCTTCTTGAGCACGCCCTTCAGCGTGTGGAACACCTCGGCGCCCATGCGCAGCGAGTCCGAAAACTTAGTGGCGCCGTGCGGGGCCACCATGAACTCCTGCAGGTCCACGGAGCTGTCGGCGTGCGCGCCGCCGTTGATCAGGTTCATCATCGGCACCGGCAGGATGCAGGCGTTGACGCCGCCCAGGTAGCGGTACAGCGGCATGCCGTGGCTCTGCGCGGCGGCGCGCGCGGTAGCCAGCGAGACGGCCAGGATGGCGTTGGCGCCCAGCTTGCCTTTGTTCGGCGTCCCGTCGGTCTCTATCATCTTCGCGTCGACTTCGGCCTGACGCGACGCGTCCATCCCAATGATGGCCGGCTCAATCTTCTTGTTGATGTTGTCGACAGCCTTCCGCGTGCCCTTGCCCAGGTAACGCTTCTTGTCGCCATCGCGCAGCTCCACGGCTTCGTGCTCGCCGGTAGAGGCGCCACTCGGCACGGCGGCGCGGCCCAGGCTGCCATCCACCAAATACACATCGGCTTCCACGGTGGGATTGCCCCGCGAGTCCAATACCTCGCGGCCTACAACTTTAACGATTTCCGTCATTGTAGCCCTATTTTCGCATACTGAGCCTGCTAAGCTAACGAGGGCATGAAAGCTCTGGCTCTATTCCTGCTCGCCAGCCCCCTCGCGGGCCAGTGGACCTTCCAGGTAGTCAACACCTATCCCCATGACCGGGAAGCCTTCACGCAGGGTCTTGAGTACCGCAACGGATTCCTCTACGAAGGCACCGGGCTGCACGGCCGCTCCACGCTGCGCAAGGTAAAGCTTGAAACCGGCATCGTGCTCCAGAAGCTCTCGCTGCCCCCGCAATTCTTTGGCGAAGGGATTTCCGTGGTGGGCGACCGCATCGTGCAGCTCACCTGGCAATCGGAGACGGGCTTCGTCTGGGGCCTGCAGGACTTTAAGCTACAGCGGCAGTTCACCTACCGGGGCGAAGGCTGGGGCCTCACCACCGACGGCCGCCACCTCTACTTCAGCGACGGCACCGACGAGATCCGCGTTCTCGACAGCCAGACCCTCGCCGAAACGCGCCGCATCCGCGTGCGCGAAAACGGCCGCCCGCTCAAAGACCTCAACGAACTCGAATGGGTGGAAGGCGAGATCCTCGCCAACGTCTGGCAAACCGACCGGATTGTCAAAATCAACCCGCTCACTGGCCGCGTCACCGGGTCTATCGACCTCACCGGCATCCTCCCCTGGCCGGAGCGCGCCGGCGCCGACGTGCTCAACGGCATCGCCTACGACGCCGCCGGCAAGCGCCTGTTCGTCACCGGCAAGCTGTGGCCCAAGCTGTTCCACATCCGGCTCGTCAAGAAGTAACGGCCCTAGAACAGATACCGGCTCAGCAGCTCTTTCAATTCGGCCAGCACCTGCCGCCGCTCCTCCACCGTCGGCTGCGCATAGGCGTAGCGGATCAGTCGCTCGCCGGCTTCGGTGGCAATCCGCAGCTTCAAATCGAGCGACGCCGAACTTTTCACCCCCAACCACTCGATCATAAACAGCCGCACCAGCCCCCCCGGCCCCGCCCCGGGCGCCGTCTGCTGGCTCCGCGCCGCGGCGCTCACATGCTGGCCCAGCGCAATCGCCCGGAAGTCCGGCCGCTCGTCGAGAAACGCAACGTAGGCATCCACCACCCGGCCCAGAAACTCCGGCCCCTTGGCCAGCAGCGACTTCACGAGCAGTCGCTGCAACCGCCCCCGGAACTCCTCCATATGCCGCACCGCAATCGCGTCGATAATCTCCTGCTTGTCCGGGAAAAAACGGTAGAGAGCGCCCACCGAAATGCC
>JAINDL010000085.1 GCA_019931245.1 Bryobacteraceae bacterium CoA2 C42
CGGACGGGAAGCCGCGCGGGGCGGGCACAACGCCATAACCCCCGGTCGATTGCGACTCTGCGCATCCTGGTCTCCAGAGTGCTGGCAGGGCGGCTTCCGTGTTGCCCGCTTTGTTGTGCCGTACTTCTATAACACAGTAGTGCTAAACGTTGCGGGCCACATGGCGCCCACCTCCGCAGACTCTTCCCCCATCCGTTCCAGCCTCGCTGGTCGCGCCAAGGCCGTCCTACTTCTGTGCCCTCCCCAAGCCCCTATGCACTCAAGTGGACCGAAGGCCGGACCGCCATATAGTCGTCATCTCCCCTCGCCCCATAAGAGGGAACCGCGGGGCGCTCCTCGCGAACCGGCTGCGACAGTTCATCCGGAACCTGCTGCCAAGCCTCCAACAGCGTTACTAACAGTTTCTCTACCTCGGCCAGCGGTCCGCCGATCTGTTCGATGTTGGCCTGGATCAGACGCTGGTGCATGTACACATACAACTCGGCCAAATCCAACGCCACTTTGCCGCCCCGCTCTTTATCGAGTGAGACCGTTAGCTCCTCAATAATTGAGCATGCCTTGGTGATTTGCCGTGAACGGCCCCGAATGTCGCCCGTCTCCAGATTCTCGCGAGCGGTACGCACCGCCGCAATCGCTCCTCGATACAGTAGCCGCACCAGTTCCACCGGCGAGGCCGACAACACGTTCAAATCTTGGCTGTTTTGGTAGGCTGCGAGAGACATCTATCTTCCTGAGAGTCATATCGCACCGCCGCACAGAACCTTGAGCCAAAGTGAACCTACTCCGGTCGCAACTGCGACGCCACCCGCAAGGCATACTCGGCCGGCAGTTGCCGAATGACTTCTTTTGTTTCGCGGTCGATGATCCGAATTAGAGTCCGCTGATTCGGCCGGTCAAAGACAAACGTAAGCTCGTAGTTCTCCCCAAACACGGCCGATTCATTGATCGCCTTTACCGCGCTTACCAACGCCTTTCTGTCCTCCAGGTGTTGCCGCGCCAGATCAGGGGACGCCGGAGAAGGAACACGAGGGGACGATTGAATGGACTTCGGATCCATAACGATAGGTCTCCAGATTTATGAGCTCTATCGAACGTATCGGAACCGGCAGGACTACCTTTAGTCTAAATTCAGTACTTTCAGGGTCGTACCGCGCTCGCCGTCAATCTTCTTCTGCAGCATCATGATCGCGTAGATCAACTGCTCCGGTCGCGGCGGACACCCGGGCACATAGACGTCCACAGGAATTACCTGATTCACCGGCACCAGCGCATAGTTGCTGAACACCCCGGTCGACGTTGCACACGCCCCCATCGAAATTACCCACTTCGGCTCCGGCATCTGGTTGTACAGTTGCCGGATTACCGGCGCCATCTTGTTCGACACGCGCCCCGCAATAATCATCAGATCCGACTGTCGCGGCGACCCCCGGAAAACTTCCGCCCCAAACCGAGAAATATCGAACCGCGAAGCACTCATCGCCATCATTTCAATCGCGCAACATGCCAAGCCGAAAGTCATCGGCCAAATCGAATTCTTCCGCCCCCAGTTGATGGCTTTATCGAGGGTCGTCAACACCAAGCTATCCGACAAATCTCCCACCCCATCCGCATCAATCCGCGCAAACAGGTCTTCGGGAGCCGGTGGCAGTATTCGCTGTTCCATAATCAAGCCGCTCCCTTCAGTATGCCACGCACCGCCTCCACCCGGCCATGCCGCCCATCCCGGCTACACTAAAGATTCCCCCGCATGGCCTTCCTGCTTCCCGCTCTCCCCTCCCAGGACCTCAACCACGCTACCGAGCAGGCCGGCGAACTGCTCGGCGTCCAGTCCGCCTATTGGGACATCTGGGGCCGCGAACATCGCCCCGACCCGGCCATCCAACGCGCCATCCTCGCCGCCCACTCAATCCCCACCGACTCCGCCGCCGCCCTCGACGATGCCATCCGGCGCCGCGTCCACACCTCCCATCTCGCCATCCTCCCTCCCTCGACCGTCACCACCCCCGCCGATCCCTTCGTCTCCCTCTGCCTGCCCCAACCGTCCGAACCCGCCGCCTGGCAACTCATCCTCGAAGACGGCTCCCCCCTTACCGGCCTCTGCCCCGCCAGCCCCACCGAAACCATCCACTTCGACGGCGCCGCCTACGACCTCGTCCCGCTCCGCCTCCCCGACAGCCTGCCCTACGGCTACCACCGCCTCACCGTCCACTGCGCTGGCCGTCAGGCCACTACGCACCTCATCCACTGCCCGCCCGCCGCGCCGGCCCTGGCCCCCCGCCAGCGGCTGTCCGGCATCGCTGTCTCTCTCTACGGCCTGCGCTCCCAACGCAACTGGGGCGTCGGCGACACCACCGACCTTGCCGCCTTTGTCTCCTGGGCCCACACTGAAGCCGGCGCCGCCTTCGTCGCCCTCAACCCCCTCCACGCCATCGGCAACCGCCTGCCCTATAACGCCAGCCCCTACCTGCCCAACTGCACCTTCTACCGCAACTTCCTCTACATCGACGTCGAGGCCGTCCCCGGCTTCACCGTCAGCCCCGTCTGCCGCCGCCTCCTCGCCCGCTACGCCCCGCAGATCGAAGCGCTCCGCCATGCCCCCCTCGTCCAGTACGAAGCCGTCGCCCGCCTCAAACTCCGCTTCCTCAAACAGCTCTACCGCGAGTTCCGGCTCCAGCCCGGCCCTTCCGCTTTCCACCAATACGTCGCCGCCGAAGGCGAACTCCTCCGCCGCTACGCGCTCTACTGCGCCCTCGACGAAACCCTCCACAAGCAGAACCCCGCCGTCTGGATCTGGCCCCAGTGGCCCGCCGAACTCCAGGATCCCGACTCCCCCGCCGTCGCCGCCTTCGCCGCCGCCCACCCCCGGCTCCTCGAGTTCTACTCCTGGCTCGCCTGGCTCGTCGACGACCAACTCGCCCGCGTCCATCGCCACGCCAAAGCCATCGGCATGCCCATCGGGCTCTACCACGACCTCGCCCTCGCCACCGACCGCTGCGGCTCCGACCTCTGGGCCCACCGCCCTTTCTACATGCAGGGCTGCCGCGTCGGCGCCCCGCCCGATGGCTTCGCCCCGCAGGGCCAGGACTGGGGTTTCCCCCCGCCCAACGCCCTCCGCCACGAGCAGGACGGCTTTCGCCTGTTCGCCGCCGCCATCCGCAACAACTGCCGCCACGGCGGCGCCCTCCGCATGGACCACGTCATGCGCTTCTTCCGCCTGTACTGGATCCCCGCCGACCGCGACGCCACCGGCGGCACCTACGTCAAGGAACACTGGCAGCCCCTGCTCCGCATCATCGCCCTCGAAGCCCACCGCGCCGGCGTCCTCGTCATCGGCGAAGACCTCGGCACCGTCGAAGACTATGTCCGCCAGGCTCTCGCCGAGTGCCACATCCTCAGCTACCGGCTCCTCTACTTCGAACGCCACCCCGGCGGCGCCTTCAAGCTCCCCGCCGACTACCCGCCCCTCGCCATCGTCAGCTCCACCACCCACGACCTGCCCACCCTCGCCGGCTTCTGGACCGGCCGTGACATCGAAGCCCGCCGCGCCGCCGCTCTCATCGACGAAGCCGGCTACCGCGCCCAGTGGACCAGCCGCGAACAGGACAAGCAGCACCTCCTCCACGCCCTGCACCACCTCCAACTGCTCCCCCCCGGCTACCCCGAGGATATCCGCCACGTCCCCGAGTTGAGCGGAGAACTCCACAACGCCATCATCGGGTTCCTCGCCGCCACGCCGGCGCAGTTACTCGTCCTCAACCAGGAGGACCTCACCAAGGAAACCGAGCAGCAGAACCTCCCCGGCGCCACCTGGCAGTATCCTAACTGGCAGCGTAAGATGCGCTACACCCTCGAGGAGTTATCTGCCGACCCGCGCGTCCACGATTTCACCCGCATGTACCGCGGCTGGCTCGAACGCAGCGGCCGCATTTAGGGGGAACTTTCCGCCGCCTCTTTGCGTTCGATAGGATTGTGGTTGTGCGGGAAGACCCGCACGGGAGAGGCTGCTTTGATTCTTGGAAAATTCTGGGGCGCCATCAGCGCCCAACTCAATAAGATCGCCAACCTGTTCTGGGAGGCCGATCCCATCGCGCAGATGCAACTCGAACACGACCGCGCCCTCGAGCAGATGAAGGAGGGGCGGCGCGGCCTTGAAACCTACCGCGGCCTCGTCGAACGCGTCACCCGCCAGGTGGCCACCGCCCGCACCCACGCCCAGAAGCTGGAGGCCGAAACCAAGGCCTATCTCAAAATCGGCAACCGCGAAACCGCCGCTAAGTTCGCCCTCGAATTACAAAAGGCCAAGCAGGAACTCGCCGGTCATCTCGAACAACTCGAGATGCACGAAACGGCCTACGAGAACAATCTCAAGAAGATCCAGCACGCCAGCCATCAACTGGCCGAAGTCAAAACCCGGATTCAGAAGTACGACGCCGAACTCAAGATGAGCGCCGCCGAGGCCGAAATCGCCGCCCTCTCGGAATCGTTCAACATGAGCGTCACCACGGATTTCGGCCAGATCGAACGCGTCATCCAGGACCGCATCGACCGCAACCGCGGCAAGGCCCGCGTTGCCTCCGACCTCTCGCGCGAGGGGATCGCCGAGATCGAAGCCCAGGAACAGCTCCAGAAATCGCTGGCCGAAGACGCCCTGTTGCAGTTCGAAAGTGAACTCGGCCTCCGCTCTCCCGAAACGACCCGCCTCGCCGACACACAAAAAGACTTGGGCCCGGCTGTCGCCGACCCGAAGTTAACCGAACACAACTAACCCGCCCCGACTTTTTACCGCCATGGCTCAACCCAAACCCGCCTTTTACGTCGCTGTCTTCCTCGTCGTCGCCGGACTGGTCGGCTACGGCCTCTGGCGCTTCAACGCGCTGCCGCAGAAAGCCGGCGGCACCATCTCGAAGGAGGACCTCGGCGGCGGCGCCGAAGCCCCCGATACGGCCGGCATCACCACCGCCAAGGACTACAACTACGTCCCGGCGCAGAAACTGCCCGCCGTGCAGGGCATCTCGAGCTACAAGCCCATGGCGGACCGCACCGTCCGCTTCGCCCTCAACGTCTGGGCCGGCTGGGCACCCATCATTCTCGCCAACCAGGGCCTGAAGCCGGGCAAAGTGTGGAAGACGCCCTCCGGCAAGGAATTCAAAGTCGAACTCGTGCTCATCGACGACCCCGTGGCCATGCGCGATGCCTACGCCGCCGGCAACGTCCACATCGGCTGGGGCACGCTCGACATGGTCCCCCTGCTGCTCGACAGTCTGAAGAAAGATTCGCGCGTCATGCCGCGCATCTATCAGCAGGTCGATTTCTCAAACGGCGGCGACGGCATCGTCGTCCGCGACAGCATCAAATCCGTCGCCGATCTCCGCGGCAAAACCATCGTGCTCGCGCAGAACTCGCCCTCGCACTTCTTCGCGCTCAACGCCCTGATCAACGGCGGCGTGCAGCCCGCTGAGGTCAACTTCAAATTCACCCAGGACGCCTTCCAGGCCGCCGCGGCCTTCAACGCCGATAAGTCGCTCGCCGGCGCCGTCTCCTGGGCCCCGGATATCTACAACCTGTCGAAGGTGAAGGGCAACCGCCTGCTCGTCACCACCGCCACGGCCAACAAACTCATCGCCGATGTCTGGTTCGCCCGCGCCGACTTCGCCAAGGATCATCCGGACATCATCGAAGGCCTCGTGCGCGGCATCTTCGACCACATGGAACTGCTCAAAGAGCAGACCAATAAACAGGCCGTCGCCAAGCTGATGGCCACCGCCTACTCCATCCCCGAAAGCGATGCGCTCGGCATGCTCGGCGACGCCCACAGCACCAATCACGCCGAAAACCGCGAGTTCTTCCTGAACCAGAACAACCCCACCAACTTCGAGCGCACCTGGAACACCGCCTACTACCTCTATAAGCGCATCGGCGCCGTCTCCGACAAAGTCGACTTCGATCAGGTAATGGACTTCAGCCTCATCGAAAAGCTCGGAAAGGAGCCGAAGTACGCCCAGCAAACCAACGAGTACAACGTGCAGTTCGTGCCGACCACGGCCAGCTCGGTGCAGGCCGAGTCAGACGAGATTCTCACCAAGACCGTCGTCATTCACTTCTATCCAAACTCGTTCGACCTCTCTAAGGTCGTCGTCAAGAACGTCAACGGCAAGGTCCTCGAAGAACTCTACGACCCCAACGTAAACTTCGTCGTCGAAGAGGTCGGCAAACTGGCCGGCCAGTACGGCGCGGCGCGTATCGTCATCGAAGGCCACACCGACGCTTCGATGAAGGGCCAGGTGCCCGACTCCTCGGTCAAAGAGCTGGCCTTGAATCGCGCCAACGCCGTGAAAACCTCGCTCATCAAGAAGTTCCCCACCCTGCCCGCCAACCAGTTCTCCGCCAACGGCCTAGGCTGGGATCGCCCGGCCGACCCGGCCGATCCCCTGAATCACGCCAAAAACCGGCGCGTCGAAATCAAGGTCTATCCGCTCGAGGCCACGAAGTAGCCATGTCGCTCTGGGATCTGCGCGTCCCGCCGCCTGGCTACGCCGGCAAACTGCTCGGCGGGTTGACGCTGGCCGCCCTTGTCGGTTTCTGGTGGCTGGCCACGCAGGGCGCCACGCCCGAGGCGCGCTGGATCTCGCCGGTCATTCTGCCGTCGCCCGCCGAAGTCGCCGGCAGTTTCCCCGCGCTTTGGAACGATCGTGGACTGCTCGCCTCCATCGTCGCCACCATCCGCCGCGTGCTCATCGGCTTTGGCCTCGCCGCGCTGCTCGGCGTGCCGCTCGGCATCGTGGCGGGCGCCTGGCGCGTCTTCGATTCGGCCTCCGCGCCGCTTGCGCTCTTCGGCCGCAACATTCCCGTGGCCGCGCTGATCCCGCTCACCATCCTCTGGTTCGGCATCGAAGAGACGCAGAAGGTGATGTTCCTGTTCCTCGCCTGCGTCCCGTTCGTCTTCTCCGACGCCGTCCGCGCCATCATCGCCGTACCGGACCGCTACGTCGAAACGGCGCAGACGCTGGGCGCCACCTCCTGGCAGATTGTCACCAAAGTGCTTGTCGCCCTCGCCCTGCCCGATATCTATAAGAGCCTGCGCAGCCTGTTCGGCATGGCCTTCGGCTACATCATGCTCGCCGAACTCATCAACGCCGAACACGGCCTTGGCTATCTGCTCTCCACCAGCCAGCGCCGCGGCATGTCCGACCACATCATTCTGATCCTCGTCATCATCGGACTCATCGCCTTCGGCATCGACCGCTTTCTCCTGTTCATTCAGCGCGGCCTGTTCCCCCACCGCACGGAGGCCGATTGAAAATCGTCCACTTCGACAAGGTCTCGAAAGCCTTTCCCGACGGTACCGAACACGGCCACACCGTCATCAAAGACGTCTCCTTCACCGTCGAAGACCGCCCCGGCCACGGCGAGTTCATCGGCATCCTCGGCCCGAGCGGCTGCGGCAAATCGACCATCCTCCGCCTCATCGCCGGCCTCCGGCCCCACCACCCCGCCACTTCCGGCACCGTCGAAGTGCTCGGCGGGCCCGTGCAGGGACCGGGCGCCGACCGCGGCATGGTCTTCCAGGACTACACCTCGTTTGATAACCGCACCGTGCTCGACAACATCGCCTTCGGCCTCGAATGCGCCGGCGTTGGCCGCCAGGAGCGGTATGACCAGGCCCGCCTCTGGATCGAAAAGGTCGGCCTGAGCGGGAAGCGCGACGCCGACAAGTTTCCCCATCAGCTCTCGGGCGGCATGCGCCAGCGCGTCGCCATCGCACGGACTCTTATCCTCCGCCCGAAAATCATTCTGATGGACGAACCCTTCGGCGCCCTCGACCCCGCGACGCGGCTCAACATGCAGGACCTCCTCGTCAACCTCTGGCGGGAACTCGAAGCCACCGTCTTCTTCGTCACCCACGATGTCGACGAAGCGGTCTATCTCGGCGACCGGGTCCTGATCTTCTCGCCCGCGCCCGGCACCATCCTCCATAACCTCCCCGTGCCGCCGCCCGACCGCCCGGCCCGCGAAATGCAGCGCGACCCCGCCTTCGCCGCCGTCTCCCGCGAAATCGCCGACATTATTGAGAAACTGGAAGGAAAGGTCTCTGACTCCTAGCCCATGGCCAATCTCTCCGCCGGTCTCGGTGCTTACCTCCAGCGCGCGTTCCTCTACCGCTGGAACCTGCTCGTGTTTCTCGGCGCCACGGCGGCCGCGGTGATAAGCCCGATTCCCGACGTGCTCCTGCCCCTCATCGCCGCCGGCGAACTCACTTACCTCGCCGCCCTGGTCGCCAACCCCCGCTTCCGCCAGGCCATCGACGCCGAACACCACCAGGCCGCCACCGAGCAAACCACGGCCACCGCGCAGCGTTCCCTGGAGCAGATCGTCGGCACCTTCCCCTTTGAGTTCCGCCAGCGCTTTGAACAGCTCCGCAACCGGTGCCTCGAAATGCGCGACATCGCCCACGGCGTCCGCGGCCGCCAGCAGGCGCCCGCCGGTGAAGACTCCCATACCCAGGCGCTCGACCGCATGCTCTGGGTCTTCCTCCGGCTGCAGACCACGCAGCTCTATCTCCAGCGGTTCCTTGAAAAAGCCAGCGAAGTCGAAATCCGCAACCGCATCCGCGAGGCCGAAGACCGCCTCGCCGCGCTGAACTCCCCCGACGAACGCATCAAGCGCTCGCTCGAAGATTCGCTCCTCGTCCAGCAGCAGCGTCTCGACAATCACGAGAAAGCCCGGCAAAACCTCGACTACGTCCGCGTCGAACTCGACCGCATCGAAGCCAAGATTCAAGCCATCACCGAAGCCGCCGTCAACCGCCAGGATCCCGACTTCCTCACGAGCCAAATCGACTCGGTCAGCCAGAGCATGGAGTCCACCGAAAAGGCGATCGACGAACTGCAGCAGCTCACCGGCATCGTCGAAGAGATGCACACCCCGCCTCTCATCCTGGAAGCTGATCTTCCGCGGGTGCGCCGGTGAATCCCGCCCCGCCGCCCCCCGCCTGGGCCAATCAACTCACCGAACTCTTCTACTCCGGCTCCACGGTCCTGTTCGCCCTGCACGGCAACACGCAGGACCTTGTCCCCAACGGCGACGGCTTCTCGCCCCTGCCCGACTTCCTCGCCCAGCAGATCTTCGGCCGCTGGGATCTCGTTCTCTACTACGATCTCGCCCGCGGCCTGCGCGCCTTCGCCGGCTCGGACGCCGCCCGCCTCAAAGAGATGGTCCTGCTCGCCAACCGCAAGGTGGGCGACCTCGCCACCGCCCGCCGCGACCCCGCCATGGCCTTCGCCCTGCTCGATCGCTTCGTGCAGAACAACATCATGGCCGCCGACGCCGACCGCATCTCCGCCGCCGTCGTCATCGATCACGCCGGCTTCCTGCTGCCCGCCGGCGAGCCGGGCCGCCTCTCCGTACCCGCCGCCACGCAGGTGGTCACCCTCCTCAACTGGGCCGCCAGTCCGCACCTCAAACGGCTGAACATGGCCTTCCTCGTCATCGACGAAAAGCTCTCGGCCCTCAACGAACGGCTCACCGCCAGCCCCCATACCGCCGCCATCGAAATTCCCCTGCCCGATGAAGCGACCCGCGCCCGCTTTGCCCCGGAGCTCGCCGCGCAAACCGCCGGCCTCACCCTGCTCGACCTCCGCGCCCTCAAAGAGTCCAAAGAGCCGCTCGAACCCAAGCGCCTCCGGGAACTCAAAAAAATGCTCATCGAGCGGCAGTCGCAAGGCCTGCTCGAGTTCATCGAACCACGCTGGAACTTCAGTAACTGGATCGGCCATCCGCCCATCCAGCAGCGCCTGCGGGACGACGCCACGCTCCTGCGCCAAGGCAATCTCAACGCCCTGCCCATGGGCTATCTCGTCTGCGGCCCCGTGGGCACCGGCAAGAGTTTCCTCGCCCAGTGCCTCGCCGGTGAGATCGGCATCCCCTGCGTCACGCTCCGCAACTTCCGGTCGAAGTACGTTGGCGAGACCGAAGGAAACCTCGAGCGCCTGCTGAATCTGCTCCGCGCCCTCGGCCCGGTCATCGTCGTCGTCGACGAAGCCGACGCCGCTCTCGGCGACCGCGACCAGGAAGGCGACTCCGGCACCGGCAGCCGCGTCTTTTCGATGATCGCCACGCAGATGGGCGACACCCGCTACCGCGGCAAGATCCTCTGGATGCTGCTCACCGCCCGCCCCGACCTGCTGCCGATCGACCTCAAACGCCAGGGCCGCGCCGAAGTCCACATCCCGCTCTTCTACCCGGCCGACGCCGCGCAGGTCCGCGCCATGTTCCTCGCCATGGCGCGCAAAGCACATACGCCGCTGGCCGAGGAGGATATTCCGCCCATCCCGCACCTTGGTCAGCTCTCGGGCGCCGACGTCGAAGGGATCGTCGGCCGCGCCGCCCGCCAGGCCTTGCTGGCCGGTGCGGCCGGCATCACCCGCGAGGCCCTCGCCGCCGCCGTCGCCGAGTTCCTGCCCTCCACCCAGAGCCTCGAAAAAGAGATGCAGGAGATTGCCGCCATCCTCGAGTGCACCGACCGTCAGTTCCTTCCGCCCGAAATCCTCGAAAAGATGAACGCCTACGGCGGCCGGGAAAAGCTGCAGGAGCGCTATACCCAGCTCCGCCGCATGATCGAATTAGCCTAAGGAGAACCCCATGCCCAAAACCAGTTGGTTTGACGATTCCACCGACCTGCCCGTCATCGATGAACAGGTCGCCAAGCTCGTCTCCTTCGCCGCCGCCATCGCCGATGGCGTGATTGAGAAACACGAACTCGCCGCGCAGCAGACCGTCGTGGTCGAGACCATGCGCACCGTCGAAGCGCTCCTGTCCGACGCCCAGCACGCCGCCGTCACCCGCCTCCTTGTCGAACTGAGCGCCTATAACGTCATGCGCACCGTGCACGAACTCGAAGCCGGCCGGCTGCGCCGGTCGCTCGGCCTCTGAGGGGCCCGCCATGATCGATCTCGCGCAAATCGAAGCTGCCGCCGCGCGCATCGCCGGCGCTGTGGCCGTCTCGCCGCAGGTGCGTTCGGAAGAGCTCTCGCAGTTGACCGGCAACGACGTCTATCTCAAGCTCGACAACCTGCAGATGACGGGTTCGTTCAAAGAGCGCGGCGCTCTGAACAAGATCCTCACCCTCACGGCGGACGAAGCCGCCCGCGGCGTCATCTGCGCCTCGGCCGGTAACCACGCCCAGGCCGTCTCCTACCACGCCACCAAACGCGGCATCCGCGCCTATATCTACATGCCGCTCCACACGCCGCGCGTCAAGGTCACCGCCACGCGCCGCTACGGTGCCGAGGTCATCCTCCACGGCAACAACTACGACGACGCCTTTGCCGAAGCCCGGCGCCGCGCCGACGCCGAAAACCTTACCTTTCTCCACGCCTTCGACGACCCGGCCGTCATCGCCGGCCAGGGCACGCTGGGCCTCGAAATGCTCGCGCAGGAGCCTTCGCTCGAAGCCATCGTCTGCCCCATCGGCGGCGGCGGCCTCATCGGCGGCCTCGCCTGCGCCGTCAAGTCGATCCGCCCGGACGTCCGTATCATCGGCGTGCAGACCGCCCGGCTGCCCTCCATGCGCGCCGCCCTCGAACACCGCGAGCCGGTCACCATCCCCCGCGCCACCACCATCGCCGATGGCATCGCCGTCCGCCGCGCCGGTGACCACACCTACCCGCTCGTCCGCCGCTACGTCGACTCCATCGTCACGGTCGAAGAGGAGGAGATCGCCAAAGCCATCCTGCTGCTGCTCGAACGCGAGAAGACCCTGGCCGAAGGCGCGGGCGCGGCCGCTCTCGCCGCCGTTCTGCATGACAAGACCGGGCTCACCGGCCGCCGCCTCGGCGTGCTCGTCTGCGGCGGGAACATCGACGTCACCCTGCTCAGCCGCATCATTGAGCGCGGCCTCGTTAAAGACGGTCGCCTCGTCCGCCTGCGCATCCACCTGCCGGACCATCCCGGCTCGCTCCACCGCCTCACCCACATCATCACCCAGCACGATGCCAACATCGTCGAAACCCTGCACGACCGCGCCTACTACGGCGTCAACCTCGGCGACACCGTGATCGACGTCACCATGGAGACCCGCGGCCCCGACCACATCGCCACCCTCATGCAGGCCCTGCTCGACGCCGGCTTCCCGCACGACCGCGTGCAGTAGCCGCCCCGCCTCAGGCCGAATCCTGTCCGACACCCCGCACCGGTACAGGTGACCGTTCAGGTACCGCGGCGCCGCCGCCGGCGCGGGGTGGGGCCTCTGCCGGAGCAAAGCACCGGTCTTCCGGATCAGGCCCGGCCCGCAGTAGCCGCCTCAGGCCGGCTGCATCCGCCCGGCCGCGTCGAGCACCGCCGCCAGAATCCTGTCCTGCACCCCGCACCGGCACAGGTGGCCGCTCAGGCACTGCTGCACCGCCGCCGGCGCCGGGTTAGGCGTCTGCCGGAGCAGCGCAACGGTCTTCATAATCAGGCCCGGTCCGCAGTAGCCGCAATGATAGGCCCCCTGCGCGAGAAACGCCTCCTGCACCGGATGCAGCCGCCGCCCCTCCGCCAAGCCCTCAATCGTGCGTACCGCGTGCCCCGCCACCGCGCTCACCGGCGTCACACAGGCGCTCACCGGCTCTCCGTCCACCAGCACCGTGCACGCGCCGCAGTGGCCCTCCCCGCACCCGCCCCGCGTCCCGCGCAAACGCAGTTGCTCATGCAACACCGTAAGCAGCGAGCCACCGGCCGCCTCCACCGGGTTACCGTTTACCGTGAAGTTTACTTCTTTACCTTCTCTGGCCAGGCTACGTTTTTGAAGGGCCATGCTGCACCTATCCACTGTTTCACATCCGCCCGCAGTTTCGGCTCGAATCCCTTATCGAACTCGGCCTTGGTCACCCATATCCGCACCTGCGCGTCAAAGCCCGGCTGCCGGCTCGGCGAGATGTAGACGCAGCCCAACTCCCGCTTGCCGTCGGGCGTCAGCACGGCATACGTGAAGCTCTTGCGCGCATCGAAGCGGGCCTTTTCGCCTTCGACGTCCTTGACGGCGTCCGCCATCGTCAGCTTATCGTGCGGCCAGTTGCCGCTCGAAAACGTCGCCCGCAGGTGCTCAATCGACGACATGTACGCGTCGTAGTCCTGCCTGGCCAACTCTGGTCCCAGCGGGACCAGCTTGTAAGTACTCATGGTGGCCCCGGCCGGAACCGAAAAATCGGGAGCGACAAACTGGCCGTAGGCTGCCCCGCACAGCAGCACGAACGAGAGGAGGGTACGCATCCCTTCGAGAATACAGGAAACCCGCCGCGCCTCGCTCGGCCCGGCGCGGCGGGGCCCCGAGTCACTTCCGCCCGGGTTACTTCTGCAGGAAGCGCGCCGCCAGACCCAGCACATCGTCCGCCACCGAACCATCGCCGTCCGCATCCAGCATCCCCAGCAGTCCGCCGGCGCGCCCGGCCCCGCCCTGCTGGCTCATTCCGCTCATTACCATGGTCGCCACCACCGGCAGCATCTGCTTCAAAATGTCCGCGCCGATCCCGGTATTTGCCGACGCCTGGCTCGCCACCGACCGGCTCACCTCCTTGCTCCCGAGCAACTGGGCCAGAATGCTGTTGCCCGTCGCGGTCGTCTCGGGCGATTGAATGGCTTCGTTGTCTTCGAGATAAGCCTCCGGCCGCCCGCCGCCCAGCAGCCCCAGCAAACCCTCTATCCCCTGTGCCTGCCCGTTCTGCTGCATACCGCCAACCAGCGCCGGCACCAGTTGCCCCAGCGCCGCCGTCGCCTGCTGTTCGTCAAGGCCAAACCGCTGCGCCAACTGGCCCACGGCGCCGCCGCCCTGCGCGTTCATGATTACCTGTAAGAGATCCATTCCCCATACCCTACATGCTCGGCCATCGTTTTTCCACAACCGGCTTCCCGTGCCCCGCTTGAAACCCTGTCCGCTGCCAGGCACTCTAAAATGCTGAGGAGCAATCACCATGGTTCGTTTTGAACAACTCAAGGCCAAGTACAAGCCCGCGCTCGACCTCATCCCCGAGCTGCACATCAAACTGAACAACCTGCATGTCGAGAACGACAAACTCGTCCTCCGGGCCCACGCGCCCGCCCAGGACCAGGTCAACGAAATGTGGAACAGGATCAAGGCGATCGACCCGTCCTACAGCGACCTCGCCGCCGAGATCACCATCGACGCGAGCCTGCCGCCGGTTCCCAGGAAGTACACCGTCGTCGCTGGCGACTCGCTGTGGAAGATCGCCGCCAGCCAGCTCGGCAATGGCAGCAAGTACCCGGAGATCATCAAGGCCAACCCCGGCAAACTGAAGGACGACAAGAGCGTCATCCATCCGGGCGACGTGCTACTCATTCCCAACCTGTAAGCGCTAGCATGGGGAGCATGGCCACCCTGCTCCCCATCCCCCCCACCCGGGCGGCGCGCTAGATCATGTATCACTACCTGCTCTTCCACAAACCCTACGGCGTCCTCCCCCAGTTCACCGACGGCTCCCCCGAACCCCGCCCCACCCTGGCCGGCTACATCGACATCCCCGACATCTACCCCGTCGGCCGTCTCGATCTCGACAGCGAAGGCCTGCTGTTTCTGACCGACGACAACTGGGTGAAGCATCGCATGCTCGACCCGGAGTTCAACCATCCGCGCACCTACCACGCGCAGGTGGAAGGCGAGATCACCGGCGAAGCGCTCGAACGGCTCCGCCGCGGCGTCCCCGTCGCCGACTACATCTCCCGCCCACTCAAAGCCAAGCGGGTCAACCCGGTCTACCCGCCCCGCGTCCCTCCCATCCGCTTCCGCGCCAACATCCCCACCTCCTGGGTCCAGCTCACCATGACCGAAGGCAAGAACCGCCAGGTGCGCCGCATGACCGCCGCCGTCGGCTTCCCCACCCTCCGCCTGCTCCGCGTCGGCATCGGCGACCTCACCCTCGACGGCCTCGCCCCCGGCCGCTTCCGCCGCCTCACGGCCTCGGAAATCGTCCAGCTCCGCGAAGGGTTCCAAAGAAAGCGATGAACGTTCTCGTCCTCAACTGCGGCAGCTCGTCCATCAAGAGCCAGATCATCGACACGGCCTCGTCCGCCGTTCTCTCGAAGGTCGCCATTGAACGCATCGGCAACCCGGACGCCATCCTCACGGCCTTCGACGCGGCCGGCCGCCGCCGGCGGCACACCCTGCCGGTCAAGGATTTCGACGCCGGCCTCGATGCCGCCCTCGCCGCCCACTGCGGCGACCTCTGCGACATCCCCGCCGTCGGCCACCGCATCGTCCACGGCGGGGAACGCTTCACGGAAGCGGCGCTCCTCACACCCGAGGTCGTGCACGCGATCGAAGACCTCATCACCCTCGCCCCGCTCCACAACCCGCACAACCTCCGCGGCTACTACGCCGCCCGCCGCGTCCTGCCCCAAGCCCGGCACGTCGCCGTCTTCGACACCGCCTTCCATCACACCCTGCCGCCCAAGGCCTTCCTCTACGGGCTCCCCTACGCCTACTACACCCGCGATAAGATCCGCCGCTACGGCTTCCACGGCATCTCCCACCGCTACGTCTCGCAGCGCTGCGGCGCCCCCAAAGTCATCACCTGCCACCTCGGCAACGGCGCCTCGCTCTGCGCGGTGGCCAACGGCGTCTCCGTCGATACGTCGATGGGCTTCACCCCCCTCGAAGGTCTGCTCATGGGCACCCGCTCGGGCGACGTCGACCCCAGCGCCGTGCTCGCTCTTCTCGCGCAGGAGGACGCGACCCCGCAAAGCGTCGAGAACCTGCTCAACCGCCAGAGCGGCCTGCTCGGCCTCTCCGGCCTCTCGCCCGATATGCGCATGCTGCTCGACGCCCGCGCCAACCAGTCCGGCCGCGCCGCGCTCGCCATCGAGGTCTTTACCTACCGCATTCGCAAATACATCGGCGCCTATTGGGCCGTGCTCAACGGTGCCGATGCCCTCGTCTTTACCGGTGGCATCGGCGAGAATTCGCCCGCCATCCGCGCCGAAGCCTGCGCGGGCCTCGAAGCCTTCGGCATCGAAATCGACCCTTTGCGAAACGAAGCCACCGTCGGCATCGAAGGCGCCATCCACCGCGGCCGCACCCCCGTCCACGTCATCCCGGCCAACGAAGAGCTGCTGATCGCCCGCGACACCGAGCAGTGCCTCGCCTCACTCGCCGAGTAGCTTCTCCCGCGCCGCCGCGAACGCCACCTTCGTCTCTTTGCTCACCGACGGATAATCCACCGCCAGATCGAGAATCGTGTTCGTCAGAATTTCGGCCACCGCCGCCCGCGCCACAAATTTGTGGTCGGCCGGAATCACGTACCAGGGCGCGTGCTTGGTCGTCGTCGCCGCCAGCATCTC
>JAINDL010000119.1 GCA_019931245.1 Bryobacteraceae bacterium CoA2 C42
GGCGCCCAGCAGGGCGGCAGGGAAGATCCGCATCAGCATCACCACCTACTCCTTGGTCCCCGCCGTCGTCTTCCGGGCCGCCTGCGACCGCTCCCAAACCGCTTTCTCCTCAGCGTCCAGATCGGTCTTCTTCTTAGTCCAGTTGGACACGCCAAACGGTCCGGTCCGGGAGAACTTCAGCAATCCGCCCTCCTCTTTCACGCTCATCCCCTCCAGCGGGTCGCTGACGCCATCCCGCTTCTGCTGTTCGGTGACCGTCAACTCAGCCGACTTCATCAGGCCGAACGGGGTCACCTTGTACATCCACGGCTTACCCTGGGCGTCAACCGCCCGCCACGTAATCTCGTCCACCATCGTGGCGTTGGCCGGCACCCCGGCGGGCGGCTTGCGCGCCGGCTTCTGGCCCGCCGTTGGCTCAGGCTTGGACTGCGCGACGGCCATCGCCGCCACGACGCAAACAGAGAGGAGTAATCGCTTCATAAGTTCCTGCTGACTTCCTTGAAATTCACTACTGCACCTTCTCCCAGCGGCATTGGAAGCCGAAGGGAGTGGCCGTGTTGATCTTGCGGTAGCCGTCGACGATGGTGCCGTCCGGCGTGGTATCCCCGGGCTGACACTGCTTGATCGACGGCGTCGACGCCTGGCCCGGTCCCTGCTTGTCACTGCTGCTGCCACCGCCGAGCGAGGTCACGGTCGGCGCCGCCGCCGGAGCGGGCTGCGCGGCCACGCTCTGCTCCGGAGCCGGCGCCGCGGCCAGAAGCTTGGAGGCATCCGGGTCGGCCAGTTCACCAAGTGCTTTCGTGATGTTCTTGCCCTGCCATTCAAAGGTCACGCTGTCGCCGGTCACCGCCACAATCTTGAACTCCCCCACCCGGTCGCCCGGCCGGTAGCCCTTCTGCGGTTTTCCTTTGGCTTCGCTCAACATGACCGTGGGAGGATCGCCAAGCAGCAGCACCCCGTAAGCAACCGGAAAGGCGGGCAACTGCGGGGGCGCCGGCGGGGGCGGAGGCTCCACGCCCGGATTCCGATCTCTACTCAGCAGAAGACGCGTAGCGATCTCCAAATAGTTGGCCGGGGTCGTCTTTTCAACCGCCGGCGCGGCCGCCACGGGCTTGGCCGCCGGCAGCTTCGGCGACTGCGACCGCACCATCTGCTCCCGCTTCCGCGTCTGATCGAGCAGCTTCTTGAGCTCCATCGCCGCGCCGGCAATGCCGGCCAGCAGCAGGAGATTGATCAGGAACAGCCGGCCTCTCAAAACTGTAGCCCCTTCTTCTCCGGAATCAGCTTGCGCGGCACCACGCCCGCGACGGTGAGCCGCACCGGTAAAATCTTGTCTTTTTCCCGCGCCGCGCCCAGGCGCAGGTCGCTGGTCGCCAGCAGCTCGGGCTGCGCCCCGAGCTCAGCCAGAAAGTTCACCAGTTGTTCAATCCCGCACTCGAAGCTCACCGCAACGCTCACCTCGCCGTAGTCGTCGCCGAACGACTTCGCCTGGCCAATTTCGTTGGCCCGGATCTCGACCGGCTGCGGCAGCGACCGGCCCACCCGGCGGAGGATTTGAAACAGTTGCGCCTGCGCCTGCGGCGCCGTATCGGCCTGCAGCAGTCCCTTTTCGCGCGCCGCCAGGTCCGCCTGGGCGGCCTTCAGCGCGGCCTCTTTATCGGGCACCTGCAGCATCAGCCGCCGGACCCGCTCGAGCCGCTGCTCGACCAGCGCCGGCGAGTCCGCCGCCAGCGCTCCGCCTTCGGCCGCCGAGCCATCGGGCCAGAAATACGCCACGCCGAGCAGCACCAGGGCGCCGGCCAGCAGTTGCAGCGCCTTGCGGTCGCGGTCGGTGATCGTCACGGCCGCACCCCCTCCCGCTGGCTGCGGATGCGGAAGACTTCGCCCGTCCCCACCCGGCCAATCGGCATGGTGAACTCGCTGTTGGCCAGGCGCGACGAGTTATCGAGGACGCGGAGCAGCGGCGCCGCCTGATCGGTCTCGCCCGCCAGGTTCACGCTGTCGCGCAGGATATCGAGCCCGGAGAGATAGGACGGCGGCGGCAGCGTGGTCGTCAGTTCCAGCAGCAGGTCGAGATCCTGCCTGGTCCGGCGGCGAAAGTCGTCGAGCTGCCGCACGCGGTCCCTGGCTTTTCCCGTGGCCTGATCGAGCCGCGGCACGCGGGCCGCAATGGGTTCGTTTCGCTGCATCTCGCTCTGCATCGCCGCCACGTAGCGCCCGGTGTCGTACGGCTCATGCAGCAGAATGGCGGCCAGCAGCGCCACCAGGATCACGGCCAGCGCGGCCGTAGGCACGTACCGCCACTTCGAACTCGACCGGCGTTCGCCTTCGGGGAGGAAGTTCGCCCCCAGCGCCAGCGCCGGCGCCGCGCTCGTGAGCGCCGCGGCCTGCGCCATGGCGGCGCCTAAGTCAAGGGGCGGCGTCTCGGGGGGCAGCCGCAGCTCCGCCACGGCCAGAGCCAGCGCCCGCGGCCGCGGCAGATCAAAAACGGAGGAAAACACCGGCCGGGCCGTACTCTCGCCGTAGACTTCGAGGCCATCGACCGTCTCCTGCACCGCGAGAAACTCCTTGGGCGCATCGGCCGTCATCCGGATAGCCGAATAGATGGCCGCGGCCGAGAAGGTAAAGCTGACCACCTTGACGCCGGCCTCGGTGAACAGCGTCTGGTAGGCGGCGAAACGCTGCCGCCGCAGGATGCCAATCAGCACCTGCGTGCCTTCGAGGCGGGCAAACGCGGCCACGGCGTCGTCTTCGGCGTAGGGGTGCAGGGTATCGAGTTGAAACCCGATGGCGGCTTCGAGCTCCTCGTCGCCGACGGCCGGAAACTGCAGCGTGCGGACAATGACCTCGCCGCGCGGCACCAGCACCACGGCGGCTACGTGGCCCGCCGAGAACTTTTTCACGAACTCGGCGTACTCCCGGCCCCACTCGACGGCCGGGCGCTCCCGGAAGCCGGCGATCACCGCACTCCCGAGCGTCACCGCGCCCGAGGGGCGGGCCCGCACGACGGAGACCGTCAGGTCGCGCGGACCCACCTCGATGCCCACGCCCGTGCCGAAGGCCAGCAGGCGGCGCATCGCCACCGGAAAACCGCTGCCCATCTAGTTGGTCCCCGCGTTGTCGTACCAGCGGAGGATATGATACGGCGTCATCTCGTCTTTCTCATCCCAGTTGAATTTGATCACCGCCGCCACCGAGCGGCGGACCTCATTGCCCGGCAGCGTCGCCGTGGCCCGCAGCGTGAAAATCGACCCGCCGCCCAGCCGCAGCCGGCTGCCTCCGGGTCCGGCCGCCTGCACAATGGGCCCCAACTCCTCCTGCCGCAAAAAGGGGCGGACGGCGCGGCGGGCGACAATCTGCGCCACCACATCGGGCGGAATGCCGAACGAGAGAAGGACGGGCGGGGAGGTCATATTGATGTCGAATTGGCTGTTGGAACCATACAGCGTGAGGCAATCCTTGAGACCGGGCGTCCGGACCAGTTGCCCGGCCGGGTTGCGGACCCAGGTTCCGTAGAACAGATCAGGCGTCACCCCGCGAACCAGCAGCAACTCCTCGATCTGTTCAAAGGACGCGTGGCGGGCGCGAAAAGACGGAATCTGCGCGGCGTAATATTGGTCGAAGGCGGTGGGCCCCGGCGCGGCCTGCCGCCAGTCGAGGATGGCGGCGGTTAACTGTTCGGCCAGCGCGGGGTTGAGCCCCATGCTCAGGAACAGGCGCTGGAACTCGGGGGGGTTGGCGGTGTTGATGTTGAGCTTCGAGGTCTCGGGAATGATTTCCACCTCGGCGTAGCCGGTGGGGAAGCGCATGGGCAGGCGGGTGAGCGTGTAGGTCCAGAAGCGGGCGGTGCCGTCGGCGTTCGGGGACATGTTACGGCCCCACTGCATCCACAGAATGGCACGGTCCACGGCCCCGCTGGCGAGGTAGTAGGCGCGGGTCTGGTCGACGGTGGTGGAGGTGCGTTCGGTCTCGCCGCGGACGGTGGTGGAGATCGAAAAAGCGATCGCCGTGAGAGCGGCCGAGAGCCACAGAACCGTGAGCAGCGCGCCGCCGCGTTGGGGGCTAGTCGGCATATTGCTTGAAGGGTTCGGCGGTGACGCGAACCGGAACGGTGACGGTGGAGACGTCGAGGCTGCCGGGATTGGCGTCGGCCGGGGTGATCTCGATGCGGATGGCCAGCGGCCAGGCCGGCGCCGACCAGGCCGGCATCCACTGCGGCGGCAGCGGGGCGGGCATCTTTTCAAGAAAGACAAACCGCACCGCGGCGAGGCGGTCGGCGAGCACGAAGCTGCCGGGGCCGGCCTGCACGGGCCGGAAGATGGGGATGGGCAGGCCGCGCGCCGGGTCCATGCGGAAGCCGAGGCACTGGCCCATCAGGCTGGTGGGGCCGGTGTAGACGGTTTCGTTCACAATCAGCCGGACGCCCTGGTTGTTCTCGCCAGGTATGACGCTGTACTCAACGAGGCGCGGGTAGCCGCGCGCGCCTTCGTTGAGCGAGTAGTTGGTGACAAAGCGCATCGCCTGCGGCTCGCCCTGAAAGTAGCGGGTCTTGCCCCCGGGCGCGCCGTCCGGCCCGAGGCAGGTGGCGCCCACCGGCATCAGGCCGGCCAACTGCTGCTGCAGCGCGCGGTCGACGCCGAGCACCCGGCGGTTGGCCAGGAAGCGGTTGTTGGTTTTTTCGAGCGCCGTCAGGCCCACGCGCAGGCCATAGAGAATGCCGCCGCTCAACAGGCTCATCAGCGTGATGGCGATGAGCAGTTCGAGCAGGGTGACGCCGCGTTGGCTTCGTTTCGTCATGGCAGGGGCGCGCCTCCGGCCGGCAGGACCACTTCGCCCGGCAGCAGGATGCGTTTGCGGTAGCCATCGAGAGGAAAGGTCCGCAGCTTGGCGCCCTGCTTCCACCAGACCTGCAGCTCGATCCGTTCGAGGATTTCGACGCCCGGCCCCGCATTCGGCGGACCTTCCAGGATCGACGCCCGCGCCTTCCAGCCCGCCTCCACCGTGCCGGACTGCGCCGGGTCGAAGCTGCCTTCAATGACCAGTTGGCCGGGGATGGCCGGGGTGACGAGCAGTTCGTCCATCTTGTGGCGGGCGAGCAGGGCGGCGCGGTCGTATTCGGTGAGGCGCGCGGCGTTGCGCAGGGAGGTGGTGAGGTTCGAGAGCAGGCCGGCGATGGCGACGGCCATGATGACGCTGGCCACCAGCACTTCGAGCAGCGTGAAGCCAGCGCTCGACCTTCTCACGGCTGCCCCCGGTCGATTTGCGCGGTGCCGGTGATGGGATCGACGCTCACGCGCCGCTTGGCGCCGCGGCGGTTGGTGACCTCGACTTCAATGCGGGGAATCACACCGCCCGGATGCAGCAGAAAGACGCGGGGAGCGGCCGGGTCGACGCCGGGGATCTCGGGCCGGACGGCGGTGATGGTCACCCCGTCCGGCATCGCCAGCTCCTTGCGGTAGCCGTTATCGGCCGAGGCGAAGCGGAGGAGGTTCTCCTGCCGGAGGATGGCGACTTCGGTGGCCATCTGGCGGCGTTCGGTCCGGTTGAGGGCGGAGGTGAGGTGGCTCACGATGGCGTCGGTGGCCGAGCGGAGGCGCAGGGAATCGATGCCCGAGTTGATGGCCGGAAAGCTGACGCCCACCATGAGGGCGATCAGTCCGGCGACGATCATCATCTCGAGCAGCGTCAGGCCGCGCTCGCCCCGGCGGTTCATTTTGATTTCCAGCTCACGACGTCTTCGTTGATGTCGGCGCCGCCCGGCTGGCCATCGGCGCCGAGGGAGATGATGTCGGGCTCGTCGCCGTGCTCGCCGGGGAACTTGTAGACGTAGGGGCGCTGCCAGGGGTCGGTGGGCACGTCCTGCATGTAGGGGCCCTGCCAGGTGGTCACATTCTCCGGGCGCACCTTGAGCGCGGCCAGGCCCTGTTCGGTAGTGGGATAGACGCCGGTATCGAGTTTGTAGGCGCCGAGGGCGGTGCTGAAGGCCTGAATCTGCTGGCGGGCGGCGGTGACCCGGGCGCCATCGGCGCGCTTGAGCATCTTCGGTCCGACGACGGCGACGAAAAGGGCGATGATCGTGACGACGACCAGCATTTCGATCAGGGTGACCCCGGCCTGGGTTCGTTTCTTTCTCTGCATACGTTTCTCTCCTACACCTCTCTCCTAAACAGCGACATCGTTGATGCTGGTGATGGCCAGCAGCATGCTCAGCACGAGCGCGCCGATCAGAATGCCCATCACCAGGATGATCATCGGTTCAAATAAGCTTGTGAAGCGCTTGATGGCGGACTTGGTCTCTTCTTCAAAGACATCCGCGATGCGCAGGAACATCTGATCGAGTCTGCCAGTTTCTTCGCCCACGCTCAACAGATGGGCGGCCAGCGACGGGAAGACGGCGGCGCGCTTGACCGGCGCCGACAGGCCTTCGCCGCGCTTGACGCCGAGGGCGATGGGTTCGATGGCGGCGGCGATTTTCTTGTTGTTCAGAATGGCGCCGGCGATGTTGAGCGACTGCACGAGCGGCACCGAGTTGGCGATCAGCGTACCCATGGCGCGGGCGAAGCGGGCGGTTTCGGCCTTGCGCAGGGCGTCGCCGAGCAGCGGCACCCGCAGGCGGAAACCATCCCACCACAGCCGGCCGTCGCGCGTGCGGATATACGCAGATAGCGAAACGAAGCCAACGGCGAGCCCGAGGCCGACCATCCAGCCGTAGGTCTGCGTGAGGCGGCTGGCTTCGAGCATGAGCTTGGTGGGCAGCGGCATCTCCATGCGTCCTTCCTGGAAGACGCTGGCAAAGCGCGGCACGACGAAGTTCATCAGGATAAAGATCGACCCGATGCCGACGGCGGTCAGCAGGCCGGGATAAACCATGGAGCTGATGATGTAGCTGCGGAGCTCGTCGCGGGTGCGTTCAAACTCGCTCAGCCGGTCAAAGACAACGCCGAGCGAACCGGAGGCCTCGCCAGCGCGGACCATGTTCACATAAAGGTCCCCGAAGTGCTTCGGGTGGGTGCCGAGCGAGTCGGCAAAGGTGCGGCCGCCCTTGAGCACGCGCATGACGTCGAGGACGACCATGCGGAAGGCCGGTTTGTCGGTGAGCTCGGTGGCGATGGCGAGCGCGCGGTCGACGGGCACGCCGGAGTTGAGCAGCGTCGACATCTCCTGGGTGAAGAACAGGACGTCTTTCTTGCGGCTGCCGCCGAAATCGGGCAGGGCGATCTCGAAGCTCTTCTTCTGTTCGAGGCCGATGTAAACCGGCATCAGCCCCTGTTTGCGGAGCTCGCGGGCGATGGTTTTGTCGTTCTCGCCGGTGATGGTGCCGGTGCGGACCTTGCCATCCGGGGTGACCGCTTTGAAATGGAACGAGGCCGGCATTAGAAGTCCTGGGTGACGCGGAGCAGTTCGTCCGGGGTGGTGACGCCGTGCTCGACTTTGTCCCAGCCATCTTCGCGCAGGGTGCGCATGCCGTGGCGGCGGGCCGTGGCGGTGATGGCGATCGAGTCTTCGTTGGCCATGATGTGCTTGCGGATATCGTCGTTCATCTCCATCAGCTCGAAGATGCCAACGCGGCCCGCGTAGCCGGAGCCGTTGCAGGCGTCGCAGCCGCGGCCGCGATAACACTCTACTTCATAGCCCTCCGGGCGCATGGCCGTCCCGTGCAGCGTGCGGCACTGCGGGCAGATGCGGCGAACGAGGCGCTGGGCGAGAACGCTGACGACGGAGGAGGAGATGAGGTAGTTCTCGACGCCCATATCGACGAGGCGGGTGACGGCGCTCGGCGCGTCGTTGGTGTGCAGGGTCGAGAAGACGAAGTGGCCGGTGAGGGCCGAGCGGATGGCGACGTCGGCCGTTTCGCGGTCGCGGACCTCGCCGACCATGATGACGTCCGGGTCCTGCCGCATGATGTGGCGGAGGCCGCTGGCGAAGGTGAGGCCGATCTGATTGTTGACGTGGATCTGGTTGATGCCGTCCATCTGGTATTCGACCGGGTCTTCGATCGTGATGATCTTGCGTTCGCTGCCGTTGATGCGTTTGAGGGCCGAGTAGAGGGTGGTGGATTTGCCGGAGCCGGTGGGTCCGGTGACGAACATGATGCCGTGGGGCAGGCCGGTGTAGAACTCCATGCGGTCGAGCATTTGCTGCGAGAAGCCGAGCTTGCGGAGGTCGTAGAAGTTGTCGCCGGCCGAGCGGTCGAGCAGGCGCATGACGACCGATTCGCCGTAGAGCGTGGGCAGGGTGGAGACGCGGAGGTCGACTTCGCGGCCGAGGGTTTTGACCTTGATGCGGCCGTCCTGCGGCAGGCGGCGTTCGGCGATGTTAAGCCGGGCCATCAGCTTGAGGCGGCTGATGAGGGCGAACTTCATCTCCTTGGGCGGGGTCTCCTGCTCGTAGAGGACGCCGTCAATGCGGAAGCGGACGCGGAAGGTTTTTTCGTAGGGCTCGATGTGGATGTCGCTCGCGCGTTTTTCGACGGCCGAGGCGATGATGGCGTTGACGGTGCGGATGACCGGCGCTTCGCTGGCCATGTCGCGGAGCTGTTCGAGGTCGGCCTTGCCTTCTTCGTTGCCGAACTCGTCGCCGGGCTCCTGCCGGGCGGCGGATTCGCCGTAGTGCTTGTCGATGGCTTCGAGCAGTTCGGCTTCGGCGGCGAGCACGGGCAGGACGCGAATGCCGGTGAAGCCGCGGACGGCGGCGATGGTTTCAAAATCGAGCGGGTCGGCCATGGCCAGGGTGAGGCCGGCTTCGTTCATGCCGATGGGCAGACAGCGGGACTGGCGGAGGAAGCGGGGCGAGAGGCCCTGCAGCTCCGGAGCCGTGAAGGGGGCGCCTTCGATGGAGACGAGGGGCAGCTGCAACTGTTCGCTGAGGGCGGCGAGGACGTCACGCTGGGCGATAAAGCCGAGGTCGACGAGGATCTTGCCGATCTTTTCGCCGCGCTCGCGCTGGAGTTCGAGGGCCTTTTCAAGGTCTTCGGTGGAGATCTGGTTTTTAGCCAGCAGGATTTCGCCGAGGCGCATTAATACTCTCTGATGCGGAAGGTCTTGGCGGCCGCGGCGGGATCGGCGCTGGGGTTGACCTGCAGATTGACGAGGGCGCCGCGGGTGGCCTGCATAACGATCTGGGCCGGCAGGCCGGAGGTGTCCTCCCAATGGTAGCGGGGCAGAGCCACGGAAAGCACCATCTGTTCGTTGGCCGGGACCGTATCGAGCATGGCGGCCGAGGCGACGAGCGACTCGCGCATAATCTCCCGCAGCTTGGGCAGGCGGTCGAGCTTGCGCTGGCGGAGTTCGGCGCGGTCGCGCGGGGAGATGGCGGGGCGGAACGGGGTGACGTTGGGGCCCTCCACCAGGTTGACGCTGGCCGTGAAGACGGCGCCGTAGTTTTCGAGATAGACGCCGTGCGTCTCGCCGAGGAGCAGATACGGCTCACCCGGCACGAGGGACTTCAAGCGGCGGTTGACCGAGTCTTCGACCGCGGTGAGGGCGGGGCGCGTGACATTAGCGGCTGGTAGGAGCGCGCCGAGAGCCAGAAGCCAGAGGAGCGACTTCATTGCACACCCCCGTCGGCAAAGGCGCCGGCGGCCTGGCGCATGGCCGAAGCGTAACGGGCTTTCATTTTCTGATTGGCGAGGTTGTAGCTGGCTTCGAGGTTCATCAGGTCCTCTTCGCGCAGGGCCGCGTAGCGCTGTTCGACTTGGCGGACGGTTTTGGCCAGGCGCACCTGCTGCTCGGTTTCGAGCGCGGCCACCGCTTTGGCCACCGCCGCGGCGACCCGGGCGTCCAGAGCGGCCGGGTCGGGGGTAGCAACCGCAGAGACTGCGGCGGGAGCGGGCGCGGGAGCCAGCGGGCGGGAGAGGTAGCCGTGCAGGAGAATGGCCGTCGAGAGCATGGCGGCGGCGGCGAAGCCGAGGCGGGGGGCCGAGTTCCACCACGCGCTCCACCAGCGGGCCTCCCAAATGCGGGGCGGCATTACTTTGTCCGAGACGAAGGCGATGCGGCGGGGGAGCTCCTCCTCGCGCAGGGAGAACAGCGCGGTTTCCGTCAGGCGGAGCCGGGCGAGTTCGGCGGCACAGGCAGAGCAGGCGCGGGCGTGGGCTTCGACGGCGCGGGTTTGGCCGGCGTCGAGCTCCCCGAAGACGGAATCGCGAAGATCAAAGGGCGAACAACTCATAGAGCACTCCGGTGAGAGATGGGCGCCAGGGTCTCCTTGAGCAGGTCGAGCGCCGTGTAGAGGCGGGACTTGACGGTGGAGACCGGACAATCGAGGATTTCGGCCATCTCTTCGAACTTGAATCCCTGGTAGACCTTGAGAACCACCGCTGCCCGTTGATCGGGGGTGAGGCGCCGGAGCGCGGCGTCGACGGCGAGGGCGGTTTCCATCGGTAACATGCTGGGACCCGGGGGGAGGGCAGCCGCGATCTCCGAGGCTGCCGGGTCGATATCGTCATTCTCCGGCCGCTTCCGGCGCAGGAGAGAAAAGGCTTCGTTGTGGGCGATCCGAAAGAGCCAGGAGGGGAATCGTTCGATATCTTCCAGTTTCCGCAGGTTCTGGTAGGCCTTGAGGAGGACTTCCTGGGCGAGATCGAGCGCGTCTTCCCGGTGGCGGACCAGCCGGAGGAGGTAGTTATAGACGCGCTTCTCCCACCGCGAGACGAGCAGGTTGTAGGCATCCACGTTGCCCTGCTGCGCCTGGCGGATCAGATCGCGGTCTTCAGCCTCTCGGAAGATCAATCGGAACGACGCTCCTCAGCACTTCTGATTGTAGAGACGCGGGCAGCGGGAAAAAAGACGACCGGAGGCAAAGTGTCCCGACAAAGTAACCGTTTGGAGGCTGTTGGTATCCTTGAGGGTGATTAGCGATGCGAAAATTCACTGGAATCACCATTCTGGCGCTGGCGATGCTGTCAGGCTGCGCCGATGCGCCGAAAAAGACCGTGGTGAAGGAGCCGCCTCCGCCGCCCGAAGCCATTAGCGGGCAGAAGGCGTTTCACCAGATGTACGTCGCCTCCCGCTCCTGGGCCAAGGACGGCATGGGCGTGAAGATGAGCAGTATTCCGCTGGCTGAGGTGAAGGGCGAGCCAGGCAAGAGCGGCGCCTGGCAGGTGACGTTTGCCTCGCCTTCCAAACAAAAGACGAAGACGTATACCTATTCGGCTATCGATGCGCCGGGCAACCTGCGGCAGGGCGTCTTCAGCGGACCCGAGGAGGGTCTGAACTCGCGGATGCGTCCGTTCCCGCTGGCGGCGCTGAAGATCGATTCGACGGCCGCCTACAAGACCGCCGTTGAAAAGAGCACCGACTATCTCAAGAAGAATCCGAACAGCCCGGTGTTTTTCCTGCTCGAAATGAAGCAGAACTCGAACTCGCTGGCCTGGCGGGTGGTGTTTGGCGAATCGATCGGAACGAGTTCGCACAGCATTTTCGTCGACGCCACTTCCGGACAATATCTCGAGACAAGGCACTAGAAAACGATGCTGGCAATCAATTTTGCGGATGTAGAGCGGGCGGCGGGGCGGATTGCCCCGTGGGCTCACCGGACCCCGGTGCTGACTTCAAAGACGCTCAACCGGGAGACCGGCAAACAGATCTACCTGAAGGCGGAGAGCTTTCAGGTGGGCGGCGCCTTCAAGTTCCGGGGCGCGTGTAACTTCGTTTTTTCGCTGTCTCCGGAGGAGTTAAAGCGGGGGGTACTCGCCTATTCGTCCGGCAACCACGCGCAGGCAGTGGCGCTGGCCGCGCAGCGGGCCGGGGCGAAGGCCACGGTGGTGATGCCCTCCGATGCGCCGAAGGCGAAGATGGCGGCGACGGCGGCCGCGGGGGCGACGATTGTGCAGTACGACCGGATGACCGAGGACCGGGAGGCGATCTGCCGGAAGCTGGCCGAGGAGTCCGGCGCGACGGTGATTCCGCCGTTTGATCATCCGCTGACGATCGCGGGGCAGGGTACAGCGGCGCTGGAGCTGCTGGCCGAGGCGCCGGAACTGGACGCGCTGGTCGCCTGCCTGGGCGGCGGCGGGCTGCTGGGCGGGTGCGCCGTGGCGGCTAAGGCGATGCGGCCAGGGATTCGCGTCTTCGGCGCCGAGCCGGAGCTGGCCAACGATTTCTGGATGTCGCTGCAGCAGGGTAAGCCCGTGGCGATTCCCCCGCCGCCGACCATTGCCGACGGGCTGCGTACGCTGTGCCCGGGCAAGCTGACGTTCCCGATCGTACAGGAGCACGTCGAAGCGGTGGCGCTGATCTCCGAGGACGAGATCAAGGCAGCCGTGCGGTTTCTGCTCGAGCGGCTGAAGATCGTGGTAGAGCCGAGCGGCGCGGTGGGCGTGGCCGCCGCGCTGTTCGGGAAACTGCCGGCGGAGGTGGAGTCCGTCGGGGTGGTGATTTCGGGCGGTAACGTGGATCTTGACCAGTTAGCCGCGATCTGCGCGTAAAACTAGCGCTGGTTGGCTTTGAGAATCTTCTTGCGAAGACGGATGGACTTGGGGGTGACCTCAACATATTCGTCTTCCTTGACGAATTCGATGGCCTGTTCGAGGTTGAGGATCTTCGGCGGCACGAGGCGGATGGCATCGTCGGCCGAAGAGGCGCGCATGTTGGTGAGCTTCTTCTCCTTGACGATGTTGACGTCGAGGTCGTGATTACGGGAGTTTTCGCCGATAATCATGCCCTCGTAGACCTCGGTGGCCGGTTCGATGAAGATGACGCCGCGCTCCTGGATATTGTTGATGGAGTAGCCGGTGGCCTTACCCGCGCGGTCGGCGATGAGCGAGCCGGTGGGGCGCATGGCGATCTCACCCTGCCATTCGATGTAGCCGTGGAAGAGCGAGTTCATGATGGCGGTGCCGCGGGTTTCCGTCAGCATTTCGCTGCGGATGCCGATGAGGCCGCGCGAGGGGACTTCGAATTCGAGACGCACGCGGCCGGAGCCGTGGTTGATCATCTTCGTCATCTTGCCTTTGCGCATGCCCATCTTTTCCATGACGACGCCGACAAACTGTTCCGGGCAGTCGATGACGAGCAGTTCGAGCGGTTCGTGCAGGACGCCGTCGATCTTCTTCGTGATGATTTCGGGCTTGCCGACCATCAGTTCGAAGCCTTCGCGGCGCATCATTTCGATGAGGATAGCGAGTTGGAGTTCGCCGCGGCCCATCACGCGGAAGGTATCGGGACCGCCCGCCTCTTCAATGCGGATGGAGACGTTGGTGAGGAGCTCTTTATCGAAGCGGTCGCGCAGGTTGCGCGAGGTGACGAACTGACCTTCCTTGCCGACGAAGGGCGAGGTGTTGATCATGAACATCATGGCGATGGTGGGTTCGTCGATCTGGATGCGGGGCAGGGGCTGGGGATTTTCGGCGCTCGAAACGGTTTCACCGATCGTGATGCCTTCCACACCGGCGATGGCGAGAATGGAGCCGGGCGTGGCCACGGTTTCATCGACGCGCTTGAGCCCTTCAAACGAGTACATCTTCGTGATGCGGGTCTTCTGAATTGAGCCGTCGAGCTTGCAGATGGAGACCTCGTCGCCCATGCGCAGGGTGCCGCTGAAGACGCGGCCGATGGCGAGGCGGCCGAGGTAGTCGCTGTAGTCGAGGTTGGCGACCATCAACTGCAGCGTGCTTTCGGGGTCACCCTTGGGCGCGGGGATGCGACTGACAATGGTGTCAAACAGCGGCTGGAGATCGACGGGCGGCACGGCGAGATCGAGCGTGGCGACGCCGAGTTTGCCGTTGGTGTAGACGATGGGGAAATCGAGCTGATCTTCGGAGGCATCGAGGTCGATGAACAGGTCGTAGACCTCGTTGAGCACCTCTTGGATGCGCGCGTCGGGGCGGTCGATTTTGTTGATGACGACGATGGGCTGCAGACCGGCTTCGAGCGCCTTCATCAGGACGTAGCGAGTCTGGGGCAGCGGGCCTTCCGAGGCGTCGACGAGAAGGACCACGCCATCGACGATCTTCAGGGCGCGTTCGACTTCGCCGCCGAAGTCGCTGTGACCCGGGGTGTCGCAGATGTTGATCTTGTATTCTTTGTAACGAACGCCGGTGGTCTTGGCGAGAATCGTGATGCCGCGCTCACGCTCGAGTTCGTTTGAGTCCATCGCGCGATCTTCGGTGGCTTCGTTCGCGCGATAAATGCCGCTCTGCTTGAACATGGCGTCCACGAGCGTGGTCTTGCCATGGTCGACGTGCGCGATGATGGCGATATTGCGGGTGAGTTCTTGAGACAACTCTCCTATTCTCGCACGTTACGCGCGATTTCTCATCCGCTCCGGCTGTAACTCCTTTGAAAACAAAGCAGTTCCGTTCAGATCGCGGAGCGTGACGGTCAAAATGCCTGTCTTTTGAGCGATTTCGACATCGCCGAAGAACTGCAGACCGGCGCTGGGCGGCAGGTTGGCTTCGCCTTTGGGCGGGGCTTTGGCGTAGACGACTTCGATGCCGAAGGTCGGGTCGGTCTGGCCGGGGCCGAAGGTGCCGGCGTGGAGCGGCCCGGCGATGAACTCCCAGAAGGGGTTGAATTTTTTGTATTGGGCGCGGTCGGGATGGTAGTGGTGGGCGGCGGTGTAGTGGACGTCGGCGGTGAGCCAGACGGTGTTGCGGATGCCGGCTTGCTGGATGCCGGTGAGCAGACGGGCCATTTCGAGTTCGCGTCCGAGGGCGGGGCCGGGGCCGTTGGCGGTGGCTTCAAAGCGGGTGCGTTTTTGTTCGTCGACGCCGTCGGCGACGAGCAGGCCGATGGGCATATCGGCGGCGATGATCTTCCAGAGGGCGCGGGAGTTCCGCAGGCCGGCGAGCAGCCAGTCCACCTGCGGGCGGCCGAGGAAGGGGGTTTCGGCGGGCTCGCGGTTGAAGGTGTTGGGGCCGCGGTAGCTGCGCATGTCGAGGACGAAGACGTCGACCAGGGGGCCGTAGGGGATGTGGCGGTAGACCTTCGAACCCGGGCCGATGGGGGCGTATTCGCGGAAGGCGCGCTCGCCGCGGGCGGTGAGCAGGGGGACGCTTTTTTCCTTGTAGAGCGGGTTGTCGCGGATGTCTTTCGACGCCGACCAGTTGTTCATGACCTCGTGGTCGTCCCACTGCCAGATCTGGGGAACTTCGCTGTGGAAGCGGCGGAGGTTGGCATCGAGCAGGTTGTAGAGATAGGCGCCGCGGAACTCAGCGAGGGTTTCTGCCACCTTGCTTTTGGCTTCGGTGGTCTGGTTGCGCCAGACGGTGCCGTCTTTGAGCTTGATTTCGGCGGGGACGGGGCCGTCGGCGTAGATGGTGTCGCCGGAGTGGAGGAAGAAGTCCGGCTGCAGCCGGCGCATGGTTTCGTAGATCTTCAGGCCACCGAAGGCGGAGTTGATGCCCCAGCCCTGGCCAACGGTGTCGCCGCCCCAGCAGAAGCGGACGTCGCCGCGGCCGGGGGTGCGGAATGAGCCGGTGAGGGGCTCGCTGAGGGCGCCGGTGCGGAGGTCTTCAAAGGCGACCTCGTAGAGGATCTTTTGGCCGGGGGGCAGGCCTTCAAGGGGCAGGTGGCCGGTGAAGTCGCTCACTTCGAGGCAGTAGGGTCCGGGCACCACGGTGCGTTCGCCGCGCGCGGAGGTGGACCAGGAGACGCGCATTTTTGAGGGACGGTCGGCGCGGCTCCAGACGAGGGCGGAGTTGGCGCGCACATCGCCCACCATGGCGCCCTGTTCGGCGAGCGGACGGGCTTCGAGAATCGCCGGGAAGCCGAGCGTCAGGGGGAGCAGATCGCGTCTTCTCATCCATTGCAGCATCGCACAGCATTTGCGATGTCGCAGAGCGTGGCGACTGCGATAATGAACGTATGGTGAAATCGGCAGGTCTTCCGACCATAGTCATTGTCGGCCGGCCGAACGTTGGCAAATCGACATTTTTTAACGCAGTCACGGGCACGCGGCGATCGATCGTGCACGATGAGCCGGGCATCACCCGGGACCGCATCAGCGGGATTGCGACGCACCGGGGGCGCCGGTTCGAGATTATCGACACGGGCGGCATTATCCCGGATGATCGTGATCTGATTCCGTCCGAGATTCTGAAGCAGGCGCGGTATGCGCTCGAATCGGCGTCTTCGATCGTCTTTCTGATCGATGGCCGGACCGAGATCACGGCGGCCGACCGCGATCTGGCGAAGATGCTCAAGAAGCTCGGCAAGCCGGTGGTGCTGGCGGTGAACAAGATTGACACCGAGAAGAGCCACAAGCTGACGATGGGGTTTTACGAACTCGGCATTGAGCCGCTGTTCGCCGTCTCCTCCGAGCACAAGGTGGGCATTCACGAACTGCTCGACTATGTGACGGCGGATTTTCCGGTGCAGGTGAAGCCGGAGCCGGGCGAGGAGGCGCCGCCGGAGCGGAAGAAGATCAAAGTGGCGATCATCGGCCGGCCGAACGTGGGCAAGTCGACGCTGATCAACTCGCTGGTGGGCGCCGAGCGGAGCATTGTGAGCCCGATTGCGGGGACGACGCGGGACGCCGTGGATGAGACGGTGGAGCACGGCGGCACCGATTTCGTGTTTGTCGACACGGCGGGCATTCGCCGGAAGGGCAAGACGACCGAGGACGCCGAGAAGCTCAGCGTGGTGATGGCGCAGCGGAACATCCGGATGGCGAACGTAGTGCTGATCGTCATTGACGCAAGCGAAGGCATCGTGAACCTCGACGCCCACATCGCCGGCTATGCGCACGAGTCGGGGCGGGCGATTATCATCGTCGTCAACAAATGGGACATTGCGCCGAACAAGAAGAAAGTGGTGTTTGAGCAGGAGCTGCGGGACCAGTTGAAGTTTCTCGAGTTCGCGCAGATCGCCTTTCTTTCGGCCAAGACCAAGCACGGCGTGGACCGGCTGTACGGCATGATTGAAGAGGCCTACAAGTGGTCGAACCACCGGGTGACGACGGGCGAGCTGAACCGCTTCTGCGCCATGGTGGAGCTGAAGCCGGATACCAAGATCAAGTACGTGACGCAGGCCTCGCTGCGGCCGCCGACCTTTGTCGTGTTCACCGATCGCAAGGAGCTGCACTTTTCGGCCGAGCGGCAGCTGGTGAACCTGTTCCGGAAGCACTTCGGCTACGTGGGGACGCCGATCGTGATTAAGCATCGACCGGCGCCCAAACGGAAGCCCAAGAAGTAGGGGCTCAGCTCTGGCCGGCGGCGAGGGCGACCGGCTCGCTCACTACCTTCGGCTGCAGGCCGGCTTTGGCGAGGACGGTGTAGACGACGAAGCCGACGACGAAGCTCGAAAGCGCCAGCGGTTCGACGCCGAGGTTGAGGTTCAGCGCCGGGGAGATGCCCACGATGAAGCCCAGCGCCCAGGCGCCGTAGCCAGCCCAGTTGATGCCTTCGCGCGGGCCCGCCCAGCGAAAGCCGCTGAGCCAGTAATCGGCAACCATGGCGCCGCAGATGGGGCCGAAGGAGGCGCCCACGAGGCCGAAGACGCCGGGCAGGTCGGCGGCTACGCCGGTGCCCGCGAGCACGAGCGCGATGGTGACGCCGACCAGCGTCGACAGCGAGCGCGAGACGCCGGGCAGCATCGTTGCAAAGCTGTTGCCGGCGATGAAGGCGCAGAAGCAGGCCGGGACGATGGAGGCGAGGGCGAAGAGGAAGAACATGGAGGTGGCCATGGCGCCGCCCATCGAGCCGATAACGGCGTCGTAGCTGTAGCTGTTGATGGCCGGGTTCAGCACGCGGGCGCCGGCCACGGAAAGCAGCGGCAGGCCGCCGGCGATGAGGATGGCGCCGGCGATGCCGACGAGGCCGCCCAGGCGAACGTCCTTTTCATTGCGCGAGTTCATGCCGAAGTCGACGCCCGCGGCGCCGGCGGTGGCGAAGAAGCCGATGACGGTTTGGAGAATGGTGGCGATGGCGCCCCAGTTATCGGCGAGCGTGGGCTGATGCTGGCTGATGCCGCCCTGCACGCGGAAGAAGACGACCAGGATCATCAACAGCGGAATGGCGTTGAGGAACAGCGAGGCGCGGGCGACGTACTGGATGCCGAGGATGCCGATGGTGGCCATGATGTAGGCCCAGAGGGCGGCGACGAGCCAGAAGGTGGGGGTGCCGGCGGTGGGGTCGAGGCCGAGACCCATGAGGATGAACCGGGTGGAGGTGAACGTGCCGACGGCGAACCAGCCGACCTGCAGCAGGCCCATGAAGAGGCCGGGCATGGGGTAGCCGCCGAGCGTGCCGAAGGTGGAGCTGCCGATGACGTAGAGCGGGAAGCCGGTCTTCATGCCGAGCATGCCGGGCACGTAGTAGAAGAGCGCGTAGCAGATGAGGCCGGCGGCGGCGAGAGCGGCGATGCAGACGCCGAGGCTGGCGCGGTCGATGGTGCCCTGCGCCATGGTCTGGTAGAAGACGATCCAAAGAAAGACGCCGGCGTAGGTGGGCGCGGTGTTGGTGAACCAGGGAGCCCGGTTGGACGCCGGGTTCGGTTTAGTTTGCGTGATGTAGGCAGGGAGCATGGCCCGTTATTCTATGCTTTCCGGCGCAAAAGAGCGAGCGGGGCGTGCGAAGCTGAGGGGGTAGATGTCGATTGCCGATTCGCTGCGGGCCGAGATTGCCCGCGAGGGACCGATTCCGTTCTCCCGCTTCATGGAGGTGGCGCTGTACGATCCGGCGGGCGGTTACTACCGGCGGGACCACTTTGGACGCGAGGGTGACTACTATACGGCCGAGCAGTTGCAGCCGGTGTTCGGCCTGCTGTTGCGGCGCTGGTGCGAGCAGCAGGGGATCGCACGCGTCGTGCAGTTGGGTGCGGGGCGGGCAGCGCTGGGCGAGACGTTCGGGGGCTTGGAGTACACGCCGATCGACATCGGCTACGGCGCGTGGCCGGAGGGCTTCCGCGGCCTTGTGCTGGCGCACGAGTTTTTTGATGCGCTGCCCGTGGATGTGAGCGAGCGCGGGGCGGGGGGATGGCGGGAGCGGCGGGTGGGGATCAGCAGTGGGCGCTTTGTATGGCAGCCGGGGGCGGCGGTGGTAGTGGAAGAGCTGCCAGCGGAGGTCGAGGTGGCTGAAGTGCCGGTGGGCATGGAGCGCGCGATGCGGCAGATTGCGGCGCAGACCGCGGCCGGTCATCTGCTGGTGATCGATTATGGCTACACGGAGCGCGAGCGGATTCGGTTTCCGCAGGGGTCGCTGCTGAGCTACCGGCGGCACTGTGCGATTGACGATGTGTTGCGCGATCCGGGCGAGCAGGACATTACGGCGCATGTGCCTTTTATGACCCTGGAGCGCGTGGCGGCCGAGTGTGAGTTTACGCTCGAACGGAGTGAGTCGCTGGGTTCGTTTTTGCTTGGGATCGGCGAGGCGGATGAGTTCCGGTTTCTGGAGTTGGAGGGGGATGCGGCGCGGCGGCTGCAGTTGAAGACGCTGCTGTTTGATCTCGGGGAGTCGTTTCGCGCGCTGTGGTTCACAAAGCGCGAAAGGCCCGCGAACAGGGCCAAGAAATGATTGCGGCCCCGGCGGAGGCCGGGGCCGTTTGGGTTATGCGAAGGAATGTTGGAAGCGGAAAACTAGGCTTTCTTCGCGGCGGCTTTCTTGGCCGGAGCAGCGGCCTTCTTGGCCGGCGCGGCGGCCTTCTTGGCCGGAGCAGCGGCCTTCTTGGCCGGAGCAGCGGCCTTCTTGGCCGGCGCGGCAGCCTTTTTAGCCGGCGCGGCAGCTTTCTTAGCCGGAGCAGCAGCCTTCTTGGCCGGAGCGACAGCCTTCTTGGCCGGAGCCGCGGCCTTCTTGGCGGGCGCGGCCGCCTTCTTGGCCGGAGCGGCTTTTTTCGCCGGAGCTGGCTTCGGGGGTGCGGTTGCGTTCTTCATAGAGTGATTCTCCCTAACATCTTTCTGGCGCTCTCCAGAGAGAACGCGGTTGTGACCATATATAAAGTTCTTCCCTCGTAAAGTCAAGAAAAAAAGTAGGCCGGCTGGACCGCGGAGTAGCAAAATGCTGAGTGTTTTCGCAAAAAAAACGAAAGTGCGAGAGAATGTCGTTATGCAAGCCGGGCCGTCACTGTCATTCGGAGCCAATAAATATAGGGGTTTGACGTATCTGCTGTTGTTGGTGGGCGGCTTGGCGGCGGTGGGCTGCGGCGGCGGCAGGCGTCTCAAAATTAGCAGTCCGGTGGCGCCGCTGGGCGCTTCCGAAGAGGGCGTGGCGAGTTGGTACGGAGAGCCGTATCATGGTCGCCGCGCGGCGAATGGCGAGGTGTACAACATGCACGCGATGACCGCCGCGCATCCGGCGCTGCCCTTTGAAACCTGGGTGTCGGTGCGGAACCTGAGCAACCGGCAGACGACCGCCGTGCGCATCACGGACCGGGGCCCGTTTGTGAAGGGACGGGTGATTGATCTGTCGCGCGCGGCGGCCGAACAGATAGACCTCGTGCGGCTGGGAGTGGCCAAAGTGAGGCTCACGGTGATCGCGCCGCCGCGGGCGTATGAACGGGGCCGGGAGTTCACCGTGCAGGTGACCACGGCGCGCACGCGGAAGAACGCGGAGTGGATTGAAGGCAAGCTGAAGGCGCGCTACCGCGACGTGTTTGTCCGTTACCGTCCGGCGGTGGCCAAGGGGGGCACGCCGGAATCCTGGCGCGTGCTGGTGGGCCGGGTGGATAGCGTGGAGCAGGCCCAGGAGAGGCTGCGCGAAGTACGGGCGGAGTATCCCAACTCGTTCGTCATCGGCTGGGACGTGGAGTAGCGCATTCCCCCTTGTCGGGGAGACGCGATGTTGTGAAACAGGGCGAGAGGTATTGTGCGGTCTCTCAAGAAAAAGTTAGAGTAATGGGAAAAGGCTGCCACTAGTTCGGCTGAGCGGACTCTTCCGATCCGTCGAGACCACCCCATGAATCTTCCTTCTTCTGCGTCGTCGTTTTCCATTCCGCCTGCTCTGGTAGGTCAATCTCCGCGGCTGCGTCATGTGCAACGGATGGTGGAAAAGCTGGCGAATGGCCGCTGGCCCGCTCTAATCCTGGGAGAGACGGGAACGGGCAAGGAAGTGGTGGCCCGTTCGATCCACGCGGCCAACCCTGTTGGCAGCTTCGTCACCATCGACTGCTCGGCTTTCGTGGGGCCATTGATGGAGAGCGAGCTGTTTGGGCACCGGCGGGGAGCCTTTACGGGCGCCGACCGGGACAAGGTGGGACTGATTGAGGCGGCCGACGGCGGCACGGCGTTCTTTGACGAAATCGGCGAACTGCCGCTCGATCTACAAGCCAAACTCCTGCGGGTTCTGCAGGAGAAGGAGTTCCGTCCGCTGGGTTCCACGGTGACGCGGCGGTCGGACTTCCGCATTATCGCCGCCACCAATCGTGACCTGGCCAAAGAGGTCGACAAGGGGACGTTCCGGCAGGATCTCTACTACCGGTTGAATGTGGTGACGTTGCGGCTTCCTCCGCTGCGCGATCGCCGCGAGGATATTCCCGCCCTGCTGCAGCACTTCCTCAAGAAGTACGGATCGAACCACAGCTTCACACAGGAGGCGCTCGAATCGGCTCTGGCCTATGACTGGCCGGGGAATGTGCGGGAACTCGAGAACTCGATCCAGCACATGGTCGCCATCCACACCGGTCCGCTGCTGCAGGCCCGGGATTTGCCTTCGCCGATCCAGAACTTTCACTATCTGCGGCGGTCGGCCACGCCCGGCCTGGCGATGGCGGCGGCGGCGGCACAGGCATCGGCGCCGCAGGGGGGCGCGGCCGGAGCGCAGCCCGCGTTCGTTTCCTCGCCGGTGTTGCCACTCGTTGAGATGGAGCGGCGGGCGATTTTGAGCGCACTGGACTATACGAAGGGCGACCGGTTGATGGCGGCGCATCTGTTGGGAATCGGCCGCACCACTCTTTATCGCAAGCTGAAGGAATACCAGCTGGGCGACTGAGACTTTCGGGGACGGCGAGCCACTTTTGGGGTGATGAATTCGCCTACGCCCGCCCGTATCCGCAGCCGGGTTTTGCTTGTCGAATCCGACCCGTGGGATGCCGGTCTGGTTCAGGAGGCTCTCGATGAGCTGGAGGAGCAGCAGTACCGCAAGCTGCTTCCCTGGCACATGGAGCTGTATCATGCCGAGACGCTGGCCGAAGCGCTGGCGGCTCTCGAGCAGGAGAGCTTTGACATCCTGCTGTTGAATCTGGACCTCACCGACAGCCAGGCGCTGCACACGTTTCTGCGGATCCAGCCGCGGAGCGGCACGGCGCCCATCGTCGTGCTCTGCAGTGCGCGCGACGAGTACACGGCGCTGGCGGCGGTGCGCGAGGGAGCTTTCTCCTATCTGCTCAAGGAGGATCTGGACTGCCTGCCGCTGGCGCGGACGCTGCGGTCCGCCATGGAACGCCAGCAGGCGATGGTGGCGCGGGCGGAACTGCCGCTGCTCGATGAGTTCACCAGCCTGATCTCGCGCGACGGCTTCGTTTTGCTGGGGGAGCAATCGCTGCAGCTGGCGGCGCGCTGGGGGCGGCCGGCGACGCTGTTTCTGATCGAGCTAACGGGCTTCTCGCTGCTCGAAGAGACCTATGGAAGCCAGGCGCACGATCTGGCGCTGATTGAGACCGGCGATCTGCTGCGGGGGGTTTTCCGGGAGTCGGATGTGATTGCGCGGCTGCAGGGGGATACGTTCGGGGTGCTTTGCTTTGACGATCCGGCGGAGTTGGAGACGATCGATCACCGCGTCGACCGCTATCTGCAATCGCTGTCTCCGTATCCGTCCAAGCGGCCGCCGTTGACGTATCTGACGGGTCAAGCCACGCTGGTGCCGTCGGTGGCGACGAATCTAGACGTGATGCTCGAGCGCGCCGAAGCGGATTTGGCGGCCAACCGCGGCCGGGAGATGGCTCCGGCGGCGGGATAGTTTCGGGGGATGCAGTCCCACCCGCGCATGAGGCTGCGCCGCGGGGAGGGTGTTACGCTTAGGGGGACACGTGCGGATTGCTCTCGATGCCACCTACAGCGTGAGTTCGCAGCCGACCGGGGTGGCGGTTTACTCCCGCGAGATGCTGTGGGGTCTGCCGCGCCGGCACCCGGCGGCTCGTTACTATTTCTGCTACCGGCCGCACCGGCTCCTGCGGTCGCTGGAGGCGTTTCTGCCGCGGGGCGCGGCCCGGCGGCCGCTGCTTGAAACCTGGGCGCCGGCGGCGCATATTTTCCACGGGTTGAACCAGCGGGTTCCGCGGCTCACGGGACGGCACCGGGTGGTAACGACGTTTCATGATCTGTTCGTGATGACGAGCGACTATTCGACCCTGGAGTTCCGCACGCGCTTTGCGGCGCAGGCCCGGGAGGCAGCCAACCGGTCCGATCTGATTCTGACGGTGAGTTCGTTTACGGCCTCCCAGGTGACCGGCTTGCTGGGCATTGAGCGGTCCCGGGTACGCGTCGTGCATCACGGGGTGTCGCACCCGGGGCGCAAACGGTTGAGCGAACTGCCGGTACGAAAGCCCTGGATTCTTTCGGTCGGGGCGATTCAGAAGCGGAAGAACACGGGGCGGCTAATCCGTGCCTTTGAGGGTTTGCCCGCGGGATGGCGGCTCGTGTTGGCCGGGGCGCCCACCGGCTTTGGGTCGGCGGAGATTCTGGAGCAGATAGCGGCTAGTCCGCGTCGGCGGGAAATTGATGTGCTTGGCTACGTTTCCCCGCAGCGACTGGAGGCCCTTTACGGCCAGGCGGCGATCTTTGCCTTTCCTTCTCTTGACGAGGGCTTTGGGATTCCGGCCATTGAGGCGATGGCGTGGGGACTGCCGGTGGTGACTTCCAACCGCTCCGCATTACCGGAGGTCACGGGCGAAGCGGCCTTCCACGTCAATCCGGAGGACGTAGAGGAGTTGCGTTTCACGCTGCAGACCCTGATGGAGCAGCCGAGTCTACGCGAAACCATGGTGCATCGGGGCCTGACGCACGCAGCGGAGTTTAGCTGGGATCGAGCCGTGGACCAGACCTGGACGGCCTATCACGAGTTGCTCGACCGCTAGTTAGTCACTGTTTTCTTCGGTCGAAATTTTCAGGGCCTTCAGGAATTTCTGATCCTGCGAGGTCCAGCGAACCTTGCCGAGCGGGCCGATGACCTTGCGCGGCAAACCATCGCCATCCTCAGAATCGGCATGCTCCTCCTCGTCTGCATCCGGGGAGGAGAGATCCCGCTTATTGAAGCCGATCGTCGCTTCCAAGACGAGGAAGACGTCGTAGCCTGATTTCTTAATCTCGCCGATCGCTTCCGCAATACGATCAGAGTCGGACAGGGATTCGTTGATCGCGTTTCCCAGGTCCTGCATTAGCTCTTTCAGTCGGTCGTCCAAAGGAATGGCCCTCTCACGTGGCGCTTCTGGGCAACCCTAGAATACCACTCTGCTGGTAGTATCGGCGCAACGCCCGGAATTCTTCAGCCTTATAATGGGTATTCCCCATGTTTGCCCTCGGCCGAAAATTCGTCGCTCACGTCCTGCCGGGGGTGATTCGACCCCTGCGGATTCTGTGGAACGAGATCATCGGCTTTTTATTTGTGAGCATTGGTGTGATCGCGACGCCGCGGCTTTACCGGGATGTAATGGCGTTTTCAGGCGAACCTGACCAGTTTGGCAGGATGATTCTGGAGATATTGTTTATTGTGCCGATGTACGGGCTGGGCTTGGCTTCGTTTTGGCGGGCCCGGAAGATCAGAAAGTCCTGAGAGGGACGGTGTCTTGGCTACCGCAGGAGTGCCACTGGCGGGTAAACTTAGGGTGTCCGTCTGATTTGTGTTGCTTACAATTAGAATTCGTTGGCACAATTCGAATGGAGATGGCAAGAGTGCGTGTAATGTCGCGCCGATGACAGAACTCAACGAATCCCAATGGCGGCCCCCGCGGCGTCTTTCCGCGGCGGTGCTGCATTGGAGGGCAGACCGGATCGCCGAACCGGTTGCCCGTCTCCAGTTTCTCCGCCGGAGTGCGGCCTTTTTGTCAAGCCGTCCGCTGCACCGGGCGGTCCATAGCGCTCAGGTTCGCTACGTGTCGGTCTTTGTTCTCGCCCTTGGGCTGCTGCCGGTGCCAACGGTTTCCGATGGAGCGGGAAGGCAACGCGGCCCGGTTCCGCGCGAGGCGATCGGCCCGGGAGGCGAACTTTCCCGCGTTTGGCTGGTAGAGTCAACCGATGCCCATGATCTCTACAGCAATGGTCTGCGCATTGAGAAGCGATATCAGCTGACGCGGCAGCAGCCGGTTCCGTTTGTCCGGTTCCGCACGGCGACCGAACAGATAGAGCAGCGGTCAACGCCCTACGGGATCGTGTTTCATACCACCGAGAGCCACGCGCTGCCGTTTGAGGAGACGCAGAATCGCAACCTGCGGCGCATCGGGGCCGGGGTGCTGCAGTACGTACGCCAAATCCGCGCTTATCATTTCGTGATCGACCGGTTTGGCCGCGTCTGGCGGGTCGTGCCCGAGAGCGAACCCGCCCACCACGCGGGCAACTCGGTGTGGGCCGAAGAGCAGCACTTTTACCTGAACCTCAACACCAGCTTTCTCGGGGTCTCTTTCGAGGGCCCATCGCGGGACGAGACCGGGCAGACCCCGGTAACGGCGCCGCAGATCCACTCCGGGCGGCTGCTCACGGACCTGCTGCGGGCCCGCTACCGGATCATTGCGCGCAATTGCGTCACCCACGCCCAGGTCTCCGTAAACCCGGATAACATGGGGATCGGCTACCACACGGATTGGGCCGCCAATTTTCCGTTTGAACAGATCGGCCTGCCCGATAACTACCAGTTACCGCCGCCGGCTATCACGCTGTTCGGCTTTCAATACGACGATTCGTTTCGCAAGGCGACCGGAGAGCGCCTTTGGCGCGGCCTCGACACCGCCGATCTGGAGCTCCAGAGCGCGGCCTTGGCCCGGAAGGTGAGCCTGCCGGTGTGGCGCCGGGATCTGGCCACCCGGTATCGCCGGCTGTACAGCATCGCCAAACAACCCGATTTCTCCGTGGAGGGAAACTGATGAACTACACTTACTCGGATGGTTCGACGCCAGTCGGTCTGGACGTCGGCACCAGCCGGATCGTGGCGGCCTGGCCGGTCGACCGCGGTTATCGATTCACGAGCCAGCTGAACTCCTTCGTCGCGCTGCCGAACTCGCGCATGACCGAGGCGATGCTGCGCAAAGAGCATGTACCCCACACCGTGCGGGGCGGTGAAATCTTCGTTCACGGTAACGAGAGCGAACGCTTTGCCGACCTGCTCGGCGCCGAACTGCGCCGACCGATGACCAAAGGCTTTCTGAACCCGGCCGAGCCCGACAGCATGCCGATCATGCAGCATCTGCTGCTCCCGCTGCTCGGACCCGCCGCCCACGCCCGGCAGAAGCTGTTTTTCAGCGTGCCGGCCCCGCCGATCGGGGCCCATGACAGCCTGACCTACCACGAGGCGACGCTGCGGCAGATCCTGGGCGAACTCGGCTACGAGGCCAGGCCGCTTAACGAAGGCTTGGCAGTAATCTACAGTGAACTTGAGTCGTCCAACTACACCGGCATCGGCATCAGCTTTGGCGGTGGCTTGTGTAACGTCTGCATGTCCTATCTGGCCGTGCCGGTCATACAGTTCAGCGTGCCCAAAGGAGGCGACTTCATCGATACGAACGCCGCCGCCGTGACGGGCGAGCTGGTGAACCGCATCCGGATGGTCAAAGAAGACGGTTTCTTCTTCAACCCTATCAGCCCGGACAAAGCGCATCAGGTACTCAGCGTCTACTACGACGATGTGATCCAGACGCTCGTGCAGACCATGCGCGATGTCTTTCAGCAGGCCAAAAGCCTGCCGCGCCTCGGCCGGCCCGTCCCGCTTGTGCTGAGCGGCGGCGGGGTGCTGGCCGGAGGATTCCGGGAACGGTTTGAGCAGGCGCTGCGTCAGAACGATTTCCCGGTTCCGGTCAGTGAAATTCGGCTGGCCGCCGAACCTTTGCACGCCACGGCCCGCGGGGCGGTGATTGCAGCGCTGAGCGAAATGTAGTTTCTTATGAATTGAGACTCTTTTTATGGATTGTCGCTGGGTGGTTGGGTTGTCGGCCGCGGCGGTGTTGTGGGCGCAGCTGCCGGGTCAGTATCCGCCCGGCCAGTATCCGCCCGGTCAATACCCGCCGGGGCAGTATCCGCCCGGACAATATCCAACCGGGCAATATCCTCGCGGGCAGTACCCGACCGGCCCCGGGGTCGGCCTGCCGGTGCCGCAGATTAAACTTCCCAAGCGCGGGCCAAAGCTGACCGCCACCGAAGGCACCCTGCGGCGGTTAGGGGAAAAGGAGCTCGTGGTGGAGACGGCGGCCAAAGGCATGGTCACCTACCGCCTGATCGCCAAGACGCAGTTCCGGAACGCCGCCGGCGAGCCGATGCGGGACTCCCTGCTCAAGCCGGGCGATCTGTTGAAGGTTGAGGTGAACCCGGACGATGAGGAGACCGCCATCCGGGTGAGTCTGGTGCGGGCGGGCACTGCCGAGGAGCGGACAGCGGCGAGTACCGCCGGGGAAAGGACGGCAGCAGCAGACGAACCGGCGACTGCGGCAACAACGCCGAACCGGGGCGGCGAACCGCTCGAAGAGCGGCCGCGCCTGCGCCGCGGGGTACCGGACCGAATTAAAAACGCCCCGCCCCGTCCGGAGACCCCGGCGCCCGGTGAGCCGGCCTCCGATGCCGATGCTCCCACGGCGGCCACCGCCGCCAGCGCCGAGTCGCTGCTCCGCCCGCCACCCCCGCCCGACCCGGTCATCGCCGCCGCCCGCGAAGAGGCCGAGAATTTCACCGACACCCTGCCCAACTTCCTCGTCCAGCAGCACACCCTGCGTTACATGAGCGGCACCAATCCGCCGCAGTGGACCGCCGTCGACAACGTGACGGCGGACGTGGTTTGCGTCGACGGCAAGGAGGACTACCGGAACATCAAAATCAACGGCCGCCTGTCGAAGGATCCGGCCGAGAAGTCGGGCACCTGGTCGACCGGGGAGTTCGTCACTACCCAGCGCGACATCCTCTCCCCGATGTCCGCCGCGACGTTTACCAAGCGGGGCACGGACCGCATCTCGGGCCGCACAACGCTCGTCTACAACTTTTCGGTCAAGCAACCGTTTTCCCACTGGCAGGTCCACGCCCGTGACGAAGGTAAAATCTACCGTCCGGGTTACAAAGGGACGATGTGGATTGACCAGGAGACCAGCCGCGTCATGCGGATTGAGCAGCAGAGCCTGAGCTTTCCGGGCGACTTTCCCTTTGACAAGGTAGAGCTCGTTTTGGAGTACGATTTCGTGCGGATTGATACCAAACTGCATCTGCTGCCCGTGCACAGCGAGAACCTGATGTGCCAGCGCGGGTCGAACCAGTGCAGCCGGAACGAGATCAATTTCCGCAACTACCGCAAGTTCGGCGCCGAGTCTAAAATTGAGTTCGACAAGGATTGACCTGCTACAATGAAGGGAGGTTTGACTGTCGAATCGGCCCCTTCCAACTACTAACGGGCCCTTGCACGCCGGCGGAACCGGCGTCCTCTCTCCCGTGCGGACCGTCCTCGGGAGCTTGGCTACGGAACATCCGGCGCAGTACGAACTGGAGGCTGCATGGCGAGAGCACACACAACATTCAAGAAACGACAGAAAGAGTTCGCACGGATGGAGAAGTCGCAGGAAAAAGCGGCGAAGCGGTTGCAAAAGAAGAGCGAAGATTCGGGCCGCGTTCCCGGATCCGGACCGGAGATTGAGACGGAACCGATTGAATCGTTTACGCTTCCTCCGGATGAGCGGCCCGTTTAACCCGCCCCTGAAGTAACGCAAAAAGGCCTCCGGTTCCGCGGGGGCCTTTTTGCATTTCGAAGCTTACCTTTTAGCCTTTGTAGGAGATCCGCCAGATCTTGTTGTTGCCGTCTTCGCTCAACAGCAGGCTGCCATCGGCAAGCTGCAGCAGTCCCACCGGGCGGCCCCAAACCTCTTTCCTGTCCTCGCCGAGCAGGAAGCCGGTGAGGAAATCCTCGGGCGGGCCGCTGGGCTTCCCATTGGTGAACGGTACAAAGAGAACGGAGTAGCCGAGCCGCTTGGCGCGGTTCGAAGAGCCGCGGGAGGCGATAAATGCCCCGTTCTGGTACTTGGCCGGGAACTGTTTGCCGGTGTAGAAGGCAAAATCCATGGCCGAGGCGTGGGCGTTGAGGATCATATCGGGCTCGATGGCGCTTTTCACCGCCTGCGGGTTGGCGCCCTTGTGCCGCGGCTCCTCGTTGCCGCCGATGTAGGAGTAGGGCCAGCCATAGAAGGCACCCTTCTTGACCGAGGTGAAAAAGTCAGGGACCAGATCGTCGCCGAGGCCGTCGCGCTCCTGCACGGTAATCCACGGCTTGCCGCTCTGCGGATTCATCCGGATGTTGACGGCGTTGCGCAGGCCGGTGGCGTAGATCTGCTTGCCGCTGCCATCGGGGTTGTAGACGTGGATGGCAGCGCGGTCGGCCGGGTCGCCAGCGTCGATATTGCTGCTCGAACCGACCGAGAGATAGAACTTCGTGCCTTTCGGGTCGAAGGCGAGGCCGCGGGACCAGTGGCCTTTACCGTAGCCCTTCAGCGCGACGACCTCTTCGCCGGCCCCGACCGTGACCGCCTTGGCGTCAAGCTTATAGCGCTTCACCGACTCGGGTTCGGCAACGTAAAGGTAGTCCTTCCAGACGGCCATGCCGAAGGGGCGGTCCAGACCGGCGATCAGCGTTTTCCGGCTCTGGCCGGGTCCGAGGGCAACGACGCTGCCCTTCAGAATGCTTTCGGTAACCAGCACGGTGCCGCCCGGCAGTTCCAACATGATGCGGGGCTTTTGGAACCCCCCGGCGAACTCTTCGGCCACGAAGCCGGCCGGCAGCTTCAGCTTGGCCCCGGCAGGCTGCGGAATAACCTTCGCGCCGTTGGCGGCCGAACTCGCGGGGTTCGGAGCGGGCAATGTGAAACGCTTGCTCTTGGCAAATGCCCCCGCGCCCAGCCCGAGGGCGCAACCCAAAAGTTTCCTTCTCTGCATATGCCCGCAGTTTATCACTGCTTGTTCCGGACGAGCTTCCGGACGAATTCGATCGTAGGCTTGGGCGCTTCAAACTCGGCCTCGCCGAGCACGTCGCGGCCGAAGCGGTCTTTTTTGCTCAGGTCGCCGCCGTGGTCGACCAAGTATTGAATCATGGTGTTGTCGCCGAAGCGGGTGGCGATGTGCAGGGCGGTGCCGCCGCCGGGGCGCTCTTCGTTGACGTCGCCGCCCAACTCCACCATCAGCTTCACGGCGTCCAGTTTCCGGCTTTGGGCGGCGAGCAGGACTCCGCCGGCGCCATCGGAGCTCTTGGCCTTGGGGTCGGCGCCGAGCTTGACGAGTTCGCGCATCAAAGTCACATCCCCGGCTTCGGCGGCGATCAGGAAGGGCGTAAAGCCGAAGCTGCGGAAGGGGCCGCGCTGCACGCCGGAGCGGGTGGTTTTGGCCTTGAGGTCGGCGCCGCGGGCGACGAGGTCGCGGACGAGGTCAATTTTACCGAGCCTTACGGCGGTATGAACCGGCGTGTTGCCGGAGGCGTCGGGCAGGTTTACCTCGGCGCCGAAATCGAGCAGGTAGCGGGCGGCGGCTTCGTGCCCGCGGGCCAAGGCGAGGGCGAAGGGGGCGGCGCCGTCCTTGGACTTGGCAAGCGGGTCGGCCTTGGCGGCTACCAGGAGTTTGACGGTGGCGAGGTCGCCCTTTTGGGCGGCGAACAGCAGCGGCGTGAAGCCGCTCTTGGACCTGGCGTTGGGGTCGGCGCCCTTGGCCAGCAGCAGCTCCGTAATGCCGGCGTGGCCGGCGGCGGCGGCCCACATGAGCGGGGTCTGCTCCAGGCGGGTCTCGCGCGGGTTGGCCGCGGCGCCGCCCTCGAGCAGCAGCCGAACCAGTTCGAGGTTGCCGGAGTGCACCGCACCGTGCAGCGGCGTTTCGCCGCTCCAGCGGGTTACGTTGCTGTTGGACTTGGCGTTGAGCAGCAGGCGGGCGATGGCCAGGTTGCCCTGCGCGCAGGCCAGCGTCAGCGGGGTTTCGCCATTTTCGTCGGCCGCGTTGGGGTTGGCGCCCGCCCGGAGCAGGGCCGTCGTGATTTCGACATTATCGCGGCTGACCGCCCAGCTGAGGGGGGTCGAACCGTCGGGCCGGGCGGCGTTGACGTTGACGCCGGCTTTGAGCAGGGCCAGCACCGTGCGCTGGTCGCCGTTCTGCACGGCTTCAAACATACGCCCTTCGGGCTGCCGAACCTCTGCCCCTGACATCCAGAAAGGCAATAGGAGGAATAGGCTTAACCGCGTTGGCTGGAACATGAAGAAATGATATTCTTTCTTTGACTTCGGTGGAAGTTCTGCCACAAAAGCATTGATGCCGCGTCTTTTTCCTTCGCTCCTTTTCGCCGCCTCCGCCGTCCTGGCGCAGGATGCGGCCACCGTCCAAACGGCGCTGCAGCAATACTGTCAGGGCTGTCATAACAACCAGAGCCGGACGGCGGGCTTTTCACTCGAAGGGGTGAGCACAACGGACCTTGCGTCCCACGCCGGCAAGCTCGAAAAGGTACTGCGCAAGCTCAAGACGGGCGAGATGCCACCCAAAGGTCTGCCGCGGCCGAAGCCGGAGGCCAACGCGGCGCTGGCGGCTTGGCTCGAAACCCGCCTCGATGAGAACATCCGCCGGTTCCCCAACCCCGGCACCCCCACCGTGCATCGCTTGAACCGGGCCGAGTACACGAATGCGGTGCGCGACCTGTTCGACCTCGACCTCGACCACGCCGCCAGTCTGCCGGCCGACGACTCCGGCTACGGGTTCGACAATATCGGCTCGGTGCTGACCGTCTCGCCGCTGCTGATGGAAAAGTATATGGCCACGGCCCGCCGCGTGGTGCGGCAGGCGCTCGGCACGATGAAGCTGACGCCGGTGGTGGAGAAGTACACCTTTGCGCGGCCGGGGGCTTCGGATTCGGGCGAGGCGCTGCCGCTCTCGGTCCGGAGCGGGATGGCGATTCGCCATTACTTCCCCGTCGATGGCGACTACGTGGTTACGGTGCGCGTCCGCGGCAATCCGGACCCGACGCTGCCCGCCGCCAAGCTCGACGTGCGGTTGGATGGCGCGCGCTGGAAGCTGATCGATACCGTCTACAGCAACGCCGAGGAGTCGCAGGCCAGCCGCAACTTCGAAGTTCCCCTGACCTTGAAGGCGGGCTTCCACGAGATCGGGGCCGCCTTTCTGACCGAGTCGGCGCGGCCGGAGACGACCGCCGGCACGGCGGGTAACCGCTTCGGTGGGCCGCCACCGTCGCTGACGCAGCTTGAGTACGTGCTGATTGGTGGGCCGTTTCAAGCCAAAGGCGCCGGGGATACCCCGAGCCGGCGGCGCATCCTGCTATGCGCCGAAAAGACGGCAGCATGCGCCGACCGCATTCTGGCCGACCTGGCCCGGCGGGCTTACCGCCGCCCGGTCACCAACGCCGATCTGGCGCCGCTCAAACGGCTCTACGCCGGGGCCGGTTCGTTTGACGCGGGCCTTGAAATGGCGCTGCGGGGCATTCTGGTATCGCCCAACTTCCTTTTCCGGATGGAGGCCAACGGGCCGGCGGCGGTGTCGAAGGTGAGCGACCTCGAACTGGCCTCCCGGCTGTCGTTTTTCCTGTGGAGTTCGCTGCCCGATGAGGAGTTGCTCCGGCTGGGCGAGCAGAGGCGGCTGCGGCCGGTGCTGGCCGCGCAGATTCGGCGGATGCTGGCCGACCCCAAGGCCAAAGCGCTGGTTGACAACTTCGCCGGCCAGTGGCTGCACCTGCGCAACATCCCTTCCTGGCGCCCGGATCCGGAGAAGTATCCGCAGTTTGACGATTCGCTGCGGTCGGCGCTGCAGAAAGAGACCGAGCTGTTCTTTGGCTACATTGTCCGGGAGGACCGCCGGGTTACCGACTTCCTCAACGCCGACTACACTTTTTTGAACGAACGCCTGGCGCGGCATTACGGGGTGCCCGGGGTGCGGGGCAGCTACTTCCGCCGCGTCGCGCTGACGAATCCCGAGCGGGGCGGGCTGCTGTCGCACGGGAGCATCCTGACGGTAACTTCTTATCCGACGCGCACCTCGCCCGTGCTGCGCGGCAAATGGATCCTCGAAAACATCGTCGGCGCGCCGCCGCCCCCGCCGCCGCCCGACATTCCGGATCTGGCCGACAGCGCCAACGGTTCGGCCAAGGACTTGCGCGCGGCGCTGCAGGCGCACCGGGCCAAGGCGGCTTGCGCGTCCTGCCACGACCGGCTGGATCCGCTCGGGTTTGCGCTTGAAAACTACGACGCCACGGGCCGATTCCGCGCCGAAGAGGGCGGGGCGAAGATTGACGCCTCCGGCGCGCTGCCGGGCGGGGTGATGCTCGATGGTCCGGGCGACCTGAAGCGGATTCTCTCCGAGCGGCAGGATGAATTTGTCGACTGTTTGACCGAAAAGCTATTAACGTATGCGCTGGGCCGGGGCCTCGAACATTACGACATGCCGGCCATTCGGCAGATCCGCCGCGAGACGGCGCGCGGCGGCTACCAGTTCTCGGCGCTGGTCAACGCGCTGGTCAACAGCGTACCATTTCAGATGAGAAGGAGTCCGGAACGATGATCATCACCAAAAAGTCTCTCGATCGCCGCACCATGCTGCGTGGGTTTGGCGCCGCGCTCGGTCTGCCGCTTTTCGATGCGATGGTGCCGGCGCTGAGCCACGCGGCGCGCACGGCCGCCGCGCCGGCCGTGCGCATGGCGTTCTGCTACGTGCCGAACGGGATCATCATGAACCACTGGACTCCGGGCGCCGAAGGCAAGGGGTTTGAGTTCACCAAGACGCTGCAGTCGCTCGCGCCTTACCGCAACGATCTGCTCGTGCTCTCCGGCCTCGATCACTACAACGGGCAGGCGCTCGGCGACGGCGCCGGCGATCACGCCCGCGCGGGCGCTACGTGGCTGACCGGGGTGCATCCGAAGAAGACGCAGGGGGCTGACATCCAGGCCGGCATCTCGGTGGACCAGGTGGCGGCCAAAGAGGTGGGCGGGCGGACGCTGCTGCCTTCGCTCGAAATTGCGCTTGAAGACGCCCGGATGGTGGGCAACTGCGACAGCGGCTACAGTTGCGCGTACAGCAATACCGTTTCGTGGCGGTCACCGAGCACGCCGATGCCGCCCGAGATCAATCCGCGCGCGGTCTTCGAACGGCTGTTTGGCGACGGCGACTCCACCGACCCGGCGGCGCGCGCCGCGCAGGCCCGGCAGGACCGCAGCATTCTCGATTTCGTCCGCGAGGATGCCGCGCGCCTGGGTATGCAGCTCGGCGCCTCCGACAAGCGGAAGCTGGGAGAATACATGGAGGCCGTCCGCGAGATTGAGCGGAAGATCCAGAAGAGTGAAGAGCCGAACGAACGGGCGGCGTCGATTCCGGCGCTCGACCGGCCGTCGGGGGTGCCGCCGACGTTTGAAGAGCATATTCAGTTGATGTTTGATCTGGTGACGGTGGCGTTTCAGGCCGATTTGACGCGGATTGTGACGTTCATGATCGGGCGCGAGGGCGGCAACCGGACTTATCGTTCGATCGGGGTGCCGGACGCGCACCACGGGCTGTCGCATCACTTCAACGACCCGTCGAAGATCGACCGGCTGCAGCGGATCGACCAGCACCACGTGGCGATGTTCAGCCAGTTCCTGGGCAAACTGAAGAGCGCCAAGGATGGCGAAGGTACGCTGCTCGACAACTCGATGGTGGTTTACGGCAGCAGCATCAGCGACGGCAACAAGCACGAGCATCTGAACCTGCCGACGATTCTGGCGGGCGGCGGCGGCGGCAAGATTCACGGCGGCCGTCACGTGCGTTTCAAGAAAGGCACGCCGATGACGAACCTGTTCCTGACGATGCTCGACAACGTGGGCGTGCAGCCCGAGCGGATTGGCGACTCCACCGGCAAGGTGGAGCACCTGACCGAGCTATAGAGCGCCGTAGAGGCACTCCCAGGTGAGGGTGGTTTCCGGTCCGGTGTGGAGCAGAAGACGGACCCCGAAGCTGGAAAGGTGAGCAGTGGCGCCCTGGTCGGTAGGCCGGGGCGCGGGCTTTCTGGTGATGAGGAGCCGGCGGCCGCGGGCTTCGACGGCGATGGCTTTGGCGATGGGCAGCAGTCCTGGCTCGACGAGGAAGGACATTGCCTTTTCGCGGCTGAGGAACCGTTCGATGTTCTGGTACGGCTCGACGGCGCGTGCGAAGCCGCCGAGGAGGACCTCGCCCTCTGCGGCAAAGTACTTGGAGCCGGGCAGGCCGGGATGGGGATCGTAGAGGTGGCGGGCCGAGCCGAGGCGGAGCAGTTGCCGCAGGCGGGGCTCGGCGAGAAGCGCGAGTTGATCTGCCAGATCCTGACTATCGAACAAAGGAGCCATCTGCTGTTATACTGACAGGGTCAGGGCCGAAGTGGTGGAACTGGTATACACAGCAGACTCAAAATCTGCCGGGGTTCACTCCCCATGTGGGTTCGACTCCCACCTTCGGCACCA
>JAINDL010000195.1 GCA_019931245.1 Bryobacteraceae bacterium CoA2 C42
AATCTGGACGCCGCGCTGGACGGAAGTGTTAAAGCCGGAGGCTTTCGCGCTGACATCGTAGAACCCGATGGGGAGACCGACGAGGCGGTAGGCTCCGGTGCCGGTAGAGACCGTTTCGAATCGGGTGTTGGTGGCGGTGTTAACCGCTTCGACGGCGACGTTCGGGACGGCCGCGCCGGTTTTATCGGTGATGAGGCCGGTGATGGCGCCGCGGTCGCCCTGGGCGAGGAGGGCGACGGAGGTAAACAAGAGCGTATAGAAAGATCGGAGGAGAGGGCTTCGCAATGCGGTATTCCTGTCTGGTTAGAGTACTTGCCGGGGGTACTATGCCCCCGGTTTGATCAGGCTACCACAGGCAGCGTTACAACCTAACGAGCGAAACGCCTTATTTTTTCACGGGTAAGGGCTGGAGGCGGAGGTTACGGAAGGCGATGGTTTGCTGGGGCTGGCACTGGAGGCCGATGACGCCCTCCGGGTGTTGGGCGTCGTGGGCGTCGAGGACGGTTTGGCCGTTGAGTTTGACGAGGAAGTGGTCGCCGCGGACGGTGATGTCGAACCGGTTCCAGGCGTCGGGCTTGATTTTGGTGGTCTGGGCCTTGACGGCGCCGACGAGGCTGCCGGTGAGGTAGCCGGCGGGCTGCATGTCCCAGATCTGGAGTTCGTAGCCGGTGACGTGGGGTTGGCCTTCTTTCTGACTGCGAAGAAAGACGCCGCTGTTGACGGTGGCGGCGCCCCGGAACTCGAGTTGGAGGCGGAAGTCGCGGTAGGAGGCGTTGGTGGATAGCCAGCCGGGCTGGGCGCCGCCGCAGAGGATGGCGCCGTCGGCGACCTTCCAATCGCCGGTGCCGGGCGGGGCGAACGTGGCGCGGGGCTGCCAGCCGTTCAGGGTTATGCCGTCGAACAGGGTGGTCCAGGACTGAGCGGGGGCGAGGGAGACGGTGAAGAGAAGGAGAGAGGGCAGACGCATGGAGAGTTTATTCCTGAGCGAGATCGACCCAGGCGCCGGAGCGGAGGGAGGCGTAGCCGGCGTCGAGGATGCGGTTGACGAGATAGCCATCGTGATAGGTTTCGCGGGGGGTGCGGCCGTAGCGGACGCACTCGACGAAGTGGCGCATTTCGGCCTGATAGCCGTAGGCGAAGGCCTCTTCGGGGAGGGGGCGGGTCCAGCCGGAGGCGGCGTCGGCCTTTTCGATGATGTAGCCGGCATCGCGGGTGGTGAAGGCGGTGAGGGGGGTGCCGCGGGTGACGTCGGTGAACAGAGAGCCTTCGGTGCCGTGGATTTCGTTGCGAAGGTCGAGTCCGCCCTTGGTGGTCCAGGAGAGTTCGCAGTGGCCGAGACCGCCGGAGGCGAACTGGAGGAGGAGGAGGGCGTTGTCTTCGCCGGCGGTTTTGTCGTGATGGACGAGGCGTTTGCCCCAGGCCATGACGCGGACGATGGGATCGTCTTTGCCAAAGAAGTAGCGGGCGGCGGAGATGCAGTGACAGCCGAGATCGTTCATGGCGCCGCCGCCGGTTTTTTCGACGTCCCAGAAATGGGGGCTGTGGGGTCCGGAGTGGGATTCGCGAGAGCGGACCCAGAGGACGCGGCCGAGGCCACCGCTTTCGATCATTTCGCGGGCTTTGACGACGCAGGGGGCGAAGACTTCGGTTTCGGCGTAGCCGTGGAGCATGCCGGAGGCTTCGGCGGCCTGCCACATCTGGAGGGCTTCGGCGGCGGTGCGGCCGAGAGGTTTGGTGCAGACCTGATGGCGGCGGGCGGCGGAGAGGGCGAGGGAGACGGGGAGGTGGGCTTCGTTGGGGAGGGCGATGATGTAGAGGTCGATATCGTCGCGGCTGATGAGGTGGGTGAGGCTGTCGGTAGCTTCGGGGATGCCCCAGCGGGCGGCGAAGGCTTCGGCCTTGGCGAGGTCGCGGGAGTAGTTGGCGACGATGGTTTGGCCGGCGACGTTAGCGAGGCCCTGGAGGTAGAACTCGGCGACGAAGCCGGAGCCGAGCATAGCGATGTTGACGGAGGCCATGCTCGGTACTGTATCACTCCGGCGGGAGGGCGCAGGTCAGGCGATGATGGAGTGCAGGACTTCGCCGCTGACGTCGGTGAGGCGGAAGTCGCGGCCGCTGTAGCGGTAGGTGAGTTTGGTGTGGTCGATACCCATCAGGTAGAGGATGGTGGCATGGATGTCGTGAACGTGGACGCGCTTGTCGACGGCTTTGAAGCCGAAGTCGTCGGTAGCGCCGTGGATGGTGCCGCCTTTGATGGCGCCGCCGGCGAGCCACATGGTGAAGCCGTGGGGATTGTGGTCGCGGCCTTTCTTTAGTTGGCCACCGCCGCCGCCGACTTCACGGACGGGGGTACGGCCGAACTCGGAACCGCAGACGACGAGCGTGTCTTTCCACAGGCCGCGGGACTTAAGGTCTTTGATCACGGCGGCGAAGGGCTGGTCGGAGTTCTTGGCGTTGATCTTGTGGGCGTTGATGTCGGCGTGGGCGTCCCAGGGGTCGCCCTTGGCGTAGTAGACCTGGACCATGCGGACGCCTTTCTCAACGAGGCGGACGGCGGTTAGCGCGCCGCGGGCGGTGCTGCCAGGGCCGTAGAGTTTCTGGGTCGCCTCGGATTCCTTGCGAATGTCGAAGACCTGGGGGGCTTCCGTCTGCATGCGGAAGGCGGTTTCCATAGACTTGAGGGTGGCTTCGACCTGGGGGTCGTTCCCTTCCCGGGCCAGGCGCATTTTTTCGATCTTCTGGAGGAGGTCGAGTTCGCGGCGCTGTTCGGTGAGTTCGAACTTGGGATTGTTGACGTAGCTGATGAGCTTTTTGGGGTCGAAGCTTTTTTCGACCTCAACCTTCTTGGGAATCTCCTTGCCGTCTTTGTCCTTCATGGGCATTTCGGCGGGCGCGGCTTCGCCCTCCGGGGTGTTGACCTTCGAGGAGATGAAGGTGCCCTGGTTGACGGGGGGCAGGAAGCCGTTGCTCCACAGGGGCGGGCCGACGGTGGTGGGGACGTCCGGGCAGAGAACGACGTAGCCGGGCAGGTTCTGGTTTTCGGTGCCAAGGCCGTAAGTCATCCAGGCGCCGAGCGAGGGGCGGCCAGCCTGGTTGGCGCCGGTGTTCATCATCAGGCAGGAGGGTTCGTGGTTGGGGATTTCGGTGTGGACGGAGCGAACCCAGGCGATGTCGTCGGCGACCTCGCCGAGGTGGGGCCAGAGTTCGGAGATGTCCATACCGCACTGGCCGTACTTTTTGAACTGGAAGGGCGAGCGCATGAGGGCGCCGGTGCCGCGTTCGGTTTTGATCTGGACGCCGGGCAGGGGTTTGCCGTCGTACTTATCGAGCATGGGCTTCGGGTCGAAGCTGTCGATGGTGGACAGGCCGCCGTTCATAAACAGGAAAATGACGCGTTTGACGCGCTGCGGATGATCGAGGGTAGCGGCGCCCAGCGGGCGGCCGGCGCCGTCGACGAGGCCTTCGGCGCGGGCAACGGACTGGTTCACCAGGCTAGCGAAGGCCATCATGCCGAAGCCGTTGCCGATGCGGCGCAAGGCTTCGCGGCGGGTGGTGGGGTTCGAGGATTTGTGGAAAGACATGTGGTGTTCTCTCGTTAGTTGATGAACAGGAATTCGCTGGCGCTGAGCAGGACCTTGGCGTAACGCCCCCAGACGGTGGGTTCGTACTTGATGGGGGGCGGGGCGGCGGCGCCGGGACCGCGGCGGCCCATGCCGGCCATCATGCCCATGCCGAAAGCATCGGCCGGGGGAACGGCTTCGGGAGCAGCGGCGGCAGCCGCCGGGGCGGTTTCGGCGGGCAGACCTTTGTCGGGTCCAGGCTTGTCGGCTTCGTCAGGGGCGGGCTTGCTGGCGGCGGAGGCTGCTTCCGAACGGCGGCCGCGGCCGGGACCGCGGGGCGCTTCGGCGGGCGCTTTCTTTTTGCCTTCCTCGTATTCGAGCAGCGGTTCGGTCTTGAGGTATTCGAGGACGAGGCTGATCTCCTCCGGGGTGGCTTCGCGGCCGTAAACGATCTGGTAGAGCTTCCGGATGCGGGCCGGGTTGTTGGGCTCGGCGGCCACCCGTTCAACGAGGGCTTCGGCCTGCACCTGCATAAAGTCGCTGTTCATCAGGAAAAGCCGCTGGGTGGGCACGGTGGTGACGAAGCGCTTTTCGGCGCTGATCAGCGGCGTGGGGAAGTCGAACAGCGAGAGATACTCGTCGAGCTTGTAGCGGCTGACCTTGCCGTAGACGGTACGGCGATTGACGGCCGGGCTGAGTTCGACCGACGGGCCGCCGACGGCCTTATCGAGCTTGCCGGAGACCTGGAGGACCGAGTCGCGAATCTGCTCGGCGTCGAGGCGCTTCTTGTCGGCGCGCCAGTAGAGGCGGTTGCCGGAGTCTTTAGCGAGAGCGACCGGGTCGCTTTCCGTGGATAACTGGTAGACCGAGCTGAGCATGATGTCGCGATGCAGCTTCTTCACGGAGAGACCATTCTTCACGAAGTTCGACGCGAGGTATTCAAGCAGGTCGGGGTTGGTGGGGCGTTCACCGGTCATGCCGAAGTTGCTGGGCGAATCGACGATGCCGGTGCCGAAGTGGCCCTTCCAGACGCGGTTGACGAAGACGCGCATGGCGATGGGCTGTTTGACGATTTGATCGGCGAGTTCGAGGCGGCCGCTGCCTTTTTGGAAAGGCGCGGGGTCGGAGGGGCTGAGGATGCTCAGGAAGTGGCGGGGCACCTCCTGCTTCAGGTCGAACGGGTCACCGCGGAAGGCGAGCTGGATATTGCGGGCCTCGGGGGCGTCCTTGACGCCGTGGAGGTAGGGGAAGCCGGGTTCAAGTTTCTTGCGGGCTTCGTCGATGTCCTTGCGGATGGCGGCGATCTGCGCCTGGGTCTCGGAGCCGGAGCGGGATTCGAGGCCCCAGCCGCGGAAAGTAAGCACGCCGGGCTTGCCGAAGCGATTGCCGGCGGCCATCATGGCGTTGGGGTCGTCGCTATCACTGAGCATGCGCTGGAAGATTTCGGTCCAGAAGGCGGTGTCGGCTTCAGGCATCTGCAGCAGGGTGAGGTTACAGCCGGGACAGAAGTCGTCGTTGGTGACGAAGTTACTCGGTTTGTTGGTTCGCTTCTTCTTCTTCGTCCCTTCGATGGCTTTGGCCTGGATGACTTTGTTCTGCTCGTCGAGATCGTAGCGGGCCAGCATGACGGCGACGACCTCTTCCTGAAACTTTTCGGCCAGGCGCTTGGCTTCGGCGGCGGTGCTGCCCTTTTTCTTCATCATCGCCTGCCAAGCTTCTTTGTTCCTGTACTTGTCGGTGGCCTTTTCCATGTAGGCGATCCAGCGGTCGAGCACTTCGTAGTCGAGGCGGCGGGTATCGACCACGGTTGCCTTCTCTTTCTTTTGGGGACCGGTGACCTCCCAGACGCCCTGGAGATAGTTAGCGGTCTGAAGGGCGAGCGCCTTTGACAGGTTAGCGCCGATGTTCTGCTGAATCTCCCCCAGCATCTTTTGTTTCAGATCAATGTGCTCTTCGATTTTTTCGAACTCGGCAAGCGTCGTTTTGGGGACGAGCGGGTACTCTTCGTAGATGGTGTTGTAGAAGACGCCGGCCAGGGCGTAGTAATCGGTGGCGGGGATGGGGTCGTACTTATGATCGTGGCAGCGGGCGCAGCCGACGGTGAGACCGAGGAAGCCGCGGCTGATCACGTCGACGCGGTCGTGACGCTCGTCGGCGCGGGTAACTTCGGTGGAGCCGTTGTCGTAGTACCAGGGGCCGAGGCCGAGGAAGCCGGTGCCGGGGAGGGTTTTGTGCCGGGTTTTGGGGTCGAGCAAATCGCCGGCCAGCTGGGCCTTGACGAAGTGGTCATACGGCATGTCGTCCTGGAAGGCCTGGATGACCCAGTCGCGGTAGTTGAAGGCGTTGGGGTAGGGGTTGTGGCCGCGGCGCATGGGGTCGAGGCTGCGGTAGTCGTCTTCGCCGTAGCGGGCAACGTCGAGCCAGAAGCGGCCCCAGCGTTCGCCGTAGTGGGGGGAGGCGAGGAGGCGGTCCACCACCTTGGCGAAGGCGTTGGGCGAGGTGTCTTTCTCGAAGGCCTGAATTTCGTCGTAGGTGGGGGGGAGGCCGGTGAGGTCGAGCGTGGCGCGGCGGAGGAGGTCGCGTTTCGAGGCGGGGCGGACCGGCTTGAGACCCTCCTTCTCGAGACGGGCGGCGACGAAACGGTCAATGGGAGTCTGACCCCACTTGGCAGCGGGCACGGCGGGTTCGCGCAGAGGTTGCAGCGACCAGAACTGGCGGGCTTCGGGGCGGATGACGTATTTGCCATTGCCGGCGGCCTTCGTGTCCTCCTGGACCTTGGCGCCCACAGGCCATTTGGCTCCGGCCTTGACCCAGGCTTCGAGCACCTGGATCTCGTCGTCCTTCAGCTTGTTACCCATCGGCATCTTGTAGCCGGGGTCGGCATGGCGAACGGCGATGAGCAGGGGACTCTTTTCGGGCTCAGCGGAGTTGACGGCGGGTCCGCGCTTGCCGCCCTTGGCGAGAGCTTCGCCGCTGTCGAGACGCAGACCGCCGAGAGCGGACTGGGTGTGACAGGCATAGCAGTTTTTCGCCAGCAGTGGGCGAACCTTGTTTTCGAAGAACTCCGGGGAGTTCGGGCTCTGGGCGGAGGCGGCGGAGCCGGCCAAATAGAGAAAGACAACCAGACTGTAGCGCATGGAATCCTGGGGAAGTACAGAATCGGAAGGGTGGACAGGGAACCCGAAGAGTGGCTACAGAGCCTAGCGATACGACGTGGCCGATACCATTATAGGTTACTCGGGGAGCGTGGCGGCAATCCGCTTCGGGTCAAAACGTTTTAATACTTTTTTGTTTTCGTCATAGAGCCAGAGGGCGGAGGCTCCGGTGAAGAGATCGCCGTGGCCGGCGCCGGCGAACTGACGGGTTACTTTATCGGTGGCCGGGTTGATGCGAGTGATGGGGAAGCCGGGGGCGGAGAGCCAGAGAGAGCCTTCGCCGAAGACGAGGGAGCCGGCGGCGTTGGGGATCCCGGTTTCGATCGTGGCGCTGATCTTGCTCGTTTTGGGGTCGATGCGGTGCACCTTGCCCTCCTTGCGGGAGAGCACCCAGAGCGAGCCTTCGCCGAAGGTCTGGACCACGGGTTCGGAGACTTCGATCCGGTGGGTGACGAGGTTGGTTTTCGGATCGACGCGGAGCAGGCGGTCCTCGCCGGGGCAGGTGACCCAAAGGGCGGATTCGGCGAACTGGAGCGAATGGCAGTTGGCGGGGAGGCGGAGTTCGCTGACGATCGCGTTTTGTTCGGGATCAATGCGGGAGAGGGTGGTTTTGTTGTCGGAGAGGATCCAGACGCTATCGGGGTTGGCGGCGACAGCGCGGAGAGCGGTGACGGCGCCAATGGCGACCGTGGCGGTCGGTTTGCCGGAGCGGGGGTCGAGGCGAGCGAGGGACTGGTCGCCGCAGGTCGGGATCCAGAGGGACCGGAAGGCGCTCAGGATACCGCCGCAGGGGTTCTTGAGACCCGTCCAGGGGTCGTTGAGCTTATTGGTCTTGGTATCGAGGCGGGTGATGGCGTTTTCGGATCCGTTGGGAAGGAAGGCCATTTCGCCGAAGTGGATGGCGTTGGGGCGGCCGGGAACGGGGATTTCCACCTCGGCGGGAAGGTTCGCGAAGGGCAGTTGAATGCCCGGGGTTTTGAGGCCGGCGACGGGGGCCGGGGGCGGGGCCCCTTTCTTGCCGGGTTTCTGCGGTTCGGCCTCAAGGAGAGCCGCGGCGCAGAGGAGGAGAGTAGCAACTGGTTTCATGGTTGATTAGAATTCGTAGCGAAGCGCGAATTGAAGGACGCGGGCCGCGACACTGGTCGCGGTGATCTGGCCGAAGTTACCGGGGTTGGCCAAGGTGCGGGTTGGTTCGCCCCAGTTGACGTTATTGAAAGCGTTGAACGCTTCGGCGCGCACCTGGATCCGATGTCCTTCCCAGGGGAGGGGGAAGTACTTGCCGAGGGACATGTCGGTGTTGAACAGGGGCGCGCCGCGCAGAAGGTTGCGGGTGCCGACGCGTCCGGGATACTGGCCGATGAAAGCCTGGACGGCGTTGGTATTGCGGAAGATGCTGGGGTTGCCGTTCTGGTCAAAGCCGGGTCCGGAGGCCGGAAAAGCAGCGCCGGGGCGGAGGATGGCCGTGGAACTGGACAGGTAGTTGGTGGGATAGATGCCGCCGGTGGAGATGTTGAAGGGCAGACCGGAGCGGTAGCGGGTAAGCGCGGTGATCTGCCAACCGGCGAGAAGGTGATTGGCCCAGCCCGGGGCGCTGTGGAGAAAGGGTTTGCCTTTGCCGAAGGGGAGTTCGACGACCGTGTTGGCGGTAATGTTGTGGCGGATATCGAAGTCGGAGGAGGCGTAGGAGGCTTTGGGGTTGAAGGAGTTCTGGATGACGGCGCCGCCGTTGCCGGCGCCGGACTCGGCGGCCGAGACGATATCGAGCGAGTGGGAGAGGGTGTAGTTGAAATCGAATCCCCACCCGTCGGTGACGGGACGGCGGAAGACGAGTTGGCCGCCGTGGAAATTGGCGTTGGCGGCGTTGACCCAGGCGCGCAGGCCGGCGTTTTGGAGGGCGAAGAAGGTGTTGCAGCCGAACACGGAGATGCAGGAGCCGTTGGGGAGGCGTTCACGGTCCATGTCGTTCAGGGTGTCGAGGTCGCTACCGGCGTAGGTGCTGTAGTTTGTGAAGTAGTAGTTGGCGGTGGCCGAGCCGGGGAATGTGCGGTTAGCGGCGCCGGGGAACATGTTCTCAAAGAAGGGGACGGGGGGGAGCAGGGCGGGGTTGGCACGTACCTGCGCCGGGGTGAGGCCGGCTTCGAAGCGGTCGCGCAGGATGCCGGAGGCTTCGGCCCAGGTAGCTCCGGAGCGGGGATCGCGGAACTCGGTGAGAGGCTGGAAGAAGTCCTGCTGCACGAGACCTTTGCGGGAGAGGCGGCCGACGTAACCCACCTCGAACATCATTTTCCCGGGCAGGTTCCGGGCGTAGGTCATGTTCAGGAGGATGGAATAGGGAGCGACAAGATTACTGGCGACGCCGGTGAAGGAGCCGAAGCCGCCGACGATGGTGGGCGGGGTGAAAGGCAGACCGGCGGCCGGCGGGGGCGGGAGGGCGGGCAGTCCGCCGCCGGAGTAGCGGAACGAGTCCGAGAAGTTGGTGTTGCGGGGCTGGGTGACCTGGCTGGCCAGCCCGGGGGAACCGGATTGATCGAAGTTGACGATCATGTCCGAGCCATAGCGGTCATAGAGCATCGAGGCGCCGAAGCGGATGACGCTTCCTTTGCCGAACAGGCGACCGGCGGCGCCGTTGAACTCGGGCGCCCAGGCGACGTTTAGCCGGGGAGCGAAGTTGTTGGTGTCGTAGCCGAACCAGCCGGCGCCTTTATTGACGGGGCCGCCGGGGGCGTAGGTGACCCGGGCGGTGGGGAGGAGATGGCCGGGGATGCCGAGGGCGGAGGCGCCGACGCGGTCAGCAAAGAGATTCTGCAGGGGGACGGTGGGAACCACCTGGACGCCGTTGACCTCGAAGGGAGGGGTGAAGAGGGAGTAACGGAGGCCGTAGGTGAGGGTGAGATCGCGGCGGACTTTGTAAGTGTCCTGAATATAGAAATCCAGTTCGCGCGTGCGGAAGCCGCGGTCAATGGATTGTCCGAGCGGCACGGCCTGGCCGTCGATGCCGAAGTTGTAAGTGCCGCTGTATTGGTTGATCACGCCAAACAGGGTTCCGTAGGCGTTGACGACCTGGAGCGCTTCCGAGACAGCGAGAGCGCTGTTGCCGCTGCGCTGGCGGATGTAGGAGTTGACGGAGTCCTGCAGGTCGGCGCCAAGGCCGCGCAGGGTGTTGCGGCTGAAGGAGTAACTGGGGAACGAGGTGGCGAAGGAGTTCCGGTCGTTCTGAATGAAGCGGAAGTTCACGCCGTACTGGAGGGTGTGTTTGTTTTTGGTCCAGGTCTGGTCGTTGACGAAGTTGGCGGTGGGGATGAATCGGCCGAAGCCGCGGGTGAAGTTTTCAACGCTGCTGATGCCGCCGAAGGCGAGCGCGGGGTTGCCGTTGCCGGACTGGGCGATGCCGAGGCGGGTGTAGCCGAAGGTGAAGACGTTGACGAGACTGGGGGAGAGGACGGCCGTGTAGCGGGCCGAGAGCCCCTTGGAGTTATCGAGCGTGCGGGCGGCGGGGTCCTGGCCGGGGAACTGGGCGAGGACCTGATCGCGCGAGTTATCGCCGAGGGTGCCCCGGAGCATCAGGGTATGACGGGCCTCGCGGTCGAGATGGAAGTCCATCTTGGCGACATAGGCGCGGTCGTTGCGGGTGAGGGGCGCGTTGAAGCGGTAGCCGCCGAAGTTGAGGCCGCGGTCGCCGCCGGCGGAGGGGTCGTTGGGCGCGGGGTAGGACTTGAGCAGGCTCAGCATGGCGGAGGAGATGCCGACGCCAAGCGGGTCGACCTGGCGGGCTTCGGCGGGGGTCAGGGTCTGGATACCGCCGGAGTTGGTGCGGAAGGTGACGATGCCGGCTTTGAGGGAGTCGGTCGGAACGGTGCGCAGGACGGCGGAGGCGGACCGGTCTTTCCGCTCCTCCCAATTGAGGAAGAAGAAGGCGCGGTCTTTGACGATGCGACCGCCGAAGGAGGCGCCAAACTGATTCCGAATGAGGTTTTCGCGTTTGAGCCCGGAGCGGTTGGAGAACCAGTCGTTGGCGGCGGTGGACTTGTTCCGATGGAACTCGTAGAGGGAGCCGTGCCACTGGTTGGATCCGGACTTGGTCACCAGCGAGACCTGCCCGCCGGAGGAGCGGCCCTGGTCGGCGCCCTGGCCGGCGATGGTGACGCGGAACTCCTGGACCGAGTCGAGGGGGACTGGCAGCGCGGCGAAAAAGCCGCGGTCGGCGCTGGTTGTGCCGGCGGACTGATTATCGTTGACGTCGACGCCGTCGAGGGTGATGTTGTTCTGGTCGCGGCGGGCGCCGATGACTTCGCCCGTGGAGGTGACGCCGGGCTGGAGGCTCAGGAGTTCGACGACGTTGCGGGTGAGGAGGGGGAGTTGGCGGACCTGGGTTTCGGTAAAGGCGTTGCCGATGGTAGCGTTCTGGGTGTTGACGGTCGGGGATTCCCCGACGACGTTGATCGTTTCGGTGACTTGCCCAACCTCGAGTTGGACGGCAACGCTAAGAGGAACGTTGACCTGCAGGCGGATCTGCTGGCTGGCGGTGCGGAAGCCGGGCATCTGGGTTTCGAGCGTATAGTTGCCGGGCGGGAGGGAGGGAAAGACGAAGTCGCCGGTAGCGGTGGTGAGCGTTTTGCGGGGGGCGGCGGTGTCGTTGTTGGTGAGGGCGACGACGGCGTTAGCGACGACGCCGGACTGGTGGTCGTGGACAACGCCCGACAGCGAACTTGTTTGCGCGAAAGCCGGGATGAACAACCCAAGGCCCAATAAGAGTCTATGCATGACGGATTCTCCGGTGGAAAAGAATTGTTTCTCCGTCGTGGGAGGGACGCTAGCGTTGGCTCAATCAACTGGGAACTTACTTAACTGGGGGCTAACTCAGCCAGCGAACCAACTCAACCGGGACAGGGCGGGGACCCAGATGAGTGAAATTTAAGAGTAGGGAAAATGAGCGGGGGCGTCAAATAAAAAGGCTCTATGGACCTTATGTGCTCATCCCGCGGGCGTCGATGCGCCACAGGGCTTCGACCTGCTCCCCGCGGGTGGCGAAGAAGCGGTTATAGAGGTTGACGGTGGGGTCGCAGTGGGGAATGACGAGTTCGAGGCGGTCGCCGAGGGTGACGGGGAGCGTGGCGCGGCGGACGTCGAGGCGGGCGTGTTCGTCACCGGCGAAGGAGTAGACGGCGCCGGGGAGACCGCGGACGAGAGGCGGGTAGGGGGTGTCGGTGGCGAAGGCTTTGAGGCCGGCGTCAAGGATGGCCTGCTCGCGGCCGGGCATGCTGTAGACGGTGGAAAGAACGGTGAGGGAGTTGGCGAAATCGTCATAGACGGGGCCGGATTGGCCGCCGATGCGGTTGTAGTCGAGGTCCATGAACAGGTAGGACCCGGGCTGGAGTTCCGTGACACCGTCCATGGCGCCATCGATGTTGTAGGTTCCGGTGGAGGCGCCGGAGAGCCAGGGGCAAGGGATGCCTCTGGCTTCGAGGGCGCGGCGGGTGGCGATGGCGGGGGCCATGGCCTGCTGACTGGCGGTGGTGCGTTCGGCGAAGCCGACAACGTGGGCGGTATGGCCGGCGTAGGCCTGGATGCCCTGGAAGGAGAGGTGGGGGAGGCGGGTGAGGTGTTCGGCGAGGGCGACGGCCTCGGGGCCGGGGGCGATGCCGGTGCGGTTGGTGACGTTGAGGTCGATGGCAACGTGGAGGGTGACGCCGGCTGTGGCGGCGGCGGCGTTGAGGTCGTCCGCGTTCCCGGCGTGGTCGACGACCAGGATGAGGCCGGGCAGACGGGTGGCCAGAGCGACGGCGCGTTCGACGCGGTGGCGGCCGACCATGGGGGTGGTGACGAGGACGCTTTCGATGCCCCCGGCGGCGAAAGCTTCGGCTTCGCTGAGTTTGGCCGAACAGGCGCCGACCGCGCCGGCGGCGAGGGTGAGGCGGGCGATGGCGGAGCACTTGTGGGACTTGCCGTGGGGACGGAGAGCGCGGCCCTGGGCGCGGGCGTAGGCGGCCATTTTGGCGATGTTGCCTTCAAGGGCATCGAGATCGACACAGAGGGCCGGGGTGGGCAGATCCTCCTTCGATAGCTTCCCCTGTACGTTGCCGGAGGCGAGCATCTGCTCGACTTCGGCCCAGGAGCGGGTTTTGGTTTGGAGGATCGAGGCCATGCCGGTAGCTTAACGCACGCGATATCCTGATGCCATGGAGAGCCTGGGTCAGTACGAGTTGCGGGGGGAACTAGGCCGCGGGCGCGAGAGTGTAGTTTTCCGCGCCTGGGACACCGAGCAGAAGCGGGAGGTGGCCATCAAGCGTCTGTGGTGTTTGATGGGGGAGCCGGGGAAGGTGAAGTTCCGGCATCCGAACGTGGTTCCGGTCCTGGATCGTTTTCCAAGTGGAGACGGCGAGTGCATCGTCATGGAACTGGTGCGGGGCGCCACGCTTGAGGCGATGATCGCGGCTGGGGAGCGGGAGAATCTGGGGATGATCCTGCGGATTCTGCGGGAGACGGCGGCGGCGCTGGATGCGGCACACGCGGCGGGCGTGGTGCATGGGAACCTGGAACCGGGCAACGTTCTGCTGGCGGAGACGGGCGAGGTGAAGGTCACCGGTTTGGGCCACGGCCCTTACCGGGAGGTATACGCCCGCATCCCCGTTGTGAGCGATTATTGGGCTCCGGAGCGGCTGCGGGGCAAGGCGGCCGATGCGCGGACAGACCAATATGCGCTGGGGATGATCGCCTACCAACTGCTGACGGGAAAACTGCCGTTTGAGGCCGGGAGCAAGGCGAAATTGATCAACGAGATGCCGACGCCGGCATCGTCTTTCAATCCGCGCGTGACGCCGGTGATGCAGGCGGCGGTTGAGCGGGCGATCGCCAAGGATCCGGCCTCCCGCTTCCCGCGGTGCGGCGACTTTGTCGAGGCCCTGGCGGCCACGGCGAAGAGCGCGTCGAACGAAGCGGTGGCGGTGCGAAAAAAGCTGCTGATTCTGCTGCCGCTCGGCGTGATGGTTGTGGTGATTGTGTGGGGCATGCTCGGGCGGGCACGCGAGGCGGTGCTCGAACCGGGGGTCGAGTTGCTGCGTCCCGTGCCCGCGGCGGCGCTGGTGACGACCGAAAGATCGCTGGCCGCGCCGACGACGACGGCGCCGGAGGCGGCGACATCGCTGGCAGTCGTCGTCGACGGGATTCCGATGGATTTCGCTCAGTTGCCGGGCGGTGACTTTATCATGGGGTCTCCAGACCCGAGCAGCGGTTCGCGGCCGCGGCACCAATTGCTAACCATCCGGCCGTTTCAGATGGGGCGCACCGAGGTCTCGGTGGCGCAGTGGAACGCGGTGATGACGGGCCGGGGCACGGGGGGGAACCTGCCCCAGGGCAACGTCTCCTGGAACGCGGCCCAGGAGTTTATGGCCAGGTTGAACGCCCGCAAGGATGGCTTCCTCTACCGTTTGCCCTCTGAGGCGGAGTGGGAGTACGCGGCGCGGGCCAACTCGCTCGAGGAGTTGCCGGGGAATCCCGGCGATATCGCCTGGCATCAGGGCAACAGCGGCGGGACGGCGCACGAGATCGCCGGACGCCTTCCGAACCCCTTCGGGCTGTTTGACACGATCGGCAACGTAGCCGAGTGGACGGCCGATGAAAACAGGACTGGTCGCATTGTGCGGGGCGGCAGCTTTCGGGATGCCCCCGGGGAGTTATCCGCCGTCCGGCGCACAGTCGAACCGCCTGAGACGCAGCGGTCGGAGATCGGCTTCCGGGTGCTGCGGGAGCGGAGGTAGACGGTGTCCCGCGGATGGGAGAGCAAAGACGTGGAGAGCCAGCAGGCGGAGCGCGGGTGGGGAGAACGGCCCGCGGCTCCCCCAACGGAAACGGAACGGCGGCGGCAGAGTCTGGAACTCTCGCTCACGGCGGTGCGCCGGGACCTGGCGGCGGCAAAGCATCCACGACACCGCGAGATGCTCGCCGGCGCGGTTCAGCATCTCGAAGCTGAAATTGCCAAACTGGGCTGAAATGGTGAGTCGGCCGGGGCTCGAACCCGGGACCACCGCATTAAAAGTGCGATGCTCTACCAACTGAGCTACCGACTCACAGGCTCAATCAATAGAATACCAAAACGTTCAGGCTAAACGTATCTCGCGGCGGTCGATTTTTGCCCAATCGAAGACCCCGAGCCCCAGTGCGCCCGCAATTTCAACGTGTTCGGGCTGGCGATGGGTGAAGTGGCTGAAGGCATCCGGAGTGTCTTCCACCAGTTTTTTCATGCCGACCGCCAGCCGTTTCTCATCGATGACGCGCCAGCCGACGTGATCCATGGCCACCGGGTCGGTGGCGAAATACATCTTCTTGTGCTCCCAAACAAACTGGGGCCGGGCGCCGGGGCCGCCGTGATAAAGCCCCTTGATGCCATCCATGATATTGAGGACGGTCTTGTTGCGGATCACCGGAATCGAAACCGAGGCGGGGATGAACGAGTTGCAGGAGTTCATCGTGTTCGTGGCGTGGCTGCGGTTGACGTTGTTGACGAGTCCGTGCGAGAGGTTTTTCAGCGCCATGGTGATGCCGGCGGACTGGTGGTCTTTGAGCAGGCACAGGTTAATGAGCTTGTTGACGTCTTTGGTGATGAAGCGCGCGGCGAAGGAGCGGCGGGCGGTAAGCGAGGCCGGATCCTGGCCGGGCAGCACGAGCGGTAGTTCCATGTAGTGGTCCGGATCGTAACCTTCGATGCCCTGCTGCCAGGTCTCGTAGTCTTCGGCGGCGTGGGTCCAGCGGACCTTTTCGGGGAGCCATTTGTCGAAACCGGCGCTCAGAAACTGTGCGCGATAGCGGTCGTAGCAGACGATGTCCTGCGGCTTGACGCCGATGGCGGTGAGGCTGGCGATGATCTCGCGCACCACCTCCGGCGCGGAGGCCACATGGGGGTAGCCCACCGGATTCAGTTTGATGCCCACCACATCGCCGGGTTCGAAGAACAGGCGCCAGGCGGCCTGCCAGTCGCCGGCGCCGGTGAGGCCCACCATGCCGCGGCGGATCATCTCGCGCACCGGTTCGGCCTGGTAGGCGCCGCCCAGGATCGAGCCGGGATGCTCGACGGCGACCACGCGACCCTTGAACAGGCCGGGGATGCCCAGGCGGCTCAACTCGGTCTTCGAAGAGACGCAGGAGGAGAGCAGAAGGGGTCCGCCGGCGAGAGTCGTCAGGAACTTTCTACGGTGCAGGCAGAGGCGTGGAGCGTTCATGCCTGTCATTATGCTCCAGTTCGATGCTCCTGAGCGGACACCGCCGCGCGGCACTCAGCCAGCGGCACCTCACCCGGGTCGCGCGGCCCGGGACGCCACACCCAGGGCATCGCCACCTGGAGGCCATGGGCGGCGGCGGCGCGCAGAAACTGACCGGCCGGGATATCGGGCCAGCCGCCGTGGCCGGCCGGGACCACGCGGGCGCCTTGCGGATAGAACTCGCCGATGCCGACGGCGAACCGGCCGGCGTAGGGCGCTACGCGTTCGTCAAGGAGGCGATCAAAATCGTACTCGTCGCCGTAGTAGTGGAAGGTGAGTAGGTCGCGGGCCGGATCGAGCAGCGGGGCCCAGCGGCCCATCCAGCGGGCGGTCATGCTGCCGATGGAGAACTGGGCGCGCGTCGCGCGATGGACGGCGGCGCGGGTCCGGCCGAGGCGGTCGGCCATGGCGGCAAAGCTCAACTGGTGCTCTTCGGGTACGGCGGGGCAGCCGACCCCGGAGGGAGCGCCGCGCCAGTGATCGCGCCACCGCATGATCATCTCCGGTTCGTTCAGGAGTTCATAGCCGATCACGTGGGAATGGTTGTCGATGAGATCCCAGAAGGGGGCGAAGACGTTCCCGAGAAGGGCTTCAAACAGGTCCGCGTGGCGCAGCAGGCTGCCGTGGCCCTGGATGGCCATCGCCGTGCCGGGGATGCCGCGAGGCCGGAAGGAAAGGGTGTGGTCGAGCAGGACGAAGAGGATGCCGATGCCGTGGCGGGCGGCGGTATCGAGGGCGACGCGCAGCGCCGGCGCCACGCACGGGTCGAGCCCGGCGGGCTTCTCGCCGACAAAACGGATGCCGTTGCGGCCGTCGCCAAAGACCAACCAGCGGACGAGGCGGCAGCCGGCGGCGGCGAGGGTGGCGAAGTCGGCGTCGAGCAGGGCGGCCCGGTCCGGCGCGGCGAGGTGGAGCGGAGGGCCGGGCGAGGCGCCGAAGTCCCAGCCGTAGTGCAGGCGGTAGTTCATGCCCCAGCGGAGGGGCGCTCCTTTTTTGACCTGGTAACGCATACCGAGGAAGACGGACCGGCGCGGGAAATCGGCGGAGGGGGGAATGTAAATCTTTCCCCCGCGCGGTTACGGTAAACTAGGGCGTTTAAGGAGACTGCATTGCGAGTAGGGATTATCGGCACAGGCGCCATTGCGAACATGCACGCGCGCGCTTACAAGGCGATCGGTTATAGGATCACGGTTTGCTCGAACGGCAACGAGGAGCGCGGCCAGGCTTTCGCCAACGCCCACGGGGCTGAGTTCGTGCGGAACTACGAGGACGTCTGCCGCCACCCGGAAGTCGACTACGTCGATGTCTGCACCTTCCCGAGTTTCCGGCTGCAGGCGGTGGAGCTGTGCGCGCAGACGAAGAAGCATGTGCTGGTGCAGAAGCCCATGGCGTTGAGCGTAGAAACGGCGCAGCGCATGATTACGGTGGCCCGGCAGGCGGGCATCACGCTCGGGGTGGTGAGCCAGCACCGGTTTGACGATTCCACCCTGTTTCTCAAGAAAGCCATCGCCGACGGGCGGCTGGGCAAGCTGGTGCAGGCCGATGCGTACGTGAAGTGGTACCGGTCGGCGGAGTATTACTCCCGGCCGGTGAAGGGTTCCTGGGATGTGGAGGGCGGCGGGGCGCTGATTAACCAGGGGATACACCAGGTGGATATTCTGCTGGCGCTGGCGGGCCGGGTGAAGGATGTGGTGGGCACCTGGCAGTTGGGCGCGCTGCACCAGATTGAGTCCGAAGATGTGGTGAACGCCCTACTCCGGTTTGAAAACGGCGCGACGGGCGTGATCCAGGCTTCCACCGCCATCTGGCCCGGCTACCCGGAACGCGTCGAACTGCACGGGACCAAGGGCACGGCCGTGATGACCGGCGACAAGCTGACGACCTGGGACGTGCGCGATGACTTCGGCGAACCGGCCCCGGTAGAGAGCAAAACCAGTTCGGGCGCTTCGGACCCGATGGCGATTCCGCTGACGCCGCTCGAACGGCAGTTCCGCGATTTTGGCGAAGCCTGCCGGAATGGCACGGCGCCGACGGTTTCGGGCGAGGAGGGTTTGAAGGCGCTCGAACTGGTGCAGAGCGTCTATCAATCCTGCCGCGAAGAGCGCCGCGTGGTTATCGGGTAACCTGATGTGGACAGTGCGAGTACCGGCTTCGAGCGCGAATCTCGGACCGGGTTTTGACGCTCTTGGATTGGCGTTCGGCGTGTACCTGACGTGCCGGTTTGCGCCCGCTCCGCGCCTGTCGATTGCGGTGCAGGGGCGGGATGCGGCGGCGATCTCCACCGGCGAAGACAACTTCATCTGGCAGACGGCGCTGCGGGTAGCGGCGGACCTGGGGCGGGAGTTGCCGCCCGTGGCCTTGACGATTGACAACGACATTCCGCTCGGCAAGGGCCTGGGATCGAGCGCCGCGGCGCTGACGGCGGGCGTGGTGATTGCGGACCGCATGCTGGGCCTGGGCTGGCCGATCACCCGGATTCTGGACGAAGCGGCGCGCCTTGAAGGCCATCCGGACAACGTGGCGGCGTGTGTGCTGGGTTCGATTGTAGCGAGCGCCATTGACGGCCACGGCATCGCGCGGGCCGTGCGCCTCGAGATGCCGCCGCGTTTTGGCGTAGCGGTGGTGGTGCCGGATTTTGTGCTGCCGACCAAAGAGGCGCGGGCCGCGCTGCCGGAGCAGTACGCCAAGGCGGACTGCATTTTTAACGTGCAGCGCAGCGCGCTGCTGATAGCGGCTCTGGCCACGGGCAACGTTTCGGCGTTCCCGGCGGCGCTCGAGGACCGGCTGCATCAGCCCTACCGGGCCAAACTGGTCCCGGGCCTCGACGAGATGCTCAAACTGCGGGCGCCCGGACTGCTGGGCTGCGCGTTGTCGGGCGCAGGCCCGTCGATTCTCGTATTTTTTGAACGCGGCAGCGAAGAGGTCTGCGACCTGATCCGGCAGATTTTCGCGCTGCATGGCCACGCGGCCGAAATCTGTTTTGCGCCGGTCGCTCAGGACGGTTTATCGATTATGGAGTCCCATGCAAGCGAGTCCCATGCAACAAAGTAAAGACGCTCTTCTGGCGCAGGGGCTGCCGGG
>JAINDL010000118.1 GCA_019931245.1 Bryobacteraceae bacterium CoA2 C42
CGGCCCCCCGCCGTCGTGTTGCTCTGCGGGATCACCGCCCGCCCCCGCAGCCCGTCCTTGGCCGCCTCCACCCCTATCAAAAACCGCCCCTCCACCTCGTTCGGCATCATCCCCACCACCGCCGCCCGCCCCGCGTCATCCGTCAACCCCTCATACCGCCGGCCCCCCGCCACGCTCGCCGATGGCCCGCCCAGCGGAAACGTGAACACCACCTTCGCCCCCGCCACCGGGCGCCCATCCCCGTCCGTCACTACCACCTCCGGGTTATGCGCCACCCGCCGCTTGATGTTATTCAACGCCCCCTCCCCCGCCACAATCCGAATCTGCAGCCGCCCCGGCTCCTGACCCGCCAGCAGCCCCGCCATCACCAACGCCATCCATCCCCGCTTCATACTCTGCCTCATCTCTCTCCCCCCTACAGCCGCACAATCTTGTCCGACACAACGCCCTTCAGCGCATTCCGCGTGTCCACCACCATCGCCGCCCGCTCCACTACCTCGCCGTAGGGAAACTCGCTGTGGTCCGTGATAATCACCACGCAATCCGCCTCCCCCACCCCGTCGAGTAACTCCACCGACTCCATCACCTCTCCCCCCAGCGCCATCCGCGGCACATACGGGTCGCTGTAACTCACCTCCGCCCCCCGGCTCCGCAGCACATGCATCACATCAAGCGCCGGCGACTCCCGCACGTCATCAATGTTCCGCTTGTACGCCACCCCCATCACGAGCACCCGCGCCCCCCGCAGCGGCTTACTCCGGTCGTTCAGCGCGTTTTGTATCTTCTCCGCCACGAAATGCGGCATCTGTCCGTTAATCGCCCCCGCCAGTTCAATAAACCGGGCCTCCATCCCCGTCTGCCGCGTCTTCCAGGAAAGGTAGTAAGGATCAATCGGAATGCAGTGCCCGCCCAGACCCGGCCCCGGATAGAAAGGCATGAACCCGAACGGCTTCGTCGCCGCCGCGTCAATGACCTCCCAGACATCAATTCCCATCCCCTCGCACAGCAACGCCATCTCGTTCACCATCCCGATGTTGATCATCCGGAACGTGTTCTCGAGTAGCTTCACCATCTCCGCCACCTTCGTACTCGATACCCGCACCACCCGCTCGAGCGCCTGCCCGTACAGCACCGCCCCTAACTCCGTGCACGCCGGCGTAATCCCCCCCACAACCTTCGGAATATTCGCCGTCTGGTAGTGCGCGTTGCCCGGGTCCACCCGCTCGGGGGAAAAGCACAGGAAGAAATCCGTCCCCACCCGCAGCCCGCTCGCCTCGAGCATCGGCAGCACTAACTCATCCGTCGTTCCCGGGTAAGTCGTCGATTCGAGAATCACGAGCAGGCCCGGATGGGCGTACCGCGCCACCTGCTCACACGCCGCCACGACATACGTCATGTCCGGATCCTTCGTCTTCCGCAGCGGCGTCGGCACGGCAATCGTCAGCGTGTCGAGTTCCCGGATCACCGAAAAATCCTCCGTCGCCCGCAACCTCCCCGCCGCCACCATGCCGGCCAGCCTCGCCCCGTCCACGTCCTGAATGTAGGAGCGGCCCGCGTTGATCGCCTCCACCTTCTCGGCCTGCACATCAATCCCCGTCACGGCAAATCCCGCCCCGCATAACTCCAGCGAAAGCGGCAGCCCGACGTACCCCAGGCCGATCACCCCCACCCGCGCCGTCCGGTTCCGGATCTTCTCCGCCAGCGCCGCGGCCATACCCGGCCGCTCCTCCCTCTCCACCGGCTCCATACACAATGTCGCCATGCTCCTCTCCTTCGCCCGGCCCGCGGGCCGGCGTCTGTTAGTGATTTAGCTCTGTTTGCCTGAGAATCTGCGAGAGCTTACCGTCCATCTCCCGCATCGCCTCGCCCAGGCGATCCATATTGGCCGTAATCACGGAAAGCTCCGCTTCCTTCGGCTCCCGCTCCATCGCCACCCGCCGCAACACCGCATCCCGCGCGTAGTCAGAAAGACTCCGGCTCCGGGCATCCTCGCTGCCGCGTTTTACTAACTCATACTCATCATCCGAAAGCCGGAACGTTACAATCGAACGCCGCGGCCGGAAGTTGCTTCGCATCCACTGCCCCCTTTCGCAAACGGATAGGCGCCGGGCCGCCGCCCGTCCTCCGTGCAGTTACAACTCGCCCGGCTCTCTCGCCGGAAAAGTTATCCGTATGCCGGCCCGCTCAGGCCGGATAACCACGCCTCGCCCTCCCGGCGCCCGTCCCGTCTCTCGCCGCCCCGCCGGACAGGCTTCCGCCATTCTCACTCCCGTGAGCAGCTTTCTTACTTACCGGACTCAGCAGCATATCCGGCAACTTCAGCATCCCCGCCCTCGGCACTTTCCTCGGTGTGTTACTTTACTGAGGGCCTCAGGCAGTTCACTTAGGCGCTATAAAATCAGTGTAGGCAGGGATCATACCGTTGTCAACGGAAAAATGCAGCGAATCCCCCTTCCGCCCGCAGATACTTGTCCCCTCCCCCCAGCCGCATACAATGCGCGAACAACTACCCCCGCCAAGGCAGCCCACCCGCATACAACCCCGGCCCCTCCCACCCCAGCAACTCCCCCACCTCCGGACAACTCGCCCCGTAGCCATGGTGCCGCCGGTACGGATTCCGCACCTCCCGCTTCCTCCGGTACTCCGCCCCCGCCGAATAAGGATCCACCCGGTATCCCGCCGCCGTCCGCTCCTCCGCCGCCAGCGCCTGCGCCAACTCCGGCGGATCATTCGGGCCCACATACCCCCACCGCTCCTCCGGCCACCCGATCGCCTCCCGGTGCAGCTCAAAACGCTCCCGCTTAAAACCCCAGCTCACCATCACCACCCGCTCCGGCCACTCCCCCGTATACTCCCGCGTCCGGCAAATCCCAAACAGCAGGTTCTCAAACGAGTCCCGCGAAAACTCCTCCGTCACCGCCCGCTCCGCCACCTCCCCGTGACCCCACCACTCGTAATGGTCCGCTACCCAGTAATACCCCGCCCCCTCGCTCCGCGGCCCCGCCCCCGCCCTCGAATACCCTCCCGCAAACACCAGCAGCGCCGCCGGATCCCCGGCCGCCAGTTCTACCCCCACCCGAATATGCTCCAGGTACCGCACCACCTCCCCACGTTGAAAATCCTGCAAAATCCAGCTCTCCTCCCGCTCCGCCTCCCCCGGCCGCTTGCAGATCGCGTGCCCAGCGACAATAATCGTATTCATGCCCCTTCAGCATAACTTCCCATGCTCAAACTAGGCGCTATCAGCTTCGCCGGCAAATGCCCCAAACATCCCCGCTTCGATCCCGAAGAAGATGGCGCCGGCGCCATCCGCGGGGGCTGCCCCCGCTGCCAGACCCTCTTTGAGATCTACCAGGCCCACGCCCACCTCACCTCCCTCATCCGCCAGGCCAAAAATGAGGCCCGCATCCACACCCGCCCCGCCATCAACGCCGTCGACCACCGCCAGACCGCGCTATTCTAAGCCCGCATGGGCATCATCCTCCTCCTCGCCGCCGTCTTCCCCCTCAACGTCCCCCCCGGCCATCCCGTCGCCCTCGAAACACCCCTCGACTCCCCCGCCGCCCAAGTGCTCTATAGCGGCCGCCCCCTCCCCGCCAAAATCGACTTCCGCGGCCCCCACTCCCGCCTCTTCTTTCTCTCCCAGGGCCCCGGCAATTACACCGTCCAACCCGGCCCTCCCACCCCCGAACCAGCCCTCATCGGCGCCGGCGACCGCGTCACCTACGGCCGCCCCCACGTCCGCGCCCGCCTCGGCGTCGGCCTCTACGCCCACCCCGGCGCCCTCGACATGGACGCCGACGGCGACCTCGACCTCATCCTCACCTGCCCCGACCGCCCCTTCAACGGCATCTTCCTCGCCACCAACCTCGGCTCCAACACCCAACCCCTCTTCTCCCGCCCCCTCTGGCTCGGACCCGCCGTCAAAGACCCCGTCGTTGCCGACGCCAATGGCGACGGCCATCTCGACCTCGTCTACTCCGGCGGCTACTTCTCCCACCTGGCCCAAAACCGCCTCTCCCAACCCGTCCCCCTCTCCCTCCCCCGCACCTACCACGTCGGACGCGACGACCTCTGGTACCCCATCGACTGGGACCGCGACGGCAAAATCGACATCCTCAACGGCGTCTCCGACTGGCGCGACTACGGCTGGGACGACGCCTTCAACGAACAAGGCCAATGGACCCGCGGCCCCCTCCACGGCTACGTCTACTTCTGGCGCAACGAAGGCTCCAACCAATCCCCCCGCTTCCTCACCCCCGTCCAACTCCCCATCGACCAGTACGGCACCCCCGCCCCCAACCCCATCGACTGGGACAACGACGGCCATCTCGACCTCGTCCTCGCCAACTTCCTCGACCAGGTCTTCCTCCTCAAACACGGCGAATCAAAACCCGTCCCCTTCCCCTTCCAAATGGAGCTGCAGATGATCCAGCCCCGCGCCCTCCGCTGGCTCCCCGTTGGCCCCCCGTCCCTGCTCATCGGCGAAGAAGGCGGCTACGTCGCCCTCGCCCACAACGGCCAAAACCCTCAATATCTCGAGCAAATCGACCCCTTTCTCAAATCCGGCTCCCTCGCCCGCCCCGTCGCCGCCGACTGGAACCAGGACGGCAAACTCGACCTGTTGATCGGAAACTCCGCCGGCGAAATCCAGTTCTTCGAAAACACCGGAACCCAAAAGGTACCCGCCTTCACCGCCCGCGGCAATCTCATCCCCCCGCGCCGCGCCGGACCCAACGGCTCCATCCAGGGACCCGCCGAAGCCAAATGGGGCTACGCCAACCCCTCCGTCGCCGACTGGGACCTCGACGGCCTCCCCGACCTCCTCGTCAACGACATCTGGGGCGACGTCGTCTGGTACCGCAACCTCGGCCAGGGTAAACTCGCCCCCCGCCAGTCCGTCGAAGTCGACTGGCCCGCCGCCCCGCCCAAGCCCTCCTGGGTCTGGTGGCAGCCCCACCCCAAACAACTCGTCTCCCAGTGGCGCACCACCCCCAAAGTCGTCGACTGGAACCGCGACGGCCTCCCCGACCTCGTCATGCTCGACCACCGCGGCTACCTCTGCCTCTACCCCCGGCAGAAGGTCAACGGCATCCTCACCCTCGAGCCCCCCCAGCGCCTCTTCGTCGAACCCAACGGCCGCTTCCTCCAACTCGCCCGCAACAACTACGGCGCCTCCGGCCGCCGCAAAGTCGAACTCGCCGACTGGGACTCCGACGGCGACCTCGACCTGATTACCGACTCCGACGATGGCCCCATCTGGTATGAAAACGAAGGCTCCCACGCCAAACCCGTCATGCGCCTTCGCGGCCTGCTCATCAAGGCCAAACTCAACGGCCACAACCCCACCCCCAACGCCGCCGACTGGAACGGCGATGGACTTCTCGATATCCTGGTGGGCGCCGAAGACGGCCATCTCTACTACTTCGACCGCCGCTTCATCAATTCACGCTAACCCGGAACAAGCCATGGCCAAGTACGAACTCACCAAGTCCATCGACGTTGACGAACTCAACAAACGCAGCGGCCTGCCCACCGGCAAGAAGCGCACCCTCGCCTTCGGCGCCATTATCTCTGACCGTGTCGAAGACCGCGACATGGACCGCTTCACCTATCTCGGCGAACTCTACCGCACCAAGACCGCCGACCTAAACGACGCCTGCCGCCGCATCAGCGAAGAGCCGCCCCCCGCCCCCACCCCCACAATCGTCCCTGCCCCCACC
>JAINDL010000154.1 GCA_019931245.1 Bryobacteraceae bacterium CoA2 C42
CGTGCGCAGTTCGGTGATCTCCTCCTGCTGCCGCCGCAGCAGCACGTTCGCCTCCTCGATGGCGACGAGACGTTCGGCATGGCCGGCCCGCAGTTCGGTGATCTCCTCCTGCTGCCGGGCCAGCAGCACGTTCGCCTCCTTGATCGAAGCGAGGCGATCGGCATAGCCCGTGCGCAACTTCGATATCTCCTCCTCCATCCGCTGTAACAACGTATTGGCTGCTTCGATAGCCACCAGCCGGGCGGCGTGCCCCTCCCGCAGTTCGGTGATCTCCCTTTGCTGCCGCCGCAATAGGACATTCGCTTCCTCAATCGCTACCAACCGCGCCGCGTAACCAGTCCTTAGCTCGCCAATCTCCTTCTGCTGCTGCCGGAGCAATTGGTCCGCATTCTCAAGGGCCGACCGGCGCGCATCGCTCTGGGTTCGAAGCTCCTCCAGCTCCCGCGAAATCGTAGCGATCAACTCGAGGCGCTGATCCGCCGCCAACTGCGCCTCAGACCATCGTCTAGGCCAGATCTCCGCAATCGCACCCCAGTCCACTTCCAACGAGGATGCCGGCTGCGCTCCCGCCGGGCTCGGGATTCCCCCGGCGCGCGCCGGGGACCCGCCTGCCGGTATCTCCCCCCCAACCCGAGCAACCCTCCCACCCTGATCCTCGGACCCGGCAACCGGCGTGTGCCCCGCCTGCGGCCTCTCGCTGGCCGGGGACCAGTCTCGAGATGCCCCCAGACCCTCCCCCGCCGCCGCAACCCCCACCTCAGAGCTCTGCCCCTCCCCCTCTGGCGGCGCCGTGCCCCCGTCCAGCCCGCCGCCCTCCCCCGCGGGCGCCAAACGCTCCCGTTCGGCAAGCCTCTTTGCGTAGAGGGTTTCCACCAGCGTCCTCCCCCGCGCCAGCCGATCCGCCTGCACCTCCCGGTAGTGCCTCGCCGCCGAGGCCGCCAGCACCTGCAGCTCCGCCGATGCCGTCCCCGATGTCACCACCTGCGCCGGACCCGCCGGATTCGCCTTGGCTAACTCCAGGCCTCGCACCACCGCATCAACCGTCACCCCGCCCAGGCAAATGGGTTTTCCAAACGCACAATCCCAGCCACAGCCAAAACAAGCCAGCGGATGGACAACTCCCACCGCGCCCCGGCCCCACGGACGGTAGTGCGGCCACGTTCCCCCCCCAAAGACCACTACCCCCGGAGTCCCATACGCCTGCGCCAGGTGGGCCGGTCCCGTATCGTTGCCCACAAAGAATTTCGCGCCCGCCAGCAGTCCGGCCAGCAGCCCCAACTCAGCCACCGAACCGGCAAAGACCGCCACCTTCGCCCCTCGTAGACGCAGGTCGTCCGCCAGCGCCTGCAGCGCCCCCCGCTCGCCCGCCTCTCCCGTGACCAGCACCGGCAGCGCAAACCCATCCGTCGACTGCTCCAGTGCCATGGCAAAAGACTCGGCCGGCCAACGCTTCACCAGCGTCGAAGGGGCTCCCAACGGAAAGCAGACCGCGTAACCGCCCAGCCCCAACCCCTGCTCGGCCAGAAAAGCCTCTGTTTGCTGCTGCTGCGCGGAACTCACGCTCCACCGTGGCGGAGCCCAGGCCCCCGCCCCCAACATCGCGGCCAGCTGGGAGTATCGCTCGCCCTCCGCCAACCCGGCATCCCACGCCGGACCGGAGAACTCCACCAGTTTCCGCCCGGCTGCGTCCAACAGCACGCGCAACAGACCCCGCGGCGTCGCAAGGCGCGTGCAGGCCAGATTCACCGGCGCTCCCCAGCGGCTAGCCAGATACCACGACAACCACGTCGGCTCGAGTTCAGCCGCTATCACAACGTCCGGCCGCCAGTCTCCCAACTCCTCTTCGAGCTGCCGCAAGGCAGCATCCAGGGCCGGACCGGGTTCGGCGTGGGCCGCCGGTTGCAAACCCACCGGCCTCACCCGGTCCGGAGGCGCGGGAAACAGTTCGGCTATCCCTGCGAACCCGGTCCGGCAAAATAGCTCCAGCGAGGCTTTCGGATACTTGCGCCGCAGCGCCCGGAAAAGCCCCGAGGCCAGAACCAGGTCGCCCAGCCCCCCCAGATGGATTACCGCCACCCGCTTCACCCCCGAACGGCGCTTCGGCTCCTCGGCCTCCTCCGCCAGATGCTCGGCAAGGAAGCTGAGCGCCTCGCCCGCTCTGTTGCTGTGCTGCTCCCGCCTCTTGGCCAATGCCCTCAGACGGACGTCCCGGCGCGCCATCGCCAACTTGACGCTCGCAATCGTCGATTCCGCCGACCATCCCGCCGTCGGCAAGGCGAACTCGCGGGCCAGCCCCCTCAGCTTCGGGCCCCGGGGCAGACAAACCGGGATCGTCCCGGCCAGAATGGCCTGGATCGCCATGTGATACCGCTGCGAAAGCACCACACTGACCGGCCGCAACAGGCTCACCATCTCCTGCGGCGTGAAATAGGCCGGAGGCACCTCCACCGAGGACTCCCGCATCAACGCACGAACCCCCGCCGCCGCCCCGGCGTCGAAGTCCGGCCCCGGACGGCTCTCGTTGTGCAAAAAAGCCACTTGATAGCCGGTCTCCTGCACGAGACGATCGAGAACCTCCGCAATCCGTTCCGTCCCGGCTCCCGCCATCGGCCCTGCATGGTGCACAAGGTTTACGGCCACCAGCGGCCGGTCCGCCGACACCCCCAGGCTTCGCCAAACCTCTTCGGCCCACCCATCCGTCTCCGTGCCAGGCGTGAACAGCCACGCCAAATCCGCCGCCACCCGGATCTTCTCCGGCGGCGTCCCCAGGTCCAGCAGCGCCTCGCGACACGCCTCCGAGCGAACGGTCCACGACCGAATCCCCGCGTAGTGCTTGGCAAACAGCTCCCGGGCCGCCGGCTGGAGCAGCCGGTCCACCCCCACGCCAATCGCATCCACCGGCAGGCCGCGCCGGATGAACTCGCTGATTTGCGGACCCACCGTCTCAAGCGGATACGTCAACCCCTCAAACTCGCTTACTGGCGTATCGCCGACAAGCAACCCAGGCGCATCCGGCATCAGGGCCGGCAGCGGACGAACCGGATAGTAGCCGTGCGGCGCCGGGTAAGTCCCCCGGTACCGGCCGCCCTCCGGCAGCACCGGAACATCCAGAACCACATCACCCGGCAAGAGCTTCCAGAACTCCTGAGCCATCAGCTCATCGCCGATGTTACCCGACCCCACCCCGTTGCTGATCTGGATTAGACGGATCCGTTTCATGGCGAGGGGAACAACATTGTCCCCGGATCAAACTCCCAGAGATAATTGCCGGTTCGCCTGAAACCAGGCAATCGTTACCGCCAGACCCGCTTTGAACGAAGTCTTCGCCCGGATAGCAACGTACTTCTCAGCCCGCGCCATCGCCGGACCGCGTCCCGGCTGCCCTTCCGTCTGGTTCGGAATCCCCATACTGGCATCTTCGTACAAAAACCAACCCGGGTTCAACCGGTTGCCGCCGGTCCCGTCCACTGCCGTCGCGAAACCGAAAACCACCTGACGCCGGACACCGGCAAACAGCCCCCCAATGCCGACCCTTCCCGTCAGATCAGAATCGTTCCGGCCAGCCACGAATAGCGGTTGGCAGCACCCCGCCCTCCACTCGTCCTCCACAATTGAACCGGGCAAACTAACCCCGCCGCTGACCACACTCCGCTTCCTTCCCTGGTCAAGCACGCGCTGGCGTTCCAACGGCTCTAACCGTGCAAACCAACGGCCGTGGCAATGCCGGCCCGGCGCGCTGCAATCGCTTCCATCTCAGCATCCACCATCAACTTCACCAACTCCCGAAATCCCGTCTGGTGCTCCCAGCCCATCTGCCGCCGCGCCTTCGAGGGGTCCGCAAGCAGCGCGTCCACCTCGGCCGGGCGAAGGTAGCGGGCGTCAAACTCCACGTACCTCTGCCACTCCAGATTCACATGCCCAAAGGCCTCTTCAACGAACTCCCGCACCGTATGGGTCTCGCCGGTGCCAATCACGTAGTCGTTCGGCTTCTCCTGCTGGAGCATCAGCCACATGGCTTCCACGTACTCTTTAGCAAATCCCCAATCCCGCTTGGAATCGAGGTTGCCGAGATACAGCTTGTCCTGCAGGTCGTTCTTGATGTGAGCAACGGCACGCGCAATCTTGCGCGTTACAAACGTCTCCCCGCGCCGGGGCGATTCATGGTTGAACAGAATCCCGCTCACGGCAAACATGTCGTAACTCTCGCGGTAGTTGATGGTCAGCCAGTGCGCATACAACTTCGCACAGGCGTAAGGGCTGCGCGGATGGAAAATAGTGCCTTCGTGCTGGGGCGGATCGGCGGCGCCAAACATCTCGCTCGACGACGCCTGGTAAAACCGGCATGTCTTGCTCAACCCTACCTGCTTGATGCCCTCGAGCAGTCGTACCGCGCCCATACCCGTGATATCCCCCGTGCTCTCAGGAATATCGAAGCTCACCCGCACGTGGCTCTGCGCCGCTAGATTATAGACCTCGTCCGGCTTGATCTCGTGCAGCAACTTCCACAGGCTGCCCGTGTCCGACAAATCGCCAAAATGCAGAAAAAACCGATTACCATGTTCGTGAAGATCGGTGAAAATCCCGTCGACACGCCCAGTGTTGAAACTGCTCGACCGGCGCTTGATGCCATGTACCTCGTAACCCTTCCGGAGCAAAAACTCCGCTAAGTACGACCCATCCTGACCCGTAACGCCGGTAATCAAAGCTCGTTTCATAAGAAATCTTGACAAAAACCACTCTAGGATAACACAGCGACCGGCCGCCTTGACATCGGAACAGGGTTATCCTAATCTAACAGTTGAACAGTTCATCAAGTGTTCCATGTCAAAACTGATTGATCCAGCCTGCGCCCCGCACGACCACACCGCCCGCCCGACCGCCCCGCCGGTCCGCCCCGGCGCCATCGAGCGCGCCGCCGGCATCTTCCGCGCCATGGGCGATGCGCCGCGTCTGCGCCTGCTCACCATCCTCGGTCAGGGCGAGGCGTGCGTCACCGAGATCGCCGCGGCCGAAGGTGAGGATCTATCCACTATCTCCCAGCGCCTGCGCGTCCTGCGCAACGAAGGCCTCGTCTCCCGGCGCCGCAACGGCAAACACATTCTCTACGGCCTCGCCGACCAACACGTCGCCGATCTCCTGTTCAACGCTCTCGCTCACGCCAGCGAAGGCCGGGCCGATCTATCCCGGTTCGCCTCTCTCGTTCCCGCAACCCCAACAAAAAAGGAGTAAACCACCATGTCAAACTGCACCATCCATCCCGAACACACCCATCTGCACGAGGCCGGCTGCGGCCATACGGCCGTCCGCCACGACGACCACATCGACTATCTGCACGATGGTCATCTGCACCACCTCCACGATGGTCACGTCGACGAGCACAGCATTGCTCTGTCCCCGGTCAACCCGGCCCAGTGCACCCCGCAGCACGCCTGCGGAGCCCACGATGCCGCCCACGTCCACGGCGCCGGCTGCGGCCACGAAGCCGTCCCGCACGGCGACCACATCGACTACCTCGTCAATGGACATCTCCATCACCCCCACGGCGCTCACTGCGACGACCACGGCCCCCTCGCCACCCTCTGAGTCTCTGCCCCATGCCCTCTCCAGAACCCGTTGTCAACCGCAACACCCGCCAGCGGCGCGCAATCCGCGATGCCTTCGTCACCGCCGACCGGCCCCTGAACCCGAACGAGGTTCTCGAACTCGCCGCCGCCGGCCACGAAGGCATCGGCATCGCCACCGTCTACCGCAACATCAAAAATCTCGTCGAGGAAGGCTGGCTGACCACCGTCGAACTCCCCGGCGAGTCGGCTCGCTACGAACTGGCCGGCAAGGCCCATCACCACCACTTTCACTGCCGACAATGCGGGAAGGTGTATGAACTCAGCGGCTGCCTGTCCGGGTTCAAGGCCATGGCGCCCGAAGGCTTTGAAGTGACCGGGCACGAGGTGCTGCTGTACGGAGTTTGCCGGTCCTGCGGCGAAGTCCGCTGAGGCCGGGGGGGCGACGGGCTCCCCGGCCACTCTTCTAAGGCTTCAGCAGCGCCGGAAACTCCTTGCGCAGCTTGGCCACTTTGGGTGAGGAGTTCACCACCACGTACGGATGATTGGGATTCCGCTTCACGAAGTCCTGGTGGTAATCCTCGGCCGGATAGAACGCCTTCAGCGGCGCCAGCTCAGTGACGATCTTGCCGCTGAACGCCTTAGCCTGCTCCAGTTGCGCGATGTAGCCCGCCGCCACCCGCTTCTCATCCTCATTGGCACAAAAGATCGCGGACCGATACTGTGGCCCGTAGTCCGGACCCTGCCGGTTTAACTGCGTCGGGTCGTGGGCGACGGCAAAAAAGATTTGCAGAATCCGCCCGTAGGAGATCTTCGCCGGGTCATAGGTCACCTCAATCGACTCGGCGTGCTTCGTCCGGCCGGAGCCCACCATCTCGTACGTCGCCGAAGCCAGGTCCCCGCCCGAATAGCCGGACACTACCTTCTCCACCCCCGCCACGGCCTCGAACACCGCCTCCGTGCACCAGAAACAGCCTCCGGCCAGCACGGCCTTCTGCCGGCCCTTCACCTTGCCCGGGTCGATGTCCTGCGCCGGCGCGGGCAGCGCCATCCGGGGCGCGGCGGAGCAACCAAGGCCCGCCAGCAGGGCAAGCGTCACCATCTGTCGAAACATGGAACCCTCCTATTCGTCGCCCGCCCGCTCCACAAAGCGCAGCGAGGCCGAATTCATACAGTAACGCAGGCCGGTCGGCCGCGGCCCGTCGGGAAACACGTGCCCCAAATGCGCCTCACACCGCGCGCAGACCACCTCGGTCCGGGTCATAAACAGCGACCGGTCCACGTGCTCGCCCACACTCTCCGGCGCCGCCGGCTGATAAAAACTCGGCCACCCCGTGCCCGAGTCGAACTTATGCCGCGAGTCAAACAGCGGCGCGTCGCAGCACACGCAGCGGTAGACTCCATCGCCCTTATGGGCGTTGTATTCGCCGGTAAAGGCCCGCTCGGTGCCCTTGCCGCGCGTCACTTCGTACTGCAGCGGCGTCAGCTGCCGCCGCCATTCTTCTTCCGTTTTGGTGATCATGTTACTCCGTTAGCCGGATGCGCCGGCCTGTTATCTTTGCCGCCTCGGCCACCAGCATTTCGTTGAGCGCCCGCCGAAACGCCGCATCGTCGCGGCGGACGGCGTCCCGCGTGCCGTCAAGCGCCCGGTAGTCGAACGAATAGAGATCGGTGAACGAACTGGCTTCGAGGCCATAGGCCGCGTTGAGCCGGTCGATGTTGTAGCCGTAGGTCTCCTTGAGAAACTCCACGTACTGCTGCTTACCCGGGGCTTCGTCCGGCAGGCGGCGAATGAGTTCGAGATGAGCTGCCGTGGCCCCGGTCCAGGTATACTCCACCTTGGCTTCGTTTCGTAAAACCGCTCGCGCCGCTCGCGCCCACGCCGGCAGCGTGTCGGCGGCAAAGGGGTCGGCCTCGGGCAGCGCCGGCAGCTGGATCACCAGCGCCGCGACAAGGAGAAGCATATGGCTTTATCGTACTGCGCCGCCGTCCGCCTAGGCATGGACGCCCGGAACACCCGCTACCACGAGACCGAATACGGCTTCCCGCTCGCCACCGCCGACGAGCACTTCGAACGCCCGATCCTCGAAATGAACCGGGCCGGCCTGTCCTGGCTCACCAGCCTCAAAGAGCGCGACGGCTTCCGCCGCGCCTACCGCCACATCCGCATCGACCCCGTCGCCGCCTACGGCGGTGCCGACTGCGCCGCTGGACCCGCCTCTTCAAACAGCCGGCGGCGAGATCGTCAACGAGTTCCTCACGAGCGCACAGGCCACAGCGAGTCCGTTGTGCCCGTTTTCCCCCCAAAAGCACCGGCTGTCTGCCCGGCGCCCACTACCCGGACTGCCCGGCCCATTACCAAATCACCGATTTAACAGCCGCACGCCCACGATCACAATCGCGCCGCCGAGCAGCGTCGCCCCGCTCACCGCTTCGCCCAGAAACACCGAGCTCAAAATCACCCCGAACACCGGCACCAGGTTGATAAAGATCGAAGCCCGGCTCGGCCCGATCTGCCCGATGCCCTTGAGATAGAGCAGAAACGCCGCCGTCGTGCCGCCCCAACCGAGAAACGCCGCCGCCAGCCATACCCGCGGGCTCCACGGCGCCGCGGGAGACGGCTGCAGCGCCGCGTAGGCCACCAGCGCCGCCGTCCCCAGCCACGTCGAATAGGCCGTCGCCGCCACCGCCGGAATCTTCCCCGTCACCGTGCGGCCGAGCAGCGTGTAGATCACCCACGAAACCGCACAGCCGAGAATCCACAAATCGCCCGTATTCAGCCCCTGGGCAAACAGCCGCCCCGGATCGCCCTGCGAAAGCACCAGCACCGCCCCGGATAAACTGACCAGCAGACCGGTCACCTTCAGCGGCGTCACCTTCTCGCCCCACACAAGCGCCGAGAACAGAAACACAAACATCGGCTGCATGGAGGCCACCATCGACGCCCGCCCCGCCGGCACCGTCTGCAGCCCATTAAAAAAGCAGATGTTGTAGAAGAACACCCCGAACAGGCCCATCGCCGCCAGCCGCCCAAACAGCCCGGCCGTCAGCGCCGGCCACGGCCGATAGAACAGCAGCACCGCCAGCAGCCCCAGCGAGCCGAAGCCAAAGCGGCCCAGCGAGCCATGGACGGCCGGCACCCCTTCGGCCGCAATCAGCCGGCCGCAAAGCCAGGAGGTGCCCCAGAGCAGGGCGGTGAGAGTAAGTTGCCAGTAGGCACGCGCGTTCGAGATGCCTCTATTATGGCCTCTAAGATGAAAGGATGCAGTTTCGAAGTGTTGGTATCGGCGTAGCAGCGGCGTGGATGGCGCTCTTGGTGGCCACGGAGGCCGCCCGTTGGGCAGTCCATCCCATCGAACAGCAGTTGGCGCTGTCGCGCGCGCTCCTCCTGTTGTTCGCCACGGCCATGTTCTTCACCGGCGCCGGCGACTACGGCCTGCGCGCGCCAGGGCGCCTGCCGTGGATCTGGATGGTGCCGGTGAGCCTGCTGCTCGGCGCCAGCGTCGGGGTGGCCGGGGCCATCCCGGGACCATGGTGGCTCTGGGTCTTTATCGGCTTTGCCGACGAGGTCTTCGTCCGCGGCTGGCTGCAGGCGGCGCTGGCGCCCGTCCGGCAGAAGCTTGGCGCGTGGAGCCTCCCCGTGCTGGCGAGCGGCCTGTTCGCCGGGTCCATGTACCTGACGCTGATGAAGCAGCGAGCCCCGGGGCCGGCCATCCTGGCGCTCGTCGTCGGTTCGACGGCACTGGGGTTGGCCGCCGCCAGGCTGCGGGAGCAGTCCGGTAGCCTGGCGGGGCCGGTGGCGATGCACGCCCTGTTCGGGCTGGGCGTAGCGCTCGCTTAGCTGACCACGTAGTCCCAGCCAAAGCCGGGACGCTCGGGCGGACGCATGTAAATGCCTTCCGGTCCGCGGCTGATGTTGTAGGTCTCCTCGAACATCTGGTAGACCTCCTTCGGGCCGCCCGGCGCCGGCAGGAAGAGTTCGGACCACGGGGCGTTGATCTGCGAGAGCGTGAAGTGCGCGGCGCCGTTGAGCCCGCCGCCGTGCGGAATCACGGGGATGTCATGGGCCGCGGCCATCGCGCCAATGCGCCGCAGTTCGGTCAGGCCGCCGCACCAGTTGATATCGGGCTGCCAGATCGCGGCTCCGTTGTGCTCAAGCAGGTAGCGGAAGCCGTAGCGGCCGTACTCGTGCTCGCCCGTGGCGATGCGCGTCGATTTGATCTGCGCGTTCAGGCGGCCGAAGCCGGCGTAGTCGTGCGGCTGCAGCACCTCTTCCATCCAGTAAACGCGCTGGGACGCCATCATTTCGGCCATCTCAATCGTGTAGCGCTCGGTCCAGGCCATCCAGCAGTCGAGCATGATCTCGCCGTCCGGGCCCAGCGCTTTGCGGGCGCGTTCGACCAGCGCGAGGTTCGCCTTCATGCCGGCGCGGCCGTCAGCCGGCCCGTGGGGAATGGCAAGCTTGAGCTTGGTGTAGCCGAACTCGACGTGCTGCTCAATGTCGTTGCCGGTGCAGTAGGTGGGAATGCGGTCCTTGGCCTCGCCGCCGAGAAGCTTATAGACCGGCACGTTCAGCGCTTTGCCGACGATGTCCCACAGCGCGTTATCGACGCCGCTGATGGCGTTCATCGTCACGCCCATGCGGCCGTAGTTCATGGTGGACCGCCAGCAGATATCCCAGTTCCGCTCGATGTCGAACGGGTCCCGGCCCAGGAGAAGCTTGGCGAGGTGATCAACGACCACCGGTCCGCCGCCGGGTCCGCCGTTGCCGTAGCCGGTGATGCCCTTGTCGGTGGTGATCTCGACGGTAAAGCTCGGCACCTTGCCCGGGTTGGGGAAGAACAGCTCGCGACGGGCTTTGAATTCGGGGTAGATCGACATGGGGTTGGCGACCTCCACGTATTGGGTGCTCCAGGCGCCGGCGGCGGGTGTGTAGGCGGGAGGCTGCTTCCGCGGCTTCACATTCACAAGGCGGATGCCCGTAATCTTCAGCTTCGATTTCTCCTGGGCCCAGCTGAGCGCGGGCAGGGTGATGAGAGAGAGTAGGTCTCGGCGTCGCATAGGTGGTGTGGAAGTGGACGCTACGACTCTACACAATTCAGCGCGATTCCTCAATGCGGAGGGCGATGTCGTCGAGCAGCGGCAGGCAATCGCCGAGCCGTTCGGCCAGATAGTCGGGCCGGCCGCGCCGCAGCGTCTGTTCGGCTTCGAGCGTGCGCGCCGCCCGTTCGCCGTAGGAGAGCGCCGCGAACTCGGCCGCGGTGAGGCCCACCTCGTTCCCGCAACTCGTCAGGCCAATCGTCCACAGGCCCCCGTTGCGGCCTTCGGCGATATCGCTCGGCGTATCGCCAATCTTCACGCAGTGCGCCAGCGGATAGACATCGAGCAGCGCGGCATTGCGAAACACCATCCACGGGGCGGGCCGCCCGCCGCCGACCTCGTCGGGGGTAACGCTGGCATCCGGCGTGTAGCCTTCGCGGGCGGCGCGGCGCATGACGACATCGAGCATCTCGCGGGTGTAGCCGGTCGTCGAGCCGATGCCAATCCCGCGGCGCCGGCACTCGGCAATGAACTCGACGACGCCTTCGATTACGCCCGAGTGGTGTTCGAGAATGTTCAACTGCCGCGGAATGAAGCTTTCAAACAGCGCCTGCACATCACTTTCGGCCGGCGGCTTGCCGTGGCGGCTCGCCCAGGCTTCGGCGACGCGGGGCAGGGAACAGATAGCGCGAATCTGGTCTTTTTTGAGCAGGCCCATCTGATGGCGCGCTTCGCGCCGTTCAAGCGGTACGCCGCGCAGCGCAAAGATCTCCTGCAGCACCACCACGGGCGCCAGGCAGCCGTGGTCTACGGTGGTGCCGGCCCAGTCGAGAATGACGGCGCAAATCGGGTAGCTGGTCTTCATCGAGTCTCCGAACGCCTCCGCCCGGCGGGGCCGGGAATCATGGCCTGCGATAAGGGTGCCCGGCGGGTCACGCCCCCGTCCCCCCCTCCCGGCGCACGGCCGCCGTAGCGTTGACCCGGACACCTCACCCGGGCCCGGCTAGGAACCACGGTCCACCGCGCGGCCCCGCCCCGCATCAGGCCATCCAACGCGCCCCCACGCCGTCGGCCGCGGCGCTGAAGCCGTTCCGGACGCCCGGCGCAATCACCCATCACCGACCGAGTCCGACCGGTCCGCCTCATCGGGCCAGCGTCTCCGCCGCCAGACCAAACGACAGCGTCATGCCGCTGCCGCCCGGCGCCGTGATCACCTCCACGCCGGGGGCCGGCGTAAAGCGACAGTAGGGCTGGTCCGGATGCTTGGCGTAGACGCCGTGCCAGCGCTGCGTGATGGTCTGGTCCGGGAAGCGGGCAAAGGTGGCCAGATAGCGCAGGACAAGATCGTCGAGTTCGGCCTTATCGAAGATATCGACGGCGAGGCCGTATTCGTGGGTGTCGCCAAGGGTGATCTCCCCGGCGGCGGTCTGCGAAACCAGCACGTGGATGCCCCACCGGTCGTACTCGGGTGTTTCGGCGGCGATGCGCGCCTTCAGCCGCGGCAGTGACGGGCACAGGCCGAAGGAACTGTAAAAGCGCAGCGTCAGGCCGGCGGCCAGCGACGGGCCCAGCTGCCATTGGTTGGGCTGCGCGGCGGTGCGCAGCATCTGCAGCTTGCAGCGCGTAATGCCGCTCGCGGCAAACAGGGCGGGGTAGAGCGTTTGGAAGTCGTCGCCGCCGCAGACGTAGACCGTCTCCACCTCCCAGGTCTCTTCGCCTGCCCGCACGCGCGGCAGCTCGATGCTGGTGACCGCGGTGTTGTAGCGGAGCGTGACGCCGCACTGTTCTTCGAGAAAGCCGGGCAACGTGGCGATGGTCACCCGCGGATCGACGACGACCTCGGTGGGCGACCACAGGCCGCCGAGCAGCCCCTCCTGCACCACGGCCGGGCTGCGGGCGAGCACCTGCTCCGGGTTAAGCCAGGTGACCGCAAAGCCCTGCGCCGGGGCGAGCGCCGCGAACTCCTGCGCCACGGTGGCTTCGTCCTCGCGGTAGACGACGTGCAGCGAGCCGGTGGGGTAGTGCGGCAGCCGGGCGGCGGCGATGACATCGAGCCAGTGCGCCCGGCTGGTCATGGCCATCTGGTGCATCCGGCCGGCGGGTTGGCCCATGGGCCACAGCATGCCGAAGTTGCGGATGGAAGCGCCCATGGCGCGCGGCGAGCGCTCAAACAGCACGACGCGACGGCCCGCCTTGGCCGCCTGATACGCATGGGCCAGGCCCAGAATGCCGCCGCCTACTACGGCAACGTCGGCGCGGGTTTGAGACATAATGCGGGATCTTCCTCCGGAACGCGATAGCTCCATTTCACCGTAAGCAGCAGCCCGCCCGCCACCGAAAGAACAAAAAACAGGCCAAACAGCGCATCCCACCCAAAGCGCTGCACCACGCCCGCCACGAGAAAGGGCGACAGAAACTGGCCGGTGGAGCCGGTGCCGTTGACAAAGCCCGCCGCCGTGGCCGCCGTCTCCCGCGTCGAAGAGTCCTGCACGGCCGCGCCGCCCAGCAGCGTGTCGGGGCCCAGGTTGAGCAGGCCGATCAAGGCGATGGCCGGCACGATGATCCAAGTACCCGTCAGGCCGGCCATCGTGGGCAGCAGACAGGCGCAGCCCAGGCCCATCATCGCCAGCGCGCCTACCGGAAAGCGGCGCGCCTGAAACAACTTATCCGAGACGTAGCCGCTCAGCACCACCCCGGCGAACCCGCCCAACTCGAAAACCGAAGAGCTGTAGCCGGCCTCGGCCGGGCTGAAGCCGAGCCGCTCGGTGAGATAGACCGGTAGCCAGAATAGAAACGCATAGCGCGTCATCTTCAGGCAGAAGTAGGCCCCGGCGATCACGCGGATGTTGCTGCTGCGGGCCACCTGAAGAAACTTGGCCAGGCTCTGCCGGGACTCGGCTCGGGTCTCGAGCGCCACCGGACCGTTGCGCACGAGCACCGCAAAGCCCACGGCCAGCAGCATCAGCAGCGCCCCGGGCAGCCACGCCCCGCGCTGCCAACTGGGGAAAAACAGCAGGGAACTCGTGGCGGCGAACGTACCGAAGGTGGTGGCAAGAAACGCCCCGAGCGCATAGTTCGTGCACCACCAGCCCATCACCACCCCGCGGTTGCGCGCCTCAAACCACGCCGACATGATCTTCAGCAGGCCGGACCAGCCGCAGGCCTGCGCCATGCCGTTGATCGCCTGCAGGGCGATGATCGATGGTGTATCCGTGTGAAACGCCATGGCCACGCTCGAAGCCCCGGCCACCAGCATGCCGGCCGTCACCACGCGCCGGGGGCCGAAGCGGTCAGAGAGCGTTCCCATGACAAACTGGCTCAGCGAGTACATCAGACTGTAGCCGAAGATCGCGGTGGCGAGTTGGTCTTTCGTAATGCCGGTATGCTGCTGCAGCAGCGGCATCAGCACGCTGAAGTTCTTGCGGCAGAGATAGAAGCCGGCGTAGGCCACCCAGGTGACGGCAAAGATGCGGACGCGCCAGGACTGGATTGACCCGTTTGTCATCAAATTTCGACTCTAACGCCCCCACATTTCGAGATGATGAATGGGCATGAAGAATCTGCTGCTCCTCCTCTGCCTGGCCGCCGCAGCCGGCGCCGCGCCGAAACACGTGGTGATCATCGGCGTCGACGGCCTCAGCGCCGAAGTGCTGCGCGAAGCCGCCGCGCCCAACCTCAAACAGCTGATGACGCGCGGCGCGTGGACCCTCCACGCCCGCGGAGTGCTGCCCACGGTGTCGAGCCCCAACTGGATGTCCATCCTCGCCGGCGCCGGGCCGGAGCAGCACGGCGTCGATTCGAACGAATGGGAGCGGTTCCAGCACGCGATTGAGCCCATCTGCGCGGGGCCGGAGAAGATCTTCCCCACGTTGTTCAGCCAGTGGAAGGCGCAGCGCCCCGCGGCGCACCTGGCCGTCATTCACGATTGGCCGGGCTTCGGCCGGCTCGTCGAAAAAGGCTCCACCGCCGCAACGCGGCACGTCAAAGGTTCGCCGGCGGCGATGGCGGCGGCGATCGCTTATTGGCAGCAGCACAAGCCCGACCTGCTCTTCGTCCATCTCGACGACGTCGACCACGCCGGCCACGACAAGGGTTGGGAGTCGGCGGACTACCGGCGGGAGGTCGCCATCGTCGACGGTCTCATCGGGGAGATGCTCGCCGTGCTGCCGGCCGCGCAGACGCTGGTGGTGATTGTGGCCGACCACGGCGGCACCGGGACCAAACACGGCAACCCGGCCATGCGCGAACTGGAGGTGCCGTGGATCGTGGCCGGGCCGGGCGTGGCGCGGGGCCGGGAGTTGACCGGCCCGGTCTATTCGCTCGATACGGCGCCCACCGTGCTCGCGCTTCTGGGGCTACGGCCTCACCCCTGTTGGACGGGGCGCGCCGTGCCCGTCAAGTGACGGACAATCATGTCGCGGTAGGCGGCAATCGGGGTGACCGCCCGCCCCGGCTCCTTGGCCAGTTCGTCCCATTGGCGCAGACGCAGGCAGTCCTTCAGCTCCGGCGCCGCGCCGAAAGCCGCGGCCTCTTCCGGCGCCATCGGGCCGCCCTGGTGCTTCAGGGTTTCCGTGCTGGCGGGCGAGAGGCGCTTGGCGTAGTTGGCGTTGGTCGTCACCAGATACCGCTTGGCATCGACGTGGCCGCGGACCAGGGTGCGGAGCCGGGGCGAAAAGCCCCGTTCGGCGAGCCACTCCGCGCCCAGGTCGTCGTGGTTGATCACGCCGACCTCGCCGTGGCGAATCGCCCGCTCATCGCTGATGTTATGGCCGATGTCATGAAGCAGGGCGGCCAGGATCAGCTCCTCGTCCGCGTTGGCATCGCGCGCCGACTGGGCCGCCTGCAGCGCGTGCGCCAACTGCGATACGGCTTCGCCGTAGTAGTCGGCGTCGGCGGAAGCGGCCAGCAGGCTAATGATCTCGTCCGCGGTCTGTTCCGGCGTCATCGGTTCAGGCCAGCGGCTTGTACGCCACGCAGTCGATTTCGACGTGCATCGCCGGGTTGGGCATCACCGCCTGGACGGTGGTGCGGGCCGGCTTGGCGTCGCCGAAAAACTCGCCGTACACCTCGTTCATGGCGCTGAACTCGGCAACGTCCTTGAGGAACACCGAACACTTCACCACATCCGCCAGCGTGGCGCCGGCGCCGGCGAGGATCTTCTGGATGTTGGTGATGACGATGCGGGTCTCGTGGCGGACATCGCCGATCTCGTACTGGCCGGTCTCGGTGTTAAACGGGCCCTGGCCGCTGACGTAGATAAAGTCACCGGCCCGGACCGCGTGGGAGTAGGGCCCGGCGGGCCGTGGCGCGCCGGGGATGTGAAAACGTTCGATCATGAGACTCTCCGATTACTCCACCGGTTTGCGGGCGCGCGGGCGGCGCACGCTGGAGGTGGCGGTCTTTTTGGCGGCGGTGGCGCCGGTCCGTTTCCGTGAGGTTCCGGCGCCGCGGCGGCCACCGGCGGGTTTGGCCTCCGCCGCGGGAGCGGCCTCTTCGGTCGCCGCAGCGTCGGCGGCCGGCTCTTCGGCCTCGGCGAGGCTAGCAGCGGTCGCGGCCCCGTTGGTGACTTCGGGCACGGGCTCCGGTTCGGGAGCCGGCGGGGCAAGCTCGGCGCCGAGGAAAACGGTCATCCCGCGCTGCTCATCCGGTTCCATGCGGACCATGAAGTTGTCCTGCGCGAAGTTCAGGAACTCATTGAACTCCTGAAAGCCGTACTTCTTCGTGTCAAAGTCGGTGTGGATCTTGCTCATCCAGCCCGCCACCGTTTCGGCGCTCGCGCCGTCTTCCATGTCGAGCTTGTAGATGTCGAGCACCTGGCGGAGCAGCGGCAGGGCGTCGTCCTTCTTGTGGATCACGGCCCCGGTCGCGGCGGCGCCGCCCGAGAGCAGCTCGATCGTATACCGGCCCTCGGTGCCGTGCAGCTGGATGTAGCCGGCGCCTTTAATGCGGTCGATAAACTCGGAAAAGGCGCTGGCGCCGTAGGAGCGCTCGTTGAAGCTGGGGTCGAGCTGCTTCATCGTGCTCTTGAGCAGGCCCAGCTGCGGCTGCACACCTCGCCGTTGCAGCACGCTGAGAGCGCGTTCGACGAGCGGCATGGCCTGAGCTACTTCGAGCGGCTGAGGCCGGCCGCGCCGGTAACCGCCGCCTTGCTGCTGCGGCGGCTGCGCGGCGGGGGCGGGCGCTTCGGCCGCCGCGGCGCGCGCGGCCTGCTCTCTCTGGGGCGGCGGGGCGTACTTCCGCTCCGGGATCACCCGCACATCGTCCGTCAGCAGGCTCTCGTAGCTGATGAACTCGTGGCAGTTCTGCTGCAGAATGTTCGAGGTGAACGCCTTGCCGCCGACGATGTAGATCGTTTTGCCGTATGCCTTCAGCTTGTTGACGAGCGGGATAAAGTCGCTGTCGCCGCTGATGATGGCAAAAGCATTGACGTTGCGGTGGGTGAAGGCCATCTCGAGCGCATCGAGGGCGAGGTTGATATCCGCGCCGTTCTTGTCCCCGCGCGGCGAAGGTAGGCGCTGGACCATCTGCACGGCGTTTTCCGCCATCTGCCGGACCGCCGGCTCCTGCCGGCTCCAGTTGGCATAGGCAAATTTGGCGACGATATCGCCGCGCTCCTTGAGCGCATCGAGGGGGAGCGACACGTCGAATTCGCGGCGCAACGTCGACTTCACGCCGATTTCGATGTTGTCATAATCCACGAATACGGCGATATTTTGGCGTTCTTGCATGTAGTTCTTAATCCTTGGAGCGGTGCGGGGCGCCAGCCTCTGGCCAGCTCCCAAGGCGCCGCCGTTGGGTTGCTTGTTCCTGTTGGCAGCTTCCGCGGGGGGCAGCGCCTCCACGTTTTCCGCTTTCTTGCTGTCCGGGGCCGGCAGATTCGTCCCTGGTTTCTCGCCGCCGGCTACCGCCGGCTTCAGGGTACACCAAGGCTGTTCTGGATTTCATCCGGCCGGGCCGCTAGTGAGAAGTATATCGCTTGTTAGGGGGTGCGCGAGACAGGGGGGCGGGAAACCCCCTGTCTCGCGGAAACTAAGGTCCCACCGCGGGCTGGTACCGGTAGTACAAACCGCCGAGTTTGCCATTCAGTTCTTCTCCTTACAGTGAAATAAGGTTCGACGTCGTCTCCTGGAGTTCTTTATGCCCAATGCCGTAGTCACGGTTCTCGTACCGTGCCGGAACAAGCTGTCCCGGCTACCCAGCCTGATCGCCCGCTTTGACGCCATGCGGGCCACTGGCCAGATTCCTCATTGGGAGGTGCTCTTCATCAACGACGGCTCGCAGGACGGCACCGGTCCTCTCCTCAATCAGCTGATGGATCGCTTTCACTGGATCCGTGTTGTCCATCACCGCCGGGCGCGCGGTCTCGGCCCCGCGTTGCGCGCCGGACTGCAGCGTTCGGAAGCCGCTGTTGTCTGCACCATGGAATGCGATGGAGCCTATGGCCCGGAGACGCTGCCGGGCATGGTCGCCCTGCTCGAGGACGGCGCCGATGTGGTCACTGTCTCGGTGGGCGATCCCGCCGAAGGCTGCCTCCTGCGGAAATCGCTGCGGGATCTGACCAACGGAATCGCCGCCCGGCTCTACCGGATGCTCCTCGGAGGGCCGGCCCATGGCTACTGCTCCAACCACCGGGCCTACCGCGCCAGCGCACTGAAACGCATTTCGCTGCGCTCTCGCGGCGAGTCCGTAGTGGCGGAAATCATGATCCGGTGTCTGCTCAAACGTCTCCGGGTTCGGGAGTTCCGCACGGCAGCCGAACCTGGCGAAACACCTGCCGCCGGCACGGATCTCCAGGCCGGAATCCTCGGCCACGCGGCCCTTCTGCAGATGAGCTGCCGCTGCCTCTTTGCCCGCACCCTCACGCAGTGGGTGGCGAGTATCTAGCCGTTGCGGCGGCCCCGGCAGGAACCAACCGGCGTAGACTGACAGGATGCTCTCCCGTCGGCTTCTCTGTCTCAGCATCTTCGTCCGTAGCGCCGGAGCCCAGTTTCAGCCCCCCCAGACCCCGGTCACCTTCGACGGGACGCTGAAGGCTTACGACAGGAAATTCGTGATCGTCGAGACCGCTCCGGACCAGACGGTCCGCCTTGAGATCGACCGCAAAACGAAACTCGTCGACGCCCAGGGTAAGCCGCTCACCCGCCCGCCCGCCGAGGGAAGCCAGGTGGCCATCGACGGCCGTAAGCGGCTGAACGGGGTCTTGGTAGCCCTCACCATCAAGGTGCTGTAGCTTCGAGTGTTCTCCGGCATCCTAAGCCACCACCTGTGCTGCCCCCTGCTGCAGCGCCCCTAGCAGATTGAGCAGATCGTCGGCCCGGAAGGGCTTGGCGAGAAAGTAATCCATGCCAGCCTCGAGGCACCGGTCCCGGTCTTCGGCCAACGCCCCGGCCGTAAGCGGCTGAACGGGGTCTTGGTAGCCCTCACCATCAAGGTGCTGTAGCTTCGAGCGTTCTCCGGCATCCTAAGCCACCACCTGTGCTGCCCCCTGCTGCAGCGCCCCTAGCAGATTGAGCAGGTCGTCGGCCCGGAAGGGCTTGGCGAGAAAGTAATCCATGCCAGCCTCGAGGCACCGGTCCCGGTCTTCGGCCAACGCCCCGGCCGTAAGCGCCACGATCGGCACCCGCCCGGCGGACCCCTCCAGATCGCGAATCCGCCCGGCGGCGGTAAAGCCATCCATCACCGGCATGTGACAGTCCATCAGCACCACATCGAAGCCGCCCTTCCGTATCGCCTCAAGCGCCAGCGCCCCATTTTCGACCACCGAAAATGTGCACCCGGCCCGCTTGAGAATTCCGATCACCACCTTCTGGTTGACGCGGTTGTCCTCGGCCAGCAACACGCGCATCCCCTGCAGCGTCGCTGCAATCGGCACAAACTCGCTCTGCCGCGCCAGGGCTCCCGGTCCCAACATGGCCGGCGCCGGCTGCCGCAGGGCTTCCACCGTATCGAGAAACTCCCGCTGCCGTACCGGCTGCCGGAGCCAGCCCGCGAAGCCCGCGCTTTCGGCCTCGCCTCCCACCCGCGGACTCGGATCCCGGCTCAGCAGCAGCCGCCGGGCTGCTCCGGCCCCGGCTGGTCCCGGCGCCAGGCGATCGGCGATCCACAGCTCCGGATCCTGCGCGGCAACCACCGCCCCGTGCGCCACCAACCAGCGCTCCACCACCTCCCGCAGACGCGCCCCTGCAATGTCGCAACAGACACGCAGACCGCTGAGCCGCGGTACGAACTCCGGTCCGGACCCATCGATCGCCAGCCGCAGGGTGAACGTGAATACCGAGCCCACCCCGGGCAAGCTGTGCACCCCAACCTCGCCGCCCATTGCGTTGACGATCTTCTTTGAAAGCGCCAGACCGAGACCCGTACCCCCGAACCGCCTTTGGGTCCCCGGCTCGGCCTGCTCGAACGGCTGAAACAGACGCCCGGCCTGCTCAGCCGTCATGCCGATGCCCGAGTCGGCCACCTCCACAACCAACTCACCAAATCCGTCGCCGGCCCCCCCCTTCACCCGGACTTCGACGAAGCCGTTCTCGGTAAACTTCAGGGCATTACCCACTAAATTCAAAAGCACCTGCCGCAGCCGCCCGGCGTCACCGAAGTACCGTCGCGGCAGCGCGGGGGGAAAGTCAAACAAAAACTCCTGCACCTTGGTCCGCGCCATCGGCGCCAGCAGCTCCATGACCTCTTCAAACACTGTCGGCAGCTCAAAGCTCTCCCGCACCAGCTCCAGCTTCCCCGCCTCAATCCGGCTCAGATCCAGAATGTCGTTCAGTATCGTCAGCAACGCTTCGGCCGAGTGTTCAATGGTCGATGCCTGATCGCGCTGCTCGGAATTGAGCGGCGTCTCCAGGAGCAGCCGGGTCATGCCGAGAATCCCGTTCATCGGCGTCCGGATCTCGTGGCTCATATTGGCTAGAAACATGCTCTTCGCCGAGGCATTCGATTCGGCCGCCCGCCTCGCCCGCTCTAACTCCTGCTGCAGACGCACCCGCTCGGTTATGTCCCGCCCAATAGCCTGAATCCCCGTTTCAAAGCCCCGGTCCGCCAGGACCCGACAGCTTAACTCCAATGTCTTCCCTGCTCCGTCCTGACCGATGAACTCCCGCTCCACCCGCACCGTTTCGGAGTACCGCACCTGGTCAAGCACGTCAAAATACCAGCCCGGGTCATCGGTCGTGAACAGATCTTCAATGAACTGACTCTCCAGCCCCGTCCCGACCCGGTCGAGCAGCAACTCCGCCGCCCGGTTGGCCGCCACCAGACGTCCGTCCAGATTCGTCTGCAGAATCACGTCGCTTGCGTTCGCAAACAGCTCCCCGTAACGTTCCCGCAGATGCCGTTCGGATGCCAGCGAGTCCTGCAGCAGCTTGGTCTGCGAAAGCAAGTCGCGACGCAGACCCTGGTACGCCCGGACGCCGCCCACCAAAAGAATCACCACGACTCCGGCAATCACTATCCAGGCTGCGAGCGGCATCCCCATCAATACAAGGGGTATCGGCCTACTCAGCCTAAGTGTTAGCGAAAGAGAGGGCTACGGCTCCTTAACCTGGCTCACTTCACCGGAAAGCCGCGACGCCAGCGGACTCGTCTGTCCGGCGTACTTGTTGCCCGGCTTGGCCCGGTAGGGCACCGACACGGGCGTCGTCAACTGCTCAAACGTAAACGAACAGATTCGCATCCCCGGATAGAGCGCCACTGGTACCCGCCCCAGATTCGACAGTTCAAGAGTCGCCTTGCCTGTCCAACCCGGGTCAAACAACCCCGCCGTGCCGTGCACGATAATGCCGATCCGGCCCAGGCTGGAACGCCCCTCGAGCCGCCCCAGCACATCATCGGCCAGCTCCAGACGCTCCTCGGTGATCGCCAAACAAAAATCCCGCGGCTGCAGGATGAATGGCTCGCCCGGCGGCACCACGATCGTCCGCATCATGTCCTGAATCGCGCCCCGGTCCCGCGGATCAATAAAAGCAAAACGGGAGTGCTCAAAAACACTGAACTCGTTTCCGAGACGGAAGTCCACCGAACAGGAACCGTACTGCTCCGGAGGAAGCTCCGGCTCGATCCGGATCTTCCCCTCCGCCAAGTAACGTTTAATATCAATGTCCGATAGGACCATGGCGGAGATTTTGGTGGACGACATGGGACTCGAACCCACGACCCCCACGATGCGAACGTGGTGCTCTCCCAACTGAGCTAGTCGCCCACGCGACTCCTTTCAGTATACAAGACGGAGAGCCTCCGTGGGCACGCTACAATGAACTTTTCCGATGTCTGAGAGTATCCTTCAAAAAATGCGCGCCGAATGGGACGCCCGTGCCCGTGAAAATGCCCGGTACTACGTCAATACCGCCAACGAAAACTGGACCGACGACGAATTCTTTCAATCCGGCGAACGCACGGTGGCCGAAGAAATTCTCACCGACATGACCAACATCTGCCAGGGAAAACAACCCCAGGCCATGCGGGTACTCGAGATCGGCTGCGGCGCCGCCCGCGTCACCCGCGCCCTCGCCGGCCTGTTTGGAGAGGTCCACGCCGTCGACATCAGCCCCGAAATGGTCGCCCAGGCCCGGGCCGCCCTCTCCGGCTTCCCCCACGCCCACGTCTACCAGAACAACGGCACCGACCTCGCCGTCGTCCCCACCGCCAACTTCGACTTCGCCTTCTCTACCATCGTGTTTCAACACATCCCCAGCCGCGAGGTCATTGAAAACTACGTCCGCGAAGTCTCCCGCCTCCTCCGCCCCGGCGCTCTGTTCAAGTTCCAGGTTCAGGGAGACGTTACCATCGAAATCACCCCCGACGATACCTGGCTGGGCGTCCCCTTTTCGCCCGAACAGGCCGGCGCCATGGCCGAGCGCTGCGGTTTTGAAATGCGCTACAACCACGGCGCGGGCCAGCAATACTATTGGCTTTGGTTTTTCAAGCGCTAATCGGCTACCGATTCCCGACGGCTCTCCCAGTATTTCCGCATCCGTTCGGAAACCCGCCGCCTCTCTTCCTCATCCATCGACTTTCGCCCCCGCCGGCCGGCGGCCTTGGCCGGCGCGGGGCCCTGCCTCTCAAGCGCCGCAATGGCCTGCTCGATCCGCCGCTTCTCCTCGTACAACTCTTCAATTGCTCGGTATAAATCCATCAGGGTCCACCGCACAGAAAGCGATTCCCCTGCAGAATAACCCGCCTGCTAAGAATTGTGATGAACGAAAGGTACTTGTTTTCTCATCGACTTAGTACTAAACGGAGGGATATATTCATCGCACCAGGAAGGGCCAAGCCGGAATTAACTTGTATCCGTAACGAGACACCGCCACGTAGAAAACAGCGGCTACCACCCCTGCCAGCGACGCCACAATCACCAACACCGAAGCCCATGGGAAGCTCTCCTCGTTCCGGCGCAACTCCAGCAGATAGCTGGCGAAAACCCCAATAAAGTAGAGAAAAACCATCGGCACCGAGAAGATCATCAGATTGAAAATATCGGGCGTGGGCGTCACCACCGCCGCCAGGATCACGATGATCAGAATCGCGTACCGCGAATTGGCCAGCAGGAACTTCGCCGTCGTAATCCGCAGAAAGGTCAGGAAGAACACCGCTACCGGCATCTCGAAAACCAGACCAATCCCCAGAGAGACGTTGACGAACAGGTCGAAATAATCCACCAGGTTGATCGCCGGTTCGACGTTGATATCCTTGCCCATCCCCAGCAAAAACTCAAGACCGAACCGGAAGGCAACGAAGTAGGCGAACAAACCGCCCAACACGAAAAGACCGGCCGTGCAGAGAATAAACGGCGCCGCAAAACGCCGCTCTTTCTTGTACAAACCCGGGGAAATAAATGCCCACACTTGGTAAAGAATCCAGGGCGAAGATAAAAAGGTGGCCGTCAGCAGCGGCACTTTCATCCAGATGACGGTGAAAGCATCGGTCGGGCTTAACTGCTTCAACGTCGGAGGATAACCTAGCCGCGCCAGCGCCTCGGCCGCCGGGTCGGAAATCGCTTTCCAGATCTCGTTGGCAAACAGCATCGCCAGCAGAAACGCCACCGCTACCCCACCCAACGCCTTAATCAACCGGCTCCGCAGCTCCTCGAGGTGCTCAAGAAAGCTCATCCGCAGCATCCCATCATCCTCTTCGTCCTCTTCATCGGGCGGAGAGGACGGCGGCGGCGGCGAACCGCTCCCGGAGCTCACCGGCGCCAGCGGGGCCGCCGCCGGCGTTACCGGATTGTGGTCCACCTGCGAATAGGGATCGTCGTAGGTATAGCCGTCGTAGTAGTGCGAATCGTGGTCAGCGTCGGTCGTCTGCTCGTGCGAGACGTAGGTGCCCTCGGAAGCCGGCGCGGCTTCGGCCGCCGGCTCCGCCCCCGCCGTCTGCGGGGTATCCGGCGCAAGTTCCCTGTCGGGGCCGCGCCCCTGCTGCTCTTCCGATGACATAAAGTACGGTTTTAAGTTAGCTAGCCACTGAGTTCTGCGATACGGTGCCCTCGGCGGCCTTTACCACCAGCGGGGTCTCCGTGGCGGCTGCGGCGGCCGGTTCAGCCGGCGTCTCAACGACAGTGGTCTGTTCAGCGCCCTGAGGTGCGGATGCGCTTACCGTGGATGAAGAGGTTGCGGTGGATTCCGACAATTGCGGGGTCGATTCCCCGTAATCGTAATAAGAGGTGTCGTCGTAGTTCGTGATTTCGTTCTGGAACTCACGCGTTACATCCCGGAGCTCGTTGAGCTCCTTCATCGATCCGTTATCCCGCTCCAAGGAGTTCATTTCACGCTCAAACGTCGAACGCAATTCCGTCGATGCCCGCCGGAATTCGCCCATCGCTCTCGCCACGGTCCTGCCCAGCTCCGGTAACTTTTTAGGACCGAAAACCAGCAGGGCCAGAATGAAGATCAGGATCATCTCCTGAGTGCCGAGCGAGCCCATCGATTGGTGTTACCTCCTTTGCAGAATGAGAATTCTGCTCCAATATAGCACACGGTCCCCAGGACGCCCGGCGCGGCCGCCCCGCCGCGCCGGGCCCGCTTTTACTGGTTCACGCCGCTCGCCAGGAAGCCCCCGTCCACCGCAATGCACTGGCCCGTAATGTAGCTCGCCGCCTCGGAAGCCAGCAGCAGCGCCGCCCCCAGCAACTCCTGCCGCTGCCCGAACCGCTTCATCGGCGTCCGCAGCAGAAACTCCTTGCCGCGCTCGGTGCCGTCCAGCAGCGCCGCGTTCAACTCCGTCCGGAACACCCCAGGCGCAATCGCGTTCACGTTGATGCCCTCTTTGGCCCACTCCACGGCCAACTGCCGCGTCATCTGCAGCACGGCGGCCTTCGACGTCGCATAAGCGGTCACCTCGAGCAGCCCGACAAAGGAGCTGAGCGAAGCGATATTGATCACCCGCCCCGCTCCGTGCGCCTTCAGCGGCTCATAGAAACTCTGGCAGGCCCGCAGCGTACCCGTCACATTGACGTCCATCAGCCGGTTCCACTCGGCCTCCTCCACCGCCACGGTCTTTTTCCGGAACGTCATCCCGGCCACGTTCAGCAGAATGTCCACCCGCCCAAACCGCGCCAGCACCGCGTCCCGCAGCGCGTCAATCGACTCCCGCTTCTGCACATCGCAAACCTGCCGCAGCGTCAGCCCGCCCAGGGCCTCAATCTCGGCGCAAACCGCGTTCAGTTCGGCCTCCCGCCGCCCGGTCGGCACCACCGTCGCCCCGGCTTCGGCCAAACCCACCGCCAGCACCGCGCCGATACCCGACGTCCCGCCCATGACGACCGCCACGCGGCCCGTTAAATCCATGAAATTCTTTGCCATAACTCATCCAGCAGTATAACCCCGGCCAGCCCCACACCCCCAGCCCGTCCTCTCTCCGCCGGCGGAACCCGAGTAAGAGAAGGGTTAAAGGTTGGTTCGGAAGGGACGATACATTGTTATGTTTACTTCCCGAAGAAAGATGTTGTTACTATTTCCCGCGGCCGCGCCCGTGTTGGCCGCCGCCGTGCGGGGCGACGATGTCCGATACGTAGGCGGAACAATTACTGAGATACCCCAGAACACCGAAGGCTCCCTGATGATTGATCAGCGCGTCGGCCTGAAGTTTCAAAGTAAGAAGGGTACGTTTGATGTCCCCTTCGATCGCGTCTCTTCGCTCGAATATGGCCAGAAGGCGGGCCGGCGCATCGGCGTCGCCATCATGATCAACCCCCTCTTTCTTCTCTCCAAAAAGCGGAAGCACTTTCTGACCATTGGTTATAAGGACAGCACGAACCTGCAGCAGGGAGTAGTCCTCGAATTAGCCAAGGAGCTGCCCTCTAAGGTAATTACCATTATCGAAGCACGCTCCGGCGTCAAATGCGAATACGAGTCCGAAGAGGCCAAGAAACACCTCCATGGTTGAGTTTCTTCTCGGGGCATGGTTCCTGCAGGCCGTTACCGGAACGGAAAGGCCTGCCGTCTGTGTGGAAAAAATCCGGGGCGAGGCGGTCCTTGGCGCTTTGGCCGAGGACGCTCTCGCCGCCGCTCTGTTGAGCACCCGGCGCGTCCGCCTCACCGAGAACTGCCAAAAGGCCGAGTACGTCCTCAAAGGGACCATTGTCGAGCGAACCGACTTGCGGTCGCGCAGCGAAGGCGAAGCCACCGGCATTGCCGCCGCAGGCGGATCCTACAACGCCGCCGGCGGCGGATTCGGCGCCATGGCCGCCGCGGGTCAGGAGGCGCTCGCCACCACCGAAACCAAACGCTCCGTCACCCTCATCGTCAAGCTCGTCCGCGCGGACGGCGAAATCCCGTTCGCCGGCACCCAGGACAGCGCGCCTTCAAAGAACCGCTCCGCCGTCAGCGAGGCCGCCGACCGACTCGCCCGCGAGATCGTCCGCGAACTCTTTCCGGCCCCGCCGCCCATTTCCCCGGAGGGCCGCTACCAGAAGATCCAGTGAACCGGTGGCCGAATGGCGGGTATATCCTGGTATCTATGGAACAGAACCCCCGCCGCGACTTCCTGAAGTCCGGAGCCCTCCTTCTCGGCGCCCCCGCCGTCCTCTCCGCCATGCAAGGCTCGAAGGCCATCAAAGTCGGCCTCGTCGGTTGCGGCGGACGCGGCACCGGCGCCGCCGCGCAGGCGCTCAAAGCCGACGACTTTGCCAATCTCACCGCGGTGGCCGACGTGTTCCAGGACCGCATCGATGACTCGCTCGAACGCCTCAAGAAAATCCACGGCGAAAAGGTGCAGGTCGAAACGGCCAATATGTTCGTCGGCCTCGACGCCTACGAAAAGCTCATCAACTCCGACGTCGACGTCGTCCTCCTCGCCACCCCCCCCGGCTTCCGCCCCGCCCAGCTCCGCTACGCCATCGAAAAAGGCAAACACGTCTTCTGCGAAAAGCCCATGGCCGTGGACGTCCCCGGCATCCGCCACGTCATGGAAACCTCGAAGATGGCCAAGGAGAAGAATCTCTCCCTCGTCGCCGGCTTCTGCTGGCGCTACTCCAACTACATCGTCGAAACCTTCAACCAGATCAAGAGCGGCGCCATCGGCGACATCGTCGCCTACTACGGCACCTACTACACCAACCCCGTTAAACCCATGCCCCCGGCCGACACCCGCCCCGCCGGCATGTCCGACGTCGAATGGCAGATCCGCAACTGGTACAACTTCCAGTGGCTCTGCGGCGATTCGCTCGTCGAACAGGCCATCCACACCGTCGACAAAGTCGCCTGGGCCTTCAACGATCAGCCCCCCGTCTCCTGCGTCGCCACCGGCGGCCGCCAGATTCCCGCCGAAGCCGGCAACATCTACGACCACTTCTCGGTCAACTACCTCTATCCCAACAATGTCCGCGCCTTCGTCTCCAACCGCCAGATGGAGGGCTGCTACAACGAAAACGCCGACTACATCATGGGCACCAAAGGCCAGGCCATCATCGGCCGCGGGCCCAACCCCCGCATCGTCGGCGCCAACCCCTGGACCTTCTCCGGCCAGAAGTATGACATGTATCAGAAGGAGCACGACGACCTGTTCGCCGGCATCCGCAAAGGCGCGCCGCTCAACGACGGCGAACGCATGTGCACCTCCACCCTCCTCGGCATCATGGGCCGCATGGCCGCCTACACCGGCCAGCAGATCACCTGGGACCAGGTCATGAACTCCCAGCACCGCATCTTCCCCGACAAGGTCGAATGGGGCGGCACCGTCCAGAACGAACCCATGCCGCTGCCCGGCCGCACCAAGTTCGTCTAATGCGCCTCGCTCTCTTCCTCTTCCCGCTCCTGGCTGCGGCCCAAACGCCCGAATTCGGCCAGGTGCTCGAACAACAATGCCTCTCCTGCCACGGAGCCGAACGCGGCCTGTCCGGCCTCCGGCTCCACACCCGCGCCGCCGCCCTCAAAGGCGGCACGCGCGGCCCGGCCCTCGTCCCCGGCGATCCCGCCAAGTCGCTGCTGTACACCACCACCGAACTCACCCCCGGCACCGCCCTCGCCATGCCGCCGGGCGGCCAGCAGATTCCCGCCGGCCAGCGCGCCATCCTGAAAGCCTGGATCGCCGCCGGCGCCCCCTGGCCCGAAACCCTCACCCTGAAACTCCCGCAACCCAAGGTTAAGGACGATCAGGCCCTCGTCTCCCGCCTCCACCCGAAAATGGAGCAGGCCACCGAACTCAAGCCCTACCGCCGCACCATCCCCAACTCCACCGTCGAGTTTGAAATGGTGCCCGTCCCCGGCAACGGGAAGGTAGCGCCCTTCTGGATGGCGGCCCGCGAAGTCACCTGGGACGAGTACCGGCTCTTCATGTTCCAGAACCTAGCCAACGAAGCCCGCGGCGCGGACCCCGTTGTCGATGCCATCTCGCGCCCCACCAAGCCCTACGTCGAAATGTCGTTCGGCATGGGCATCAACGGCTTCCCGGCCATCTCGATGACCCAGCACGCCGCCAACAAGTACGCCCAGTGGCTCTCGGCCAAAACCGGCCAGTTCTACCGCCTGCCCACCGAAGCCGAATGGGAGTACGCCTGCCGCCTCGGCGAAACCGAAGCGACCCCCATCAACGAACGCTCCTGGTACACCGACAACGCCCCCGAAAAGTACGAACCGGTCGGCAAAAAGAAGCCCAACAAGCTCGGCATCTACGACATGCTCGGCAACGTCGCCGAATGGACCCTCGACCAGTACGACGAAAAAGCCTACGGCAAGCCGCTGCCGCCCGAAGGCTACATCCCTTCCACCAAGCCCTACCCGCACGTGGCCAAAGGTGGCGCCTGGTCCGACCCGGCCGAAAAGCTCGCCTGCGCAGAGCGCATCTGGTCGAGCCCCCAGTGGAAGATGCAGGATCCGCAGCTGCCCAAGTCCATCTGGTATCTCACCGACGCGCAGTTTCTCGGCTTCCGCCTCGTCCGTCCGTTGAAGGTGCCCAGTGCTGCGCAGATGTTTCGTTATTGGAATAACGGCGTCGAGCGCGAGTAGCGCCGACCCGGCGCTCGAGCGCTTTGAAGCGGTGGAGCCGCACCTCGGCACCCTCGTCGGCATCACGGCCTACGCCCGGAATGTCGACGAGGCCCGCGCCGCCTTCCGCCGCGCCTACGCACGGATTGCCGCCCTGAACGCCATCCTGTCGGACTATCTCCCCCACTCCGAACTCAACCAGCTCTCCACCACCCCCCGCCAAATCTCCCCCGAACTCGCCCTCGTCCTCCGCACCGCCCAGCAGGTCGCCCAGCGAACCCAAGGCGCCTTCGACGTTACCGCCGGCGCGCTGATCCGCCATTGGCGGCAGACCAAGACCTTCCCGCCCGCTAACCTGCCCTCTGGCTACCAGCATCTTCACCTCAAAGGCAACACGGCCTGGCTGGACGATCCCGGCATCCGTCTCGATGTCGGCGGCCTCGGCAAGGGCTACATCGCCGATGAAGCGCTCCGCGCGCTCGGCCTCCCTCGCGCCCTCATCGCCATCAGCGGCGACATCGTCTGCGGCGCCCCGCCACCCGGCGAGCGCGGCTGGCGCGTCCAGGCCGCCGGCCGCGTCTTCACTCTCCAGCACGCCGCCGTCTCCACCGCCGGCGACGCCGAGCAGTACACCGTCCTCGACGGCCAACGCTACTCCCACATCCTCGATCCCCGCACCCGCCGTCCCCTGTCGACGCCCCGCCAAGTCACGGTCATCGCCCCCACCGGCCTCATCGCCGACGCCCTCGATACCGCCATCTGCGTCACGGGCGACCCCAGCCTCACCCGCCACTACCGAAAAGCCCGCGCTTTCCTCATCCGTCATCAGGAATTCAACCAATTCTGATCCTTCCTTAACCTTCGACCGCTATCGTCAGCGAATGAATTCCTTGTCGAACCGTCTTCTCCTGTTCGCTCTCCTGCCTGCCGCACTCCTCGCCCAAGGCTCCGCCGGCTCGGTCACCGGAATTGTCCTCGACCCCTCCAGCGCCGCCGTCGCCAACGCCTCCATCCTCCTTAAGAACACCGCCACCAACGACGAGCTCCGCACCACCACCACCTCCGCCGGCGTCTTCGCCTTCCCCAGCGTCCGCATCGGCGCCTATTCCCTCGCCGTCGAAGCCCTCGGCTTCCGCCGCTCCCTCCTCGAAGACCTTCGCGTCGAGACCGCCTCGGTCACCCGCCTCAACGTCTCCCTCCAAGTCGGCGCTGTCACCGATAGCGTGTCAGTCACCGCCGACCTCCCCCTCCTCCAAACCGAAACCTCTTCTCTTGGCACCGTCGTAAACCGATCCCTCCTCGATAAGGTCCCCTTCCAACTCTCCGGCACCAATCGCGACGTCCTGTCCTTCGTCCGGCTCGTCCCCGGTGTCGGCGGCAACGTCGGCAACTTCAATGTCATCATCACCGGTGGCCGCCAGCACACCACCGAAGTCCTCGTCGACGGCGTCACCAACAACTACCGCGGCGGCATCGCCTCGCCCTTCTCCATCCGACCTTCCATGACCAGCGTCAGTGAGTTCCGCGTCGAAACCGCCATCGCCCCCGCCGAGTTCGGCCGCACCTCCTCCGGCGTCGTCATCATGACCACCAAGTCCGGCACCAACGAATTCCACGGCAACGCCGAATTCCTCCTCCGCAACAACGTCTTCGACGCCCGCCGCTTCAACGCCCGCATCGCCGACATCACCCGCCAAGGCGAAGGCGCCGTTAACCTCGGCGGCCCCGTGCTCATCCCGAAGCTTTACAACGGAAAAAACCGCACGTTCTTCTTCACCGATCTCACCGTCTTCCGCCGCATCAACCAACCCCAAGGCGTCACCCGCACCATCGCCACCGCCCCCATGCGGTTGGGCGACTTCAGCGCCTTCGCCCAGCCCATCTTCGATCCCGCCACCGGTGGCGCCGGCCAACCCCGCCTCCAGTTCCCCGGCAATCGCATCCCCACGGACCGCATCACCGCCTTCGCTCGCGCTTCCCTCGGCGCCATCCCCGCGCCCAACCTCCCCACCGCCGAAAACAACTTCGTCGGCGCCCAACGCAACATCGAAAAGATGACGGTCTTCCTCCTGAAGTTCGATCACCGCTTCAACGACCGCCATATCCTCACCGCTTCCGGCCGCCCCTCCTGGAACGTGCGCGACAACTTCAACGGCCCGTATGCCGAACGCCTCGAAGGCTTCTTCGACAAACCATACGCCCCCCAGATCACCCTCAACCACGACTTCATCGTCCGTCCCAACCTCCTCAACAAAACCACCTTCGGCTACGTCAATTGGTTCAGCCTCTTCCTCCAAACGCCCGCCCTCTCCTACCAGGTCCCTGGCGCCTATGGCCCCGGCTTCCCGGCCCTCCGCTTCGCGGGCCAAGGCTTGTCCATGATTGGCGAAAATGTCGACCGCACCGTCGGCTCCAATAACTTCAATCTCCAGAACGCCACCTCCTGGACCACCGGCCGCCATAACTTCAAGTTCGGCTTCCGCTACGACTGGCTCGAAGACAATACCCAAACCCTCGGCAATCAGAACGGTACCTACACCTTCTCGCCCTTCACCACCGGCCAACCCGGCACCGCAGCCACCGGCCACTCCTTCGCCTCGCTCCTCCTCGGAGCGCCCTCTACGGCCAACATGCAGTTTGGTCTCCCGCTGCTCGGCCGCTCCCAGTCCTACGCCTTCTACGCCCAGGACGATTGGAAGTTCTCGAACCGCCTGACCTTGAACCTCGGTCTCCGCTACGACATTCAGGTCCCGTTCTACGACCACAACGGCAACACCTCCAGCCTCGACCTCAACGCCCCGAACCCGGCCGCCGGCAACCTGCCCGGTATTGCAATCTTCAACGGCGAAGGCACTGGCCGATCCGGCTCCCGCAAGTTCATCAACAACTTCTATGGCGGCTGGGGCCCCCGAGGCGGCATCTCTTACCAACTCCTGTCGAACACCGTCCTCCGCGCCGGCTTCGGTATCTTCTACGCGCCCCGCATCGTCAACGTAAATACCGAGGGTTTCTCCTCCAACGTCACGCTCTCCAGCCTTGATGGCGGCGCTACCCCCGCGTTCTACCTCGACCGGGGCTGGCCCGCCGGAGTCGCCGTCCAGCCCCCGTTCGTCAGTCCCACGCTCGTCAACAATCGTGCTGCTGGCTATGTCAACCCCGATGCGGTCAACGGCTCCGGCCGCCTCTCCCACACCAACCAGTTCCAGGTCAGCGTCCAGCATCGCATAAAGTCCGCCTCCCTCGAACTCGGCTGGGTCTCCACCCAAGCCCGCCATATCCCCAACTCCACGCTCGAGAACCTCAACCAGGTGCCCTCCCGCTTCCTTGCGCTCGGTGATCTGTTGCGCCAGCCCATCGGCGCCGCCGCCGTCATCGCTGCCGGCTTTCGTCCGCCTTACCCCGGCTTCACCGGCACCCTGGCTCAATCCCTCCGCCCCTATCCGCAGTTCCAGGGCATCACCTACCGGGACTCTCCCTCCGGCAGCTCGTCCTATCACGCTCTGCTCTTCAAATACGAGCAGCGCTTCTCGAATGGCCTCGCTCTCCTCAGCTCCTACACCCGTTCGAAGTTCATCTCTGACGTGATCGGCACAGGCACGTTGCAGGACGTCGCCGACCGCCGCGTCGAACGCTCCGTCACCAACTCCGATATTCCCAACCGCTTCATCGGCAGCGTCGCCTACGACCTTCCCTTTGGCCCTGGCAAAGCCTTCCTCACCAGCGGTCCCGCCTCGTGGATTCTCGGCGGCTGGTCACTTTCGGGCATCTTCACCTACGAAAGCGGCAACCCGCTCTCCATCACGATTCCCAACGGTCTGCCCATCTTCAATGGTGCCCTCCGCCCGAACCTGGTCGCCGGCGTCGACCCCATGCTCGCCACCAGCCACGATAATTTCAATCCTTTCAACGCCCTCAGTGGCGACCGCGGCGATCTTCAACTGAATCGGGCTGCGTTCGCCACCCCGGCGCCCTTCACGTTCGGAAACCTCGGCCCGGTCCTGCCCTACGTCCGCGGCTTCGGATTCGCGAACGAAGACATCTCCCTCGCCAAGCGTATCCGGATCAAAGAAAGCCAGTTCTTCGAGTTCCGTACCGACTGGTTCAACGCCCCCAACCGCCGCCAACTCACCAACCCCATCACGGACCTTACCAGCGTCAACTTCGGCCGCATCACCGGTCAGAAGTCGGCGCGTGTCATCCAGTTCGGCGTCCGCTACGCTTTCTAAGTCACCATGCTTCTCACTCTCCTCCTGGCCGTCATCACCCTTCCCACCGGCTGGCGGCTCGATCCGGCCGGTGTCGAAATCCCCGTCGACACCTTCCCCGTCCACGCGCAACTCCTGCCCGGCAACCAGCACGCGCTGCTGTTCCACTCTGGCTTTAAGCCGCCGTCCCTCGCCGTGCTCCACCTCGCCTCCCGCAAGATCATCCACTCCCTGCCCCTCCCCGAAGCCGGCATCGACTTCGCCTTCCACCCCGCCACCCGCCGCGCCTATGTCCCGCTCGGTCACGCCGCCGGGCTGGCCGTTGTCGCAGTCTCTCCCACCCATCAGCTCACCCTCGAAAAGACCATCCCGGCCCCCACCGGCCACGTCTCCACCGTCGCCCACCGCGACGGGCTCGTGGCTCTCACTCACACCCTCGGCGATACCGTCGTCCTCGTCAATCTCACGACCGGCGCCGAAGCCCGCCGCCTCACTATTCCCCGTCCTACCCGCGCCCTCTTCCACCAGAACCACCTTTACGTCCTCAGCCACGAACCCGCCTCCCTCCACGTCATCAATCTCCCCAACCTTACGCCCGTCACCACAGTCCCACTCTCCCGCGGCCCATCTTCGCTCGTCGTCCACAAAGACCGCCTCTACGTCACCGCCTCGCTTTCCAACCATCTCGATATCCTCTTGCTCGCCGACCCCGCCCATCCCAAGCCGGCTGAACGGCTCAACCTTGCTCCCTCCCCCACCTGGCCCGTCGGCCTCAGTCCCACCTCCGTCACCAGCGACCCCGCCACCAATCGCCTCTTCATCTCCTGCTCCGATGCCAACGCCATTGCGGTCTACGACGTTGCCCGCCGCAAGCTCTCCGGATACCTCCCCACCGCCTGGTACCCTACCTTCGCCCTCCCCCTCCCCAGCCGCGGCCTCCTCGTCCTCAACGGCAAAGGCGAACGTTCTTATCCCAACCCCCAGGGACCCAACCCCACGGTGCACCGCACCATGACTCCCCAGCCGCCCTCCCCCATCCAGTACACGCCCCTCATCCAACTCGGCTCCGCCCGTCTCGTCACTAACCTCACCCCCGCCGCCGTCCAGAAGCACTCCGAGGCCTACGCCAAGCTGACGCCGGCCATCACCCCAGCCCCCGCCGGCCCCCTGCCGCCCATCCGTCACGTCGTCTACATCATGAAGGAGAACCGTACTTACGATCAGGTTCTCGGCGATCTCCCCGCCGGCAACGGTGACCCCTCTCTCTGCCTCTTCCCGGAAAATATCACCCCCAACCATCACAAGCTCGCCCGCGAGTTCGTTCTCTTCGACAACTTCTACGTCAACGCCGACGTCTCGTCAGAAGGATGGATGTGGTCCTCGGCCGCCATCACCCCGCCGGCCTTCATGCGCGCTTGGCCCGCCGCCTACGCCGGCCGCACCCGCCCCGCGCCCAAGCCCATCAACGATACCCCCGGCGGCTTCCTTTGGACTTCGGCCCTGAAAGCCGGCGTCTCCTTCCGCAATTTCGGTTTCTTCGTCTCCAACCGCCCCGGCGCCAAACCGGGAGAGCCTATCGTCGCCAGCGTTTCGGACCCTGCGCTGCTTCCATATACCAACAGCCTCTACGGCGGCTACGACCCCGACTTTCCCGATGTCGCCCGCGCCCGCATCTTTATCGAGGAGCTCGAACGCACCGGCTCCCTGCCGCAGCTGACGGTAATGGTGCTGCCCAACGATCACACCTGGGGCACCTCCCCCGGCAAGTTGACGCCGAATGCCTCCATGGCCGACAACGATGTCGCGCTAGGCCGCATCGTCGAGGCCATCTCGAAGTCCCCTGCCTGGCCGCACACCGCAATCTTCGTTCTCGAGGACGATGCCCAGAACGGTCCCGACCACGTCGACTCCCATCGTTCCCCCGCTTTCGTCATCAGCCCCTACACGCGCCGCGCCGCAGTCGACCACACGTTTTACAACACCACTTCCATGCTCCGCACGATCGAGATGCTGCTGCAGCTCCCGCCGCTCACCCACTACGATGCTACGGCCACCGTCATGTTCCCGGCCTTTTCCTCCACTCCCGACCTTCGCCCCTACCTTGCGGAGGCTCCCCGCGTCTCCCTCGATACTAAGAACCCGCCCGGTACCGCCGCCTCGGCCCGCCTCGACTTCTCGGCGCCGGACCATGTCACAGATGACGTGCTTACCGCCCTTGTTTGGCAAACGCTCCGGGGCGTTCCCCCTCCGCCGCCTACCCGCGCCGCATTTCTTTCTTATTCCCCTGACTGAATTCACCCCGGTGAAACCAGCGGATTGCAGAAGATCCGCCCCGGTTCTATAGGAGATTCTTCATGACGGATCCAAAACCGGGATGAGCAGAACATGTGCCTGGTGCAGGTGATCAGAGAGAAGCGAGACTGCTAATACTACTGTGTTAGAACATGTGATACACTCTGGACGTGGCCCCGCATCCTCCCCCCGCGCCAGGCCCACGTGAGCAGCGTCTTGCCGCCTACCTTCAGGGTCTGGCGCAAGCGGCAGGACACCGAGACCGGCATCAGCCCTTAACCAGCTACTGC
>JAINDL010000033.1 GCA_019931245.1 Bryobacteraceae bacterium CoA2 C42
GATTCGCGTGCGGATTCGCGGGGGATTCGCGGGGCGATTCGCGGGAGGATTTTCGGGCGGGTTCGTGGCCGGATTCGCGGGCGGATTTGCGGGCGGATTCGCGGGCGCCTCTTCCCGCGCGCCATACAGGCGCCGGGCGGCGCCGATGTCCTCGGCCGTCAAGCGGTCCGCGCGCCGGTAGTATGCATACATAACCGCCCCGGGGAGGTCGCTGTGCCCCAGGCCGAGCGCGTGGCCAAGTTCATGCAGGGCGACGCTGTAGATATCCACGTCCTGACCCACCTGCCAGTTCTCGTCCTCATCGAAGTGCATGTCGCCACCCAGCGGTTCGCTGTTGGGCGGGGCGGGATAAAACGTGTGCGCCAAAACCTTCCCGGGGCCATCGAACGGGTAGCCATCGCCATGATCCCCGCGGCCCCAAAGAATTCCGATCGTCCGGGGCGCCGCCGGGTCGTTCCCTTCGACGAAATCCACCTGAATCACCCGGGACCATTCGCGGAGGGCGCGAAACACCTCGGCCTGCTGCGTCTGCGAGGCGACCTTCTGACTAAGCGCCCGGAAGGCGAACTGAAGCGAAGCCCGCCCCTGGCCGGGGCCGTCCCAGCCGTTCCCCACGGTCTGCACCAGCGATCCCACCGGGCCGGACTCGGTGGAAGCGCCCGCGCAGCCGATCAGCGGCGAACCGTTCATCAATTCGGTGCTCGCCGGAAAGACGTAGGCGACCTCATCCCAGCTCACGAGCGCCTCGAGTTGCGCAACGGTGCCGCGCACAAGCATCTGGTCGCCGACGAGGTCCGGGTGATCGCGCAGTTCGAGGCCGGACTCCTGAATCAGATCGCGGCGCTCCTGCCAGGGGATGTCGGCGTGAAACTCGACGACGTAGCCTCGGCGGCCCGGCCGGCCGGCTCCGATCTCGCGACTCAGTTTATCCACCGGTTCAAGCGGACCGGCCATGGCCACGTCGAGCGCTCCCAGACGAGGCTCACCTTCGACCGCCAGGATGAAGCCGTTGACGGGCACATACGAGACGACGCGCTGCCCGTTGCCCTCGATCGAACGCAACAGTTCCGGCGTCGGCGGTTGGCGCAGTTCGATCAGATAATGCGCCCGCTGCGCCTGGCGCGACTTGGGTTTGGCCCAGGAGATTCCCCGCCTTTCCCCGCCTTGTTTCAGGCCCAAGGTCCCTTGTCCCTCAGCCCCGCCAGCAAGCAACAGACCTGTAACCACCAGGCCAACCACTTGAATTTTCATATACTGGCCATATCGATATCCGCTGAGAGCTTCGCTGCCCGGTTGCCACTTACCAACTGAGGAAAACACTCGTATGCGGTCAAAGAAATGGGATATCGCTTTTTGCAGCCTTGTCTATTCCGGACTGGTATTCTCCGCGGGAGTCCCTCCGGCCTACCGCATCCAGAGTATTGCCGGATCGGCCAGCGCGGGGGACAACGTGCCGGCGCTGCAGGCGGTGCTGACGCAGGCCGAGGGCCTGGCCTTTGACAGCGCGGGGAACCTGTACATCGCTGACGCGCGCGAACACCGGGTGCGCCGTCTGGCGCCAAACGGCATTCTGACAACGGTGGCCGGCAACGGCACGGCGGGCTACTCCGGAGACAACGGGCCCGCCACCGATGCCCAACTCACCTCCCCCTACGGATTGACGGTCGACAGCGCAAACAACCTCTTCATCGCGGACCTGGGCAACCGGGTCATCCGCCGGGTCACCCCGCAGGGGCGCATCACCACGTTCGCCGGCGGCGGCGCCAATCCAGCAACGCCGGCCAGCGAGGGTTCACCGGCTACCGCGGTGCGGTTCGACACCCCGCGCAACGTCGCCATCGATCCGGACGGTACGCTGTATATCTCCGATTTCGGCGCGCACTATATCTATGCCGTAGCCCCCGACGGCAACTTCCGCCTCCACGCCGGGACCGGCAACCCGGGGTACGGCGCCAACGACATCACCGCACTCCGGTCGAGTCTGCGCAACCCGGCCGGGCTATGGATAGACCCGCAGGGCGGCCTGCTGGTGGCTGAGGCCGGCGCGCAGCGGATTCGCCGCATCGCGCGCGGCATAATCGGGTCCTACGCCCCGGCCGCCGCGATCCGGGAACCGCTATTCTCCCCCACCGGCGTGGCCGTGGATACGTTAGGGAACCTGTTTCTGGCCGACAGCCGGAAGGATGCGGCGCTGAAGCGCTCGGGCCGGGGCGAGGTGATCACCCTGCCGGCGGGCGGACCGGCGGTGACCGTGGACAACCGCGGCAACGCCTTTTACGCCAACGGCGCCCTTGTCTACCGCATCGGCATCAACAACCAGGCCACCGTCGTCGCCGGGACCACGGGCGCAGCGCTGACCGGCGATAACGGCCCGGCCATGGCGGCCCGTCTGAGCAATCCCGCCGCCGTGGCGTACGACGCCCGGGGGAACCTCTTTGTCGCCGATGAGCAGAACCATCGCGTCCGCCGCATCGCCCCGGACGGCACCATCACGACCATCGCCGGAACGGGCCTCCCCGGATTCTCCGGCGATGGGGGGCCCGCCACGCTGGCCCGTCTGAACGGCCCCCGCGGCTTATCCGTGGACCGGGCCGGCAACCTGCTGATCGCGGACACCGCGAACCACGCCATCCGCCGCGTGGCCGCCAACGGTGTGATCACTACCCAGGCCGGCAACAACTTCAACGGCTTCCGCGGCGACGGCAGCCCGGCCACCACCGCCATGCTCGATCTGCCCACGGCGGTGTTGGCCAGCCCGACCTCCGATGAGTTCTTTATCGCCGATTCGAAGAACCACCGAGTCCGCCGCGTCTCGAACACGGGCATTATTTCGACTTACGCGGGCTCCGTGATGGGGTCCGGCTTCAGCGGCGATGGCAACACGGCCGTCTTCGCCCAGCTTTCCTTCCCCACGGCGCTCGCCTTCGATAGCGCGGGGCGTCTCTACATCGCCGACGCGGGCAACAACCGCATCCGCCGCATCGATCTGGCGGGCACCATCACCTCGCTGCCGGACGACTCGCTCGCCAGTCCGATGGGCGTGGCTGTAGGCGTCGATGGCGCCGTCTTCGTCTCCGACACGGCCAACCACCGGGTGCGCCGCATCGACCCGCAGGGCAGCGCGGCGACCGTAGCCGGCACGGGGTTGCCGGGCCTGGCGGGCGATGGCGGTCCCTCCACCGATGGCCGACTGAACTTTCCGCTGGGTCTAACCTTTGACCCGGCCGGTAACCTTGTAATCGCCGATTCGGCCAACAACCGCCTCCGCCGCCTTGTGGCCACCGTCGACGTCCTCGCCCCGCCCAGCCTCGAGACGCCGCAGCTCCGATTCGTACACCCGGGCAGCAACCAGGAGACGCTGCTGGCGCCCGGCATGCTGCTGACGCTCTACGGGGTGAACCTGGGAGCGCCAGCGCCCGTCCTGGGCGAGGCGCAGAACGGACGGCTGCCGACGCGACTCGCCGGCGTGGAGGTGACGGTGAACGGGATCGCCGCTCCGCTGCTCTATGTTTCGCCCACGCAGATCAACCTGCAGGTGCCAAACCGGGTGGGGACGAGCGGGCGCGCCGTGGTCGAGGTCCGCCAGGGTACCCAGGTGCGAGCCACGCGGACGGGGACGCTGGCCGAGGCGGCGCCCGGCTTTTTCGCCGTCGGAGCGATCCATCCGGACGGCAGCCTGAACAGCGATCTGAACCCGGCGCCGCGCGGCGAGATCCTCGTGCTCTATGCCACCGGCGCCGGGCGGATGACGCCGGAACCGGTGGATGGACTGGTGACGATCGCGGCGCCCTTCCCTACCCCGGTGCTGCCGGCCCAGTTGACCATCAGCGACACGGTGGCGCCCCTGGTCTGGATGGGCGCCGCGCCGGGCTTTCCCGGGGTGGTGCAGATCAACTTCCGGTCCCCGGCCGGCTTCTTTCCGGCGGGCGCGCACACGCTGCGGCTGCGCGTGGGCCAAGTGACCACGGAGGCCTCCACGCCCTTCTATTTGCGTTAAGCTCGGGAGCAGATGCTCCGCCGCACTCTGCTCTCCGCGCTCCCGCTCGCGGCCGCGAAACCCGGGCTCCGGTTTTCGCCGGCGGCGCCCTTCCCCGGCTCGCCCATTCTCTTTCAGCTGCCCACCGGACCGGCCACCGGCACGTGGCTCGACCGGCCGCTCGCCTTCTCGGCCGAAGGCCTCGCCCTGGCGGCGGTGGGGCTGGAGGTGAAGCCCGGGGTGCTGCCGTTGACGCTTGAGCAGGGCGTGGTGCATTCGATTCCCATTGCCCGGCACCAATACCGCACCGGGGTGCTGACCGTGCCTCCGCGATTCGTGACGCCGCCGGCCGAAGTTCTAAAGCGGATTCAGCAGGAGGCGGCACTGAAGAAGACCGTTTTTGCCACCCGTTCCGCCCGCCGCTGGAAGGGTCCGTTCGCGGCGCCGGCGGATGCGCCGTACACCTCACCGTTTGGCACCCGCCGTACCTACAATAGCAAGACGCGCAGTATCCATCAGGGCCTCGACTTCCGGGCGCCCACGGGCACGGAGGTGGTGGCGACGCACACCGGCCAGGTGCTGCTCGCCCGGGAGATGTACTACGAGGGGGGCTTCGTGGTGCTCGACCACGGCGAGGGTCTTTTTTCGCTGTACATGCACCTGTCGGCGTTCTCGGTCAACGAGGGCGAGACGGTGGCGCAGAGCCAGCCCATTGCGCGCAGCGGCGCTTCGGGCCGGGTGACCGGGCCGCACCTGCACTTTGGCGTGCAGTGGCAGGGACTGTATATGGAACCGGCGACCCTGCTGAGTCTCCGGTTCCCCTCCTGAGGCGACGGTCTACTTACGGGTGGCGCCGCGGCTTAGACGCCGGAAGTAGTCCGCCACCTGATCGGAGTAGCCGGCCGGGATGCGTTCCTGCGTGCCGCTGCGAACGTTACCGGTCTGCTGGCCTTCGAGTTCCCGGCGCAGCTTGAGTTCGAGCTGTTCAAGGCCCGGCAGGAACTGCGTCCGCATCTGTTCGAGCAGGGCCGGATTACCCGGGAACTTGTTCGGGTCGAGGCGCTGCATTTCGCGAATCACGGCGTCGATTTCGCGCTGCGTTTCGGGCGATTCGCCGGCCAGGCTGCGGAGTTCGCTCAGGCTCTGCATCCCGTCGCGCCAGGCGCGGTTGGCGCCGCCGGCCATCGACTGGAAGCTGCGTTCGCCGCGGTTCATGGCGGAGTAGCCGCGTTCGTCGCCGCGCTGGCCGCCGGCGGTCTGCTGCTGACCTTCGCGGTCGCCGGGTTGGGGGCTGCCGCCCCGCTGACCACCCTGGCCCTGCTGGCCCTGCTGGCCCTGCTGGCCCTGCTGGCCCTGCTGGCCCTGCTGACCCTGCTGGCCCTGCTGACCCTGCTGGCCCTGCTGGCCCTGCTGGCCCTGCTGACCCTGTTGACCCTGCTGACCCTGCTGACCCTGCTGACCCTGCTGACCCGGCTCCCGCGAGGTCATCTGCCGGACCTGCTCGCGCAGCCTTTCGATACCCGCCAAGCCCTGCTCCATTTTCGTGCCCTGCTGGCCCGGCCTCTCCATCGCCTCCTGCGCGGCGCCGATCTTCTCGCGCAGCCGCTGCAGGTCTTTAGCGAGCGACTCTTCGCGCTGTCCCAGATAGGGCGCGAGGCCCTGGTTGAAGTACTGCGCGCCGTACTTCATCCGGATCGCCATCTGATCCTGCTGCATCTGGGCGAGCGCCTCGCGCAGCTTACGCGCGGCCTCCTTGTTCGAGCCCTGCATTTCGCCAACCGCCTGCTGCATGTCCCGCTCGAGTTGAGAGATCTTTTCGCCCATTTGCTGCTTGTTCCGGCCCATCTGACGCTGGAGGTCCATCTTCTGGCCCTGCTGGGCCCGTTCTCCACCCGGCTTCGATCCGAACTCCCGCTGGATCTGGTCCGAGAGCGCCTGCTGTTGCTCAGCCAACTGTTTGGTTCGCTCGGCGATGCTGCTCATCGAGCCGGAGGCCTGCTCCTGACGCATGCCACGCAGTTGGTTGCCGGCTTCCCGCAACTGCTCGGCCGCCCGCTGACGCTGGTCTTCGCGCTGCATGTTCCGGGTGGCCTGTTCGAGGCGGTCGATGGCCTCTTTGAGGCGCGGATCCTGCGGGCGCTGTTGGCCGGCCATCTGGCGGAGGCGCGAGGAGGGTGAGGTCTGCGCGGATTGGCTCTGCTGGCCCTGCTGGCTCTGCTGGCCCTGCTGACCCTGCTGGCCCTGCTGGCCCTGCTGTTGCTGGGGCGACTGCTCGCCCCGCGCCAACTGCTCCATCTGGCGCTTGAGCTCCTCAGCTTCCCGTTTCAACTGCTCCTGCTGCCACTTCTGCTGGAAGCTCTGCTTGCCCTGCTGCTGCTGCTGCGCCAACTCCTGCTGACGGCGGGCCAACTGCTCGAGGCGCTGCATCGCCTCGTCCACCTCGCGAGCCCGCTGCTCGGCCGACTGCTGACTCTGGTTGGTCTCGTACTGGTTCTTCTCGGTATCGAGTTCGAGATCGAAGAGGTTTTCGAGATCGCGCGCCGCGCCGCCCCCGCCGCCCCCACCGCCGCCGCGCTGGCCCATCGCCACCTGAATCTGTTTGAAGACGCTGTCGGCCCGCATCAGATGCTGCAGCGCCTGCTGTTCGTGCGGCAGAGCGTCCTTGAAGCCCTGCGCCTTCAGCTTCTCGGCGGCCACGCCCATGGCGGCCACGGCGGCGCTGATATCCTTTTCGAACTTCTTGAACTCTTCATTCGATCCCGAGAGTTCGCGGCGGTTCATGCGGGTGGCCAGGTTCTTGGCCTGCTCTCGTAGCTTGGCCTGGGTTTCAGCCAGAAAACGGGCGTTTTCCGCCGTGGCCTTCGGTTCGGCGAAGCGGTTGCGCAGCTGGTTCCACGTCGCGGCGATGATCTCTTTCTGCCGCTTGGTGACGTTGTTGTCCTCCTGTTCGCCGCCCCCGCCGCCGCCGCTCTGCTGGCTCTGCGAGTACTCCTTTTCAAAGGGCTGGGCTTCGAGAAAGTAGAGGTCTGACTGGGTGATCCGAGTGGCATCCCGCGCCACGGCCCAGAGGGTCACCACATCGCCCGGCACCAGTTTGAACTCCTCGAGCGCCAGCATCGCTTTGCCGGTAATGCTCTTCGCGTTCGGCTGCGGGAGCAGGTTCACGGTCCGTTCCGCACCGCCGTTGACCGAATAGACGAGCTTCAATTCGCGCAGGCCGAAGTCATCAGAGGCCTCTACCTCGACGGGCACCTCTTCGAGGGGACTGACCTTGGCATCGCGGCCGGGCTTGCGGATCTTCAGAATCGCCTCTTCGTCCTTGCGGGCCTCGATGAAGTAGTCGTCGCTGAGGCGCACGATCTCGGCCGGCTCGAGCGCCGCCACGTGGTACACGCCGTCCTTCTCGATCTTCACCTTGGCCGAGGCCCAGTTTCCGGGTCCGGGAGTTAAGGCCACCTGCCTTTCGGCGTCGACATAGAGCAGCCCCTTGGCCATGGGCTTATCGAACTCCACTTCGACGTGAGCCTCGGTGCCGATCAGCGCGCGGAGGTCGCCGCCGTTCTCTTCGGTGACGGTGGGCAGTCCGAGACTGCGCGGATACTGATACGTCACGCGGATGCGCTTCACGCCGGGCAGTTCGAGCGCCGTCAGCTTGTACACCGGACTCTTCACGGGACCGGCGGTCACGTAGTACTCCACCGAATCGGGCAGACCCGCGAACAGAAACTCATACCCGCTGCCCTGCAGCCGGGGCAGCATGGCCGACTGCTCCCACTTGGCCGAATCGCCAAAGCGGGCGAACAGCTGCACCTCGGAGGGCGCAAAACCCACGGTTTGCGCGGAAACCAGGACATCCGCGCGTTTGCGCACGCTCTTGTTGCCGGGCTGGACCACCAGTTCGTAGAAGGAACCGGCGCCCTTCGGCGTACCCATCCACAGCAGATTGGCGCCGTGACCAACAAAGCCCGGACCGCCCTGAATCAGCCAGAGCAGGAGACCGGCGCCCATGACGGCGACCGTCGCAAAGGCGGCCAGGCGCGCCGTCGAAACCAGCGCGGCGGAACTGGCGTGCTGCGCCACGGGCAGCGCGTCGGCCGCCACGAGTTCGAGGAACGGGTCGTTCTTCTCGCGCCGCTCGATGAAGGTGAGCAGGCGTTCGCGGAACTCAGGGAACTTCGATTCGGCCTGGGTGGCGGCGCGCCGCCGGTTGATGCGCAGGAGGGGAATGACGATGCCGAAGGCGAGGGCGAGGGCGAGGGAAACGAACAGCAGGAACCGGGCGGCCCCCATGACAGGATCCGCGAAGGCAAACGCATTGGCCACGAGCACGAGCGCAAGGGTAGCGCCGAGGGCGACGGCGGCCGCCACGGCGGCGCCGCGCGTCCAGGCCGCTAGCCGGAGCCGGGCCTCCATCTGGCGCAAATATTGATCGAGCAGTTCGAGAGCACTCATGCGGCCTCCTCACGGGTCAGATAACGCGTTGCGTAAATGGATTCCGCAATGGTGATTGCGGCCAGGAAGAACAGGAGATAGGGCCACAGCGGCCAGGGTTCGCGCCGCTGGCCGGCCGGGGCGCCGGCGGTAGAGGCAGCGGACTCGGCGGCGCCGGTGGCCTGCCAGAGGACGATGGTTTCCGCGTCGATCCGGTCGAAATCGGACTCGCGGCGGTCCGCGTTGACGGCCACCAGGGTCTGGCGGCCGCTACTGCGGCGCACCTCGTAGAAGCCTTCGGCGGGGGGTTGATAGCTGGTGGCTTTGGCCGCCTGGTCCAGGCTCAAGGCGCGGCTGCCTTTGGCATCGAGGACCTCGACGGTGACGGCACGGTCGGCGGCGGCGCGGAGTTCGATGGTTTCGCCGACGGCGACGGCTTGCGTGCTCTCCTCCTGACGGCTAAGGTACTGCGCCGTACGCTCGACGAACGGGAGAAAGGCGGGGTGGATGGGAAGGTTGTTGCCGAGGTTATCGAGGCCGGAGGCGAGCAGGAGGATGCGCCCGTCTCCCAACTGCTGTTCGAGTAGCACGGGCTGGCCGGCGGCGGTGCGGGCGAGCACCTTTTCCCGGCCCGGCTCGATCTGGGCCAACTGGTAGAACTTGACAGTTTCAAGACCGGTCATTTTTTCGATAACCGGATGGGTTTCGTCGCGCTTGGCCACGGAGTCAAAGAGCTCTTTGGCGCGGTCGGCCACGCGCGATCCGCTCACGGCGAGGCCGCTCACCGGCACCTTGTTCACCACGGCGGTGGCCGGGCCCACGGCGATCAACAGATTGCCGCCCCCGCGCACATACTCCCGCAGGTCCGCTTCGAGCTTCTGGCCAAGCGCGCCGGGATCGGCGAGAACGACAAAGGCGGCGTTCTGCAGGTTGGGCTGGGTATCGGTGGTGGCGGCATCGGCGCGGAAGGCACCGGCGGCGGCGGCTTCGAGAGCGGCGGCGAAGTAGATCTCGCTGCGGCTGTCGCGGGGATTGCGCAGCAGGACGATGCGGCGGGGGTCGGAGCGCTCGACGGCAAAGCGCCCGGCGTCATCGGCGGCAAAGGTATCGCCGCCGTCGATCCGCACCTCGCCGCGGCGCCAGCCGTAGGGGGTTTCAAGGCCAATGAACTCGACCGTGGCCCGGCCGGCCGCGGGAATGGTCACGTCGCGCGCGTGGACCTGGCGGCCGTCGACCCAGACGGATACCTTCCGGGTGGCGGCGCCGGTATGGAGGCTGGCAACGGTGGCCTGCAGGCGGGCGGTTTTGGGATCGAAGATGCGGCCCGGGGTGCGCACGCTTTCGACGTAGAAGTTGGGAAGATCCTTCGAACCTACCTCGTGCACGACGAGCTTGGCGTCGGCCGGCAGTTGGAGGTCGGCGAAGCGGCCGGGGAGCGAACTCTTCTGGAGGTCGGAGTAGAGGTGGAGTTCGATGGCGGTCCGGTTGGCTTCGGCGATGCTCCGCGCGGCGCGAGCCAGTTCGGCGAAGCTCGACCGCTCGTCGCCCGGGGTGATGGCGGCAACGGCGGCGCGGAGGGCGGCGGGGTCTTCACTGATGGGTCCCATTTCGCGGACGCCTGCGCCGAAGCTGAGCACCTGGGCCCGGCCGGAGGCCTCGCCCAGGGCGAGGCGTTTGGCGTCTTCGAGCGCGGCGCCGCGCCGCATGGAAAACGAGTTATCGACGGCGATCAGCTTGAGGCGCTTGCCGGAGACGACGGGCACGTTGCGTTCGAAGTAGGGCTGCGCGAAGGCGATGGCCAGCAGCAGAAGCAGCAACAGCCTCAGGACGAGAAGTGCTATATAGCGCAACCGGCGCTGGCGGGTGGAGGTCATCGTCCGCTTTTCAAAGAACATCAGCGACGGGAACGGCACCGGGGTGTTCTTGTGCTGCTGCAGGAGATGGAGCCAGAAGGGCAGGCCCAATAGGGCCAGGCCGCCGAGGAACCAGGGGGCGAGAAACGCCATCTAGAGCCTCCCCTGGCGGACGAGGAGAAACTCGCGCAGGCATTCATCGAGCGGACGATCGGTCGGCGCGAGGTGGTAGGTGAGGCCGGCGGCGCGGGCCTTGGCGGCGAGAGCCGCGGTATGGGCGTCGATTTTAGCGCGGTACTCGTCGCGGGCGTATTCGGGGGTGGTCTCGAGGGAGGTTTGCGTTTCGCTGTCGATGAGCAGCACCGGGCCGTCGAAGCGGGGCCGCAGTTCGACGGGGTCGAGCAGATGGAAAAGCACGACATCGTTGCCGCGCCAGCGGAGCGGTTCAATGGCCTTGACGATCGTCTCCGGATCCTCGTAGAAGTCGCTGAGGACGACGACCATGCCGCGGCGGTTCCGCATCATCTCCTGAAAGTGATAGAAGGGGCGACCGAAGTCGGTGCGCCGGCGGGGTTCGGCCTGATCGAGGGCGTGCAGGGTACGCCGCAGTTGGCCGGACCGGGAGCTGGGGGTGACAAAGTCGCGGATATCGTCGTCGAAGACGAGCACGCCGACCGCGTCGCGCTGCTGGCTGCCGAGGTAGGTGAGCGAGGCGGCCAGAAAGCGGGCGTAGTCCATCTTGTTGGTCTTGTGCGAGGTGAAGGCCATCGAGGCCGAGGCATCGAGAAGGACGGTGAGGCGGGAGTTGGTTTCGCCCTTGTATTTTTTGAGGTAAGTCCGTTCGGTGCGGGCGAACACGTTCCAGTCGACGTGGCGCAGATCGTCACCCGGGGTGTACATGCGGTACTCGGCGAACTCCTGCGAGAAGCCGAAGTGCGGCGACCGGTGGAGCCCCGCGATGAAGCCGTCGACGACCGTCCTGGCCACCAGTTCGAGGTTCGAGATGGCGGCGAGCACGGCGGGTTCGAGGAAGCGCTGGTCCATGGGAATCAGTCGCGGGGAACGGGGATGGCGTCGATCATTTTGGCCAACACGGTGTCGGCGGTCATCTTGTCCGATTCGGCGTGGAAGTTGAGGAGTACGCGGTGGCGGAGAATCGGCGTGGCGAGGGCGCGGACGTCTTCGTAGGAGACGTGATAGCGCTTCTGCATGAGAGCGCGGGCCTTGGCGGCGAGGATGATGTTTTGGATAGCGCGGACGCTGGCGCCGAAGTTGAGGTATTTCCTTACGATGTCCGGCGCGGAGGGGTCGGTGGGCCGGGTGGCGCGGACGAGGGCGACGGCGTAGCGGGCCACGCTTTCGGCCACGGGAACCATGCGGACGAGTTCCTGCATGGAGAGAATCTCTTCGGCGGTGGTGATGGGCTCGGCATCGTCGATGCGGACGCCGGTCGTCATGGTGAGAACCTGCAGTTCCTGGTCGGCGGGCAGGTAGTCGAGCAGGACGTTGAACAGGAAGCGGTCGAGCTGGGCTTCGGGCAGCGGGTAGGTGCCTTCCAGTTCAATGGGGTTCTGGGTGGCGAGAACGAAGAAGGGCTTCGGCAGGGTGTACTGCTGGCCGCGGACGGTGCAGGACTTCTCCTGCATGGCTTCGAGCAGGGCGGCCTGGGTTTTGGGCGGGGTGCGGTTGATTTCGTCGGCGAGCAGGATGTTGGTGAAGATGGGACCTTCGACGAAGCGCCAGACGCGGCGGCCGGTGGTGGAGTCCTCCTCGATGATGTCGGTGCCGGTGATGTCGGTAGGCATCAGATCGGGCGTGAACTGAATCCGCTTGAAGGTGAGGCCGAGGGTGGTGGCCACGGTACGCACGAGGAGGGTTTTGGCGGTGCCGGGCATGCCGGTGATGAGGCAGTGGCCGCCGACAAAGAGCGCGATCAACACCTGGTCGATGACCTCGTTCTGACCCACGATGACGCGGCGCACCTGCTCGACAATCCGGGCTTCGGCTTGTTGGAACCGCTCGACGCGAGCCCGCAGCTCAGAGGTGTCGAGGGTGGATGGGGTAGTGGACATTTATTTCGATAGCTCCAGGAGAAGTTTCTGGGCCGGGCGGAAACTGGGCGCGGCTTCTAAGGCGGACACAAGGTTGTCGCGGGCGATTTCGAGTTTCCCGGCGGCGCGGTAGGCTCTGGCTAGATTGTAGTAAGAAGTAGCGGCGTCGATCGGGTTCGAGAACACCGAGGCCTGAAACTCGCGGATGGCTTTGTCGGTGTTGCCGAGTTTCAGCCAGAGTTCCCCCTGCAGGCGGTGCATCTCTTCGTCCTGCACCGGGAAGATGAAGTTGATCCGTTCGAGGGCGCGGGCGGCCTGTTCGGTCTGGCCGGCGTCGTCGAGCAGTTTGGCGAGTTTTTTGAGGGTGGCCGGATAGCGGCCGCCGGCTTTAGCGTAGGCCTGCAGGGCGGTAATGGCGCCGGCGGGGTTCTTTTTTTGAAGGTGTGCGTCGGCGAGGATCTCGTACGGGCTGCCGGCTTCGACGTAGTCCGGATAGATGCGGCTAAGCGCCTCGGCTTCGGAGATCACCTTGTCCCAATGGGCGGCTTTGACCTCGGCGCCGAGGGCGCGCAGGCGCTTGGTCCACTCCTCAAAGCCCTGCACCTGCGCAGCGGTAAGTTTTTCGAGCCAGGCGAGAAACTCCTGATCGAACGCCTCCGGCTTAATCTTCAGATGCTTTTCGACGACGGCCGGCGTGCCGGCGCCGGCGCCGAAATCGTGCAGCATGGCCAGCAGGGTGGGCCAGCCCCATTTCCCTTCGATGTAGTCGCAGATCTTGCCGGCCTGGAAGTAGCTGATGATGACCTGGTTGGGATAGCTGGGGCGGGTGAAGCCTTTGTCGAGCTTGGCGATGGGGAGCAGCTTTTTGTCTTTGATGGCGCGGATGGCGCCGGGGTCGAGCCGGTCACCCCATTCGGGATCGACGGCCGTTTCTTCATGCACGGCGAGGCCTTCGGTGAACCAGCGGGGGACGCGGTGGCGAGTGGCGGCGAGGGCGTAGACGTGGCTCAGTTCATGCCACAGGGTGCTGGCCCAGTGGAAACTGCCCGGTTTGCGGCCCGAGGGCGAATCCATGGCGACCACGTTGCCGAAGGTGACCCCGAGGGCGCCGAGGCCGGGCAGGCCCATGGTGCGTACGGCGAAGTCTTCGTGGTCGGGGTAGACCTCAAGCTGCACCGGGCGGTCGAGCACGAGCTGGTACTTCTTTTCAAAGACTTCAACGGCGCGTTCGAGTTCGCGTTCAAAGTAGGGGCGCAGGAGATCGGCCTCTTTTTTCGCCAGGCGGAGGATGATCTTGCCTTTTCTGATGGTGACGAAGTTCTTGTAGGAGTCCATCAGCTTCAGGGTGTTGACGGTGGCGGCGTCGCGGAACCCGGCCGCATAGACGGCTTCGAGAATGGGTTTGGCTTCGTCTTCGAGGCCGAGGCGCATGAGGTTGACGCCGAGTTCGGAGCGCGCCGGGAGGTAGTCCGGATTCAGTTCGACGGCGCGGCGGTAGAGCTTGATGCCCTCTTCATAGCGGCGGTTGATGACAAAGATGCGGGCGGCCAGGGCGTAGCCTTCGGCGTAGGCCGGGTTGGCCTGGTTGAGCCGGGCGATCCACTGGTCGCCGGAGTGGCCCTCCATCCAATCGATGGTGGCGCGGATGATGAGGGCGTCGAGGGCGGCGGGGGAGATCGCCAGCGCCTTATCGGCCTGCAAGGCGGCTTCGGCGGGATTTCCGTCTTCAATGGCGAAGCGGGCGAGGACCTCGTGCGCTTCGTAGGCGCGGGGATCTTTCTTGAGCGCCTGTTCGGCGAACTCGATGGACTTGGCGTCGAACGAGCCGGCGGCGACGAGGGCGAGGCCGATCAGGGCCGGCGGATAGTCCGCCTCGACGGCCAGCGCCTCTTCAAACAGCGCGGCGGCGTCTTCGCGCTTGTTGCGTTCAAGATAGAAGCGGCCCCAGCGCACGCGCGGTTCGGGGTTCTTGGGCTGCGCCTTCAGGGCGGCGCGAAAGAAGCTGTTGGCGCCTTCGGCATCGTTCTGATACCAGCGGGCTTCGGCCTGCGCGAGGGCGTTTCCGCCGGCGGCCGCGCGGGCGTGGCAGGCCCGCGCCTCGGCCAGTTTTCCCTGCCGGTGCAGGCTTCGGCAATCCTGCGCCCAGGCTGCCGCGATGGTGAGCCAACCGAGCGCGAGGAGTCTCATTTATCGATCTCCTCCTGCACCTGCGCCAGTTGCACGAGCAGTTTGGCGAGGGCCTTCCGGTACTCGTCGGCGGGCATGGCGGCCTTCTCGTACTTCAGCTTGTCGATTTCGGCTTCGAGGCTCTCGCGGCGCGCGAGCAGCGCCTGTTTGGCCGGGCTTTTGGCGGCCTGCTGCAGGGAGCCGAAGCGCAGGAGCGGCAGTTGGCGGGCGAGCAGGCCCTGGCCGTTGTCCGGCGCCGGGGCGCGGACGCCCGCACCTTTGCCGGTATCCTCGAGCAGCGGGTGTTCGGTGGCGAGGCGCTTCTGGGTTTCATAGAATGCCGTGGTCTTGCGATCGGCGTACTGAAAGGCTTCAAGCGCACTAACGGATTCGTTCTTGTCGGTATCGGCCGAGGGGTCGCGGAAGGCTTCGACAACGAACCGGCCGAAGACGGTGGCGTTCTTCTCGGTGCCGGTGCGGGTGGCGGTGATGACGGCGCGGTAGTCGCGGCGGAGCGGTTCGATTGAGGCGCCGCTGGCCGAGGTGGTGTTGAGGACCACCTGACGCCGCGAGGGGACGAACTCGAGCTTGGCGGCCAGTTCGGCGGCGGTGAGGTCGGGGCCCGGGATGTTGAACTTGTAATCGGCGCCGTCGAAGGTTCCGTGACCGATGAGCGTCACGACCAGGACGTCGTCCGCCTTGGCGCCTTTGACGCACTCGTCGATGGCGGCTTCAAGGCGGGCTTTGGTCGAGTCCGGCCCGGTGAGCGTGGTGACCCTGGCGTCGGGCGTGGCGCGGACCGCTTTATCCAAATCGGTCGCCAGACCGCGGAAGCGCGTCTCATACTCGGGCTCGCCGCCCAGGCCGGCCACCGTGATGTACCAGGTGGCGGCCGGCAGCGAACCGGCGCAAAACGAAGCCAACAGCAGCAGTTTTCTCACACGGCCCCCCACTTGCGCCGCAGCATCCATTCGCCACCCCGCAGCAGGGCCAGCAGCAGAAACACCAGCGGAATATTCCACAGATCCTTTACTTCGCGCGTGGTGATGCCGGCTTCGGAGTAGGTGATCTCGTCCGGTAGGCGGCTCACGTTTTGGGGCGTCCAGTAGCGGCCGCCGGTCTGCGCGCTGAGCCGCTCGAGCGTCTCGCGGTCCTGTTGCGTGTGGTAAGCCTCGGTGACGCCGTCTTCGCGGCGGAAGCTTATCGTGTCGCGCCCCACCTCTTCGCCGGCGCGGGTGGCGTACATTTCGACGAGGTACGAACCCGGCTTCTCGGCGCCCCATTCGCCCAGGTAGACGCCCGGCGTGACCGGGTCGGGCTGCAGCGGCACGGTGGCGGCAACGCCATCGGGACCGCTGATGCGGGCTTCGACGCTCCCGTCGGCCAGAGGCAGAAACTGACGGTTCCGCACTTCGGCCCGCAGCGGAATCCGCTGCTCATCGCTGAAGACGGTTCGCGGCAGGAGAGCGACCACCCGTCCGGGCGTGGCCCCGACGAGCCAGCGCGAAAGCTGCTGCCAGAAGACCTCATGCGACTTGTCTTCGAGCGGCTGCGCCATCTGCCAGCGCCAGGTGCCGGAGGTGGCCAGCACCGCCGTGCGGCCCTGGCCGTAGTTCTGGGTGATCCACAACGGCAGACGGCCCTTATTGGTCACCGACTCGGCCAGCACCACGGCGCCGGCCTTTAGCGTTCCGGGGTTCTGGTAATCGGCCAGGTAGGGCAACTTCTTCCACCGGTCGAGGTTGCGGGCCGGGTCTTCTTCGAGCCGGGCGTAGAGGCTCTCCTGTCCGGCCATGGTTAACTCGACCGTGGCCCGGTCGCGGACGAAGGTCGTGCGCCGGTCGCCGGGGTTGACGGGGAGCAGTTCGAGCAGGGGGCTGGCGCCGTACCCGCCGTCGGCGAGCGTGGTGCGGCCGCCGAGGAAGAGCACTCCCCCGCCCCGGCGATCGACGAACTGCTGGAGCAGTTCGACCTGCGTGGGGCTGAAGTAGCCGGCCTCGACATTGCCGATGACGATGCCTTCAAAAGCGAACAGTTCGTCGAGCGTGGAGGGGAAGCCGCCTTCCAGTTCGGCCGGGGTGTTGATGCCCTGGCGGTAGATCTTGTTCTGAGTGGTTCGGAGCAGGGTGACCAGATTGATCGAACGGTCCTCTTCAAGGGCCCGCCGGATGAATTTGAACTCCCAGCGCGGTTCGCCCTCGAGATAGAGAATGCGAGGCTTGCGGCTCTCCACCTGAACGAGGCGGGTAAGCGTGTTATTACCCGGGTTGGTTTCGCCGGCGAGGGTTTGGAGGGTTACCTTGATGGTCTTCGCTCCGGCGTTGCCGGCGTTGAAGAGAAGGTTTTCGGTCTGCGACTTACCATCGGCGGCGAGAGTGATCTCCCTGGCGGTGAGGGTGCGGCCCTCCTCGCTCAGGACGAGTCTGGCGCGTTGGCCGGCGTAGCCACGTTGTTCGAGGCGAACCATCACGCTGAGCCGCGAGTCGGCCAGCGCCCGGACGGGGGTTTGCACGTCAAGCAGCGCCAGATCCTTTTCGGCCTTCTCCCGTCCGAAACCGATGGTGTGGACGGGAAAGCGCCGGCTCCGCAGCGTGGCCAGGGTCTGCCGGTCGATGCCGCCCGCCGTGTCGCCGCCATCGCTCATCACGACGAGCGCGCCAATGGGCAGGCTGCCGGATTCGGCCGCGATCTGCGCGAGGCCCTCGCTGAGGCGGCTCACCGGGGCCTCCGCCGTCAACTCCTTCCAGTCGCCGGTACGCGACAGGCGCGCGCCCATCCGGTAGTAGCGGACCTGAAACTTCCGGGCGAGGCCATCGGCGAGACCGGCTTCGAGCGTCCGTTTCAACTGATCGCGGCGGCTGACGCCGTCTTCACTCAGGGCCATCGAACGGGAGTCGTCCAGCAGCACCGCCACAATATTCTGCTGCGGCTTGAGCGTGGCGATGCTGATGCCGGGCTGCCAGAGCAGCAGCAGCACGAGCGCGATCATGGTGGATTGCAAGGCCCACAGGACGAGCGCCCGGGCCCGCCGGCCATTGTTCCACCGGCGCAGCAGGAGCCAGCCGACGGCTCCCGCCGCCGCCGCGGTTGCCAGCACCCACCACCACAGGCTCCATCCCGACTGCAGGACGAGGCTCCCCTTCTCATAAACGGTGAGCGGGTACTTAAACAGGAGTTCAAACATTAATGGCTCATCGCGTAAATGATGTAGTTGATCCCGATCCGGTAGGCGAGCGAGGCGTAGCGCTCCGGGTACTCGGGCGAATCGGCCCACTCCCAGGCGTCGCCGAGATCCATGTTATGGCAGGCGCCAACCATGAGCCGGCCCTTGTCGTCGTAGATGCCGCGCCATGTATCCTTGACGCCGTCGTACTCATGGGTCTGCTCAAACGGGTAGTTGACGATACCGGGGACCTGAAAGCGGTTGTCGAGATCGTAGATGACGTGGAAGATCGGGTCTTTATTGGGAATGTCGACCATCTCCCGCTCCGGGAACACCCGCTTCATCGACAGCATGAAGATGTCCCATTCCATGGAGCCATGGAAATCGTCGGTCATCAGAAAGCCGCCGCGCAGCAGATACTCGCGCAGCTTTTTGCACTGGGCATCGGTGAGGTCCCAGTGGCCGGGTTCGACAACGTAGACCCAGGGCCAGTTGAAGATCTCATCCGACTCGAGATCCACCACCTGCTCGGTGGACCGGACATGCAGCCGGCTCAACCGCCGGACGCCCTGCACAAACTGGCGGTCCGCCTTCGGATAATCAATCGACCAGGAGCCGCGCATGGACCACATCCGGTCGCTGCTCCGCCAGTTGGAATACCGCAGCCGCGCGAAGGCGAACTCGGTTTTTTCATCGCCATCCGGAGGCATGACGTCCTCGGTCTCCTGGAAGGGCCAGTCCATGCCGCGCCGGAAGCGCCGCTGGGCGTAGAGGGCGCTCCAGAGCGTGAGCCCCAACAGCAGCGCGATCATCAACGGACGATTCATTCGCATCGCAGCACCCTCTTTTGACGCTTCCGGACCCGTGCAGGTATCGAATTTCCTGCCTACAGTTTACAAGGCTTTACAGTAGCCAAGACGTTACATGGCGGCCAGACCGCGCAGGTTCCAACCGCAGATGGTGCTGCCGGCAAACTTGTCGCCGCCCGGTCCCGCCCAGTGGGTTTCGAGCGACAGCCAGCCGGCGTAGCCATCGTTCCACAACCCGGCCACCTGCCCTTTCCAATCCACCTCGCGCGTGCCGACGGGGCCCCAGACAGGTTTGTGGCCGTCCAGGTGGCAGTCCTTGGCGTGGACGTGCACGACACGGTCTTTGGGCAGCAGACTGTAACCGGTCGGGTAAGGCACTTCGCCCGAGACGAGCGCGTTGGCCGGATCCCAGACCAGCATCAGGTTCGGATGCGGCAGCGCATCGAGCAACTTAGCGGCCTCGGCGGCGGTGGCGATGTTACAGGCGTGTTCGTTTTCGATACCGATAATCAGGTCCTGCGCGGCCGCCTGATCGGCCAGATCCCGAAGCGCGGCGACAATGGCGTCAAAGCACTGTTCGGGAGCCACGGTGCGCCAGTAGCTGAAGACGCGAATCACTTTGGCCCCGAAGAACTTCGCGATGCCGAAGGCGCGCTGCGCGAGGGCCGGCTGATCGTCAATCGTGTATTTCGCGTTGAACATGTCCTGCTGAAAGCGGGTATCAACCTCCGGCGCCGCCGGCAGCGTGCACTTGAGAATCGGCGAGGCGATGGCGATGACGGTGAAGCCGCGGGCGTCGAGCAGAGCTTTGGCGCGCGCCATTTCGTCGTCGGTAAGATCCATGATGTTCTTGCCAAATACAACGCGGAGTTCCGCGCCGGTCATGCCGATGGCGGACATGGCATCGAGGGCCACGGCGAGGTCGGACGGCGAGAATTCATCGGTAATGGCGGCGATTCGGAGTTTGGGTTCCATGGGAAAATGTTATTGTATCGTCGCCGGCGGAGCAGCCGGAGCCACGGTACAGTTAGAGCGATGACTCCCCTCGACAAGCTGGTGCAGTTTCTCCGCATCCCCAGCGTTTCTTCCGACCCCGCCCACGCCGCCGACGTCCGGCGGGCCGCCGAATGGGTGGCCGCGGAACTGGCCGTGCTGCCTCGCGTCGAACTGATCGAAGCCCCGGGCCGCCACCCGCTTGTCTACGCCGAGTCGCTCACGGCCCCCGGCCGGCCTACGCTGCTGCTCTACGGTCACTACGATGTGCAGCCGCCGGATCCGCTCGAGCTATGGCACTCGCCCCCTTTTGAACCGGTCATCCGCGACAACAACATCTACGCCCGCGGCGCCTGCGACGACAAGGGGCAGACGCTCATTCTGCTGACGGCCGTGCGGCAGTTGATCGAACGCGACGGACATCTGCCGTGCAACGTCAAGGTGCTGATTGAAGGAGAAGAGGAGTCCGGCGGCGAGCACATCACAAGCTACGTGCCCGCCCACGCGCCCGAACTGGCCGCCGATGCGGCGCTCATCTGCGACACCGAAATGTTCGCCCCGGGCCTGCCCGCGCTCTGCGTCGGACTTCGCGGGATCGTCTACGGCGAGATCCACGTCCAGGGTCCGGCGCAGGACCTGCATAGCGGCGTCTACGGCGGGGTGGCGCCGAACCCGGTGATGGCCGCGGCCGAGATCCTGACGGCGCTCAAGAATCGCGATGGGTACATCACCATCCCCGGCTTCTACGACGCCGTGCGCGCACCGAGTCCGGAGGAGAGCCGCGCCTGGGCGAGCCTTCCGTTTGACGAAGAGCACTACCGGCGGACGGAGGTAGGCGCGCGCGCGCTGACCGGCGAACCCGGCTACAGCGTCTTTGCGCGCACCTGGGCCCGCCCCACGCTCGAAGTCCACGGTATCCGCGGCGGCTTCACCGGCGAGGGAGCCAAGACGGTGATCCCCTCGACGGCGGTCGCCAAGGTAAGCTTTCGCCTGGTGCCGGATCAGGACCCCTCCATCGTCGTCGAACAGATCCGGACGGCCATCGCCGCCGCCACACCCCGCGGCGTAACCGCCGAGTTCCGGCTGCTGCACGGGGCGCCGGCGGCCAGCGTCGATCCTGCGCATCCGCTCATCGCCAAGGCCGCCGCGGCGTTGACGCAGGCCTTCGGACGCCAGACGGTGTATATCCGTTCCGGGGGCTCGATCCCGATTGTCGGTCTGTTCCGCGAGGCCCTGGGCATTCCCAGTATTCTGATGGGCTTCGGGCTGCCGGACGATGGTCTGCATTCGCCCAACGAGAAGTTCCACCTGCCGAACTTCCACCGGGGGATCGAGACCGTCAAAACCTTTCTGCACTCCCTCTGAGCGGCCGCCGGTTAGCGGCGCTTGAGGCGGTTTTCGTACCAGACCACGTTGTTCGAATTCTGTCCGGCGACCAGGACGTCAAGATCGCCGTCGCCATCCATATCCACGAGACGGATGTCGTAGGCGGCCTGGTCGAGATGGATGGGCCGGGTGCGGAAGGTTCCTTGCCCGTCGTTTTCAAACCACGCGCACACCATCGAATCCTTGGCGCAGGTGACGGCGTCCACGCTGCCGTCCCCGTCGATATCCCCAACGGCGAGATCGTGCGGCCCGGCCAGGTGGCTGTCGATTTCGTGCGCCTGCAACGACGGGCCTTCGTACCAGACAACGCCCACGCCGTGGCCGCGCGTGGCCAGAAAATCCATCTTCCCGTCCCGGTTGACGTCGACGATGGCGATGTTGGTCGCGCCCTCCTGCCCCTCGGCGATGACGTGCTTCTTCCAGCCCTTCCGGAACGGGTCGGCCGGGGCCTCCCACCAGGCGAACCAGTTGCCGGCGGCGCCCACCTTGGCGCCGGCCGCGATATCGCCGCGGCCATCGCCGTTCACATCACCGAAGCCCATGTAGTGGCTCAAGCCGGGGGCATCGCCTTCGGCAAACACCGTGCGCCGCCAGCGCTGGCGGGGATTTTTCGGCGCTTTGAACCAGGCGATCGAATCGGCATGGACGCCCTTGGGCTGGCCGCTGTTTCCGATCACGTCCAGCTTGCCATCGCCGTCCACGTCGCCAAGCCACAGCCCGTGCACGCCGTTTACGACGTCGTCGATCACGTGCATGGGCCAGCGATCGGTCAATGGATTTTTCGGCCGTTCGAGCCAGTAGATCAGTCCCGGGGAGTACTGGGCGCCGATCCAGTCGAGGTCGCCGTCGCCATCAACGTCCAGGACGGCCGCATGAATCGCCCAGGTGCCCTGCTGCAGCACGGTGGGTTTCCAGTCCGGAGCGCTATAGAGCACCGTGCGCAGATTGGTCTGGTCGTTGACGATCACATCCACCTTGCCGTCGCCCGTGAAGTCGCCGCCCACGGCGGTATGGTTGGCAAACCCGCGAGTGATCTCGTGCCGCTTCCACGCACTCACCGACTCGTTCCAGTAGATCTTTACGTTGGCCGTCTTCCGGCCCACCGCGATGATCTCGGGGCGGCCGTCGGCGTCGAGGTCGGCAACGGTAAGGTCCTCGGTGGCCATGCCGCCGTCGTCGACCAGCAGCGTCCGCGCCCACCGGCCATTGCGGGCGCGGCTGTAGACGGCGATGCCGAAGTTCTTCTCCCGCCAGCCGACGACGAGTTCCTCCCCGCCATCGCCGTCGAAATCACCCCAACCGAGGGCGTGGGCCTGCGCCAGCCGCTCTTCGATGAACTGCCGCGGCCACTCCCTGCCGTCCCACGGGCGCGGCCCACGCGCCGGGGGCGCGCCCTGGGGCGTCAGCTTCGGCATGGGCTCTTCGTAGATTACGATGCCGTTGCCGTGCCAGGGCTCGACGGTAGCAAAGGCCCGCTGCAGACCGTTTATGCGGCCCAGTTTCACTTCGCCCGGCGAGCCTTCGCCAATCCGCCGCTTGCTCCACTGCCCGTTCTCTTTTTCGATGACAAACAGCCCTTCGCGGGCGGCGACGACGATCTCGTCGCGCTGGTCGCCGTCAAAGTCGGTGGCGATCAGGTTATGCACGATGTGGAGAGATTCGTCGGCCACCTCCATGGGCCAGGAGCCGGCGTAGGGGTCGGCGGGCACGCGGAAGACAAGCACGCGGGCGCCGGCGCCCTCCCAGTCCGGCTTCCGTTCGTTGCCGCGGCCGTGCAGCGGCATGACGATGAGCTCTTTTTTGCCGTCGCCGTCGATGTCGCCGAAGCGCATCCGGTGGAGGGTAGGCTCCTCGCCGAGCGGGGTGTGGGTCCAACGGCCGTTCTTCCGGCCAATCCATTGCAGGCTGCCGCCGCTGTTGGTGTTGGTGGGCTGCCAGTCGGCGCCGAGGGCGATGTCGGCCTGACCATCGCCGTCGACGTCGTGGACGGCGAGAGCGACGTTGTCTTTCTTCGAGACGCCGTCGAGGATGATGTGCTTGTCCCAGGTCGGGTTTTCGTACCAGACGACCTGCGTGGGGTTGATGGCCACGATGTCCGGCTTGCCGTCCGTGTTGATGTCGGCCGTGGTGACGGCGTAGACGACGCCGAAGTCTTTTTGAATCTCCTGCGGGCGGAAGCGCAACTCCGCCGCCGCGGGAGCCGCCAGCAGCAACAACAGGCCAAGGGATTTCATGAGCGCATTTTAGCCCATCAGCGCCGGTGGCCCATCAGCGCCGGTGGAGCACCGCCCGGTCCATCTGCTCCCGACCGTTGCGGAGGCCGAGCGAGACGGGGGTGAAGTGGATAACCGGCAGGCCGACGGCGCCGCCGAAAACCTTGGCGGCGAACCGGCCGTCGTTGTGCAGCAGCAGGCCTCCCGGCCGCAGGGCGCGCGCGAGGGCGGCGAGGGCCAGCAGCAGGCCACGGTCGTCGAGGTAGACAAACAGGTTGGTGGCGACGATGAGATCGTAGGCCGCGATAGCGGGAATCTCGGTGGTGATGTCGGCCTCAATGGCGCAGCGCTGGCGGCCGCGCAGGAAGGCGAGCACCTCGGGCCGCACGTCCGCGGCGTCGAGGCCGGGCGCCGCGCCCCAGCGGCGGCGGAGCCAGTCCCATTGCGGTTGCTCGAGCGGGGCGGCGTCGTCGAACCCTTCGCGGCGGGTAAGGTCGAGGCCCGGTCCGGCGAGCAGGATGCGTTGGGGCTGGCCGAGGCGTTCCTGCGCGGCGGCGAGGACGGCCGTGCTGGCGCGGGCCGAATCGGCAAGCAGACCGCGGCGCTGGTAGAGAGCGTTGACGGCGTCTGGCGCCTGTTCGCCCAGTAGGCGATCGCGGAGGAACTCCATCGTGTGGAGATAGCATCGTTCGAGGGTCCAGGCGGCGGGGAGGCCGCGGTAGAGGCCGGCGACGAGGCGGCGGCGTTCATCCGCGTCAGGGTCGCTCGCGCGCGTGGCCTCCCGCCAGGCGGCGAGGCGCGGGGCGGCAGCGGGGAGTAGCGCGCGGTCGGGCAGTCGAGCCAGAGCGAGCGGCACGACAGGAGGCAGCGCGGTGAAGCTGCGGGATTGAAGCAGGTAGTAGGTGATCTGCTCGGCGCTGCCGGCGACGATGCGTTCCGCCAGCAGTTGGCGGCGGGCGGCGCGGTGGGCTGGAAACGAGTCCGGTGTCAGGCCGAGGTCCGCCGCAAGGGCACGGGCAGACGCGGGCAAATCGGTGTAGTCCATGGCGACCGGGGAGGCGGGGCAGGCCTCCAGTAATGCACCAACCGTACTCATCCATGCGCGACGATTCCACACCGAAAGTCAGGGTACCAGAGAGAGAGGACCACCGTAGACCGCGTACAAGGGGCGGACGCGAGAGACGCCTCCGGGGTCCGGTTTCTCAGGTAAACCCCTAAGACATAACCGAGTAGTCCCTTGTCCGGTCGGGGGGAGTAAGGGATTTTGCCTCTGGTTCAAAATCCTCGGAACTATTACGATTGAGGCCAGAGGAACAATCCAGAAACAATGCAATGCCTGCAGTGTGGCGTGGAGATGGCGCTTTTGCAAAAGCTCCGTAACGCCACCGTCTTCTGTTCGGAGGAGTGTCGCCGGACATATCAGGACGAATCGAACCAACTCGCCATCTCGCGGTTGCGGCAGCACCGGCGCCCCCGGCTTAACCGGAATGGCGAAGGTGGTGTCAGGCTGGCTCCTGCGGGAGAGCCGCCGCTGGCCTCCTACCTATCCCGTTTAGACGCCGCGACCATCGAGAGGCAACCTGCCAAGGCCGTTCTATCCTGGGAGAAGCCCCTGAACGGCGAGGTGTATCCGGCGCTCTCCGATGACTTGATTCGTTCCCTTCTGGCGCTCGAATTTACGCAGTTGCAGCAGCGGTACACCGTGAAGGACGTCCGGCCGCCGGTATTGACCGAACTGCAGCCGGATCTGGCGCGTGAAGTCCCAACGGTCCAGCCTCTCCGGAAGACCCGGGAGAAGCAGAGGGCCATCGAGCCGGAGTCTGCTCTGCCGGTAGCGGCCGCGGCCGCAATCGCCGAAGCCAAAGCCGATGCCGATGCCGAAGTAATGCCGCTAGCAGCCAAGCGCGGTCGCAAGGCCGGCGCCGTGGATACGGGCAAGCCCCCCGCGGCGAGAAGCCGGAAGCGGGCGCCGGAGCCGGCGATGGAGGTTCCGGCCCAGGAGGTTCCAGCCCAAGAGGTTCCAGCGTTAGCCGTCCCGGTGCCCGAGATGCCGCCGACCCCTGTCGCACGGAAACGCGCCAAGCCGGCGAAAGGGTCCACGGAGCCGGCGGCCTCGACCGACGTACCGCCGCGCGCCCGAGCGCCGCGGCGAGCCAAGGTCGCCGCCGCTGCGGCGCCGGCTCCGGCCAGCGCGGCAGTGGTCCCGGCGGCGGCTGAGGCGCTGCCGCCACCGAAGGCCGATGACTTGCAGGTAATGCCGGCCGAGATCGAAACCGCGGCCCCCGCCCAGAGGGAGCGGCCCGGACCAGTCAGCCTCGCGGCGCTTACCGCGCTATGGAGGCGTGCCACGGCACGGCAACGCGCCGCCGCGACCGCCGGGCTGGCCGCCGTTGGTATTTCCCTGGGCGGCTGGCTTGGCACCTCAGGGCCGAAGCCGCCCGCCGCCCCCGTTTCGCCGCCGTCGCTGACGGCCGCGCTGGGCCCGGGCGTGCTGGCTGGCAGTTGGGAGGACGGGCGGGCCACCGATGCCGCCGGCGCGGCGAGAGAGCGACGGTTTTCCCTCCACCGGGAGTCCAAAGGCGCCCGGGATTACGTGGTGGAGTTCGAGGCGGCGCGGGACAAGGGGGCGCTGGGCTGGGTCGTACGGGCACAGGACGGAGCCAACTATTACGCCTTCAAGCTCGAGCCGGAGAAGGCCGGAGGCGCGCAGTTAGTGCGTTTTGCGGTCGTACAGGGCAAAGAGGAGCAGATAACCCGGATCCCGGTGGCGGTTTGGGGGAAGGAAACGGCCGGGTTGTACCGGATTCGGGTGGAGGCCAAGGGAACGAAGATTCGGACGCTCGTGAACGGCAAAGAGGTGGATCTCTGGGAGGATGCCCGGCTGGCCCGTGGCGCGGCGGGCTTTGCTCAGGAGCGGGGCGAGCAGTCGGTGATCGAAAAAGCGGAGTTTTCGCTGACCAGCGACATGGCGCGGCGACAGCAAGGCGGGCCGCGGCAATCCGGCCAGCCCCTCTAGAATCGGCGAGCCATCGCGGCCTCTCAAACGGCGAGCGCGGAGAGCACCGGGTCTGCCGTCCCCGGCCCGGGCCAGCGGCTGCAGTCTGCCTTTACTTCCCGCTTTCGCGTGACGGTCCAACGATGATTTGGTCCTAACGCGCCAGTCGCGGCGTCCCGGAATCGATAGTACCTTCTCTACCTGCCGGAAACCTGGAGCGAGGACCCGGAGCGCCGGCGGAAGGTCGGGGTACCGGACGAGGTCGTCTTCCGCACCAAACCGCTCATCGCCGCCGAGCAGATACAACGAGCCATCGCCCAGGGAGTTCCCCGCGCACCCGTGGTAGCTGACGCCGCTTACGGCAACGACACCAGGTTCCGCCAAGCCTTGCCAAACATCGGGGCTGGATAGGGGACTGGAATACGTAGTGGGC
>JAINDL010000211.1 GCA_019931245.1 Bryobacteraceae bacterium CoA2 C42
GAACACGCGCACAACGGACTCGCTTCGGCCCGGCAGGAGGGGCGCGTTCCTCGCCCGTCGGTGCCGTGCCTACGCGGCCTGTGCGCTGCTGAAGGGAAACCCGCCCCGGCTCGCCGCGCCCGGCGCCGCCCCGCCCCGCAGCCGTTCGTCCCCGTCGGGGCCTGGCAGGCGGTGGAGCCCCTCGAGCGGGCGAGCATCGTGCGTGCCGTCGTGCCACGCGCGGCCCTGGTGGGCTGCGGCGTGCCGATCGATAGCGGATCCTGGACCGAACCGGCCCAGGTGGAGTTATTGTTGGGAGAAGATCGCACGGTGCGGGCGATTCGTCCGGCCGCCCCGGTGCAATAATTCGTGAGGAGAGAAGATATGAAGAATAAGCTCTTGGGAATGGGATTGCTCGCCGGAGCGCTCGGCTACGGTCAGCCGGCGGCTCCCCCGCCGCCGGTCGGCGTGCGCGTCGAACGTTTCGAGGTCGGCACGGCCGGGCCAGTGGGACCCATGGCGCTGAGCATGGGCTCGGAGGTCTCTATTGAGATGACGGTCGTCAAGGGTGCGCCGTTTTCGGGGGAGTTTGTGACCGAAAGCATGCAGCAGTTGGCCGATGGCAACCGCATCGCCTCCAAGCGCAGCGAGGTCTATGCGCGCGACGCTGAGGGGCGCACCCGGCGCGAGATGGGCCCGGTGACGTTCATTCACGATCCGGTCGCCAAGGTTGATCTGATCCTCGAAAACCAGAAAAAGACCGCGCGCAAGATCACGATGCCCGATCTGCCCACGCCGCCGGCCGGTCAGAATGTCCTGTTTTTGTCCACCATGGCGCCCCCCCGGGTGGCCCCCCACCCGACGTCATCAAGTTCGTCCGCACCGAGGGCGCGGCCGGCGATCCGGCTCCGTTCGCCACAAAAACCGAACCGCTCGGCAAGCGCATGATCGAGGGCACCGAGGCCGAGGGGACCCGGACGACGGTGACCGTGCCGGCCGGCGCCGTAGGTAACGATCTCCCGCTCGTTACCGTGAGCGAACGGTGGTTTTCGGCCGAGTTGAAAACCGTCGTTCTGTCGACCCGGAAAGACCCTCGCGCCGGCGAGACCACCTACCGGCTCACCAGCCTTCGCAAAGGCGAACCGTCACCGCACCTGTTTCAATTGCCGCCTGACTTCGCCCTCACCGCCGCAGGCAGCAACGGGCCGGTGATCCTGCAGCGGATGCGGATCGACAAGAAGAACGACTAATCTGAAAGGGTGTTCCCGCTTCCTCCGATTTTCAATAATCCGGAGTTCTTTACTCTATCCGCGGGGCTGGCCGTACTCACGTCGATGATTACGCCGGCCCTGCTGCTGTCCGCCACCGGTACGTTCATCCTCTCTACCTCTACCCGCCTCGGCCGCTGCATCGACCGGATCCGCAAGATCTCCGAGTTGCTCGACAACGACTTCGATCCCGCCCACGAAGTCCGGATCACCCCGGACCGCAAGCAGATGCTGCTCGGCCAGGTGGAGATCCTCGGCCGCCGCGCCCGCCTGCTGATTCAGGTGATGCAGGTGCTCTATCTGGCGGCGGCGATGTTCGTGGGCACCAGCGTCTCCATCGGCATCGCCTCGGTCTTTGTTAAGCGCCTCAGCTGGATGCCCATCACCATGGGCCTTGGCGGCGCCTGTTTTCTCGCCTACGGCACCTTCCGCCTGATCTTTGAAGCGCGTATGTCCGCGGCAGGGCTGCTCTGGGAGATCGAGTTCATGGAGCGCGGCGCCGAAAAACATCAGGAGTCCGTGTGACCAACGGTCCCCTGCCTCCCGTGCTCGAAGACTACCGCCGGCAGATTGAGACGCTGAAAGCCCGCGCCCGGACGCTGGCCGACCGCTTGACCAGGGCGCAGATGGGCGCCCGGCCGGCGCCGGAGTCCTGGAGCCCGGTCGAGATTCTCGATCACCTGCGCCGGACCGTCGAGCAGTATCTGCCGGCCATCGACGCCGCCCTCGCCCGAGCTGAAAAAACCGCGTCACCGCCCGGGGAGCCGAATTATGGCTGGGTCTGGCGCTTGTTTCTGCGCACCCTCGAACCTCCCATCCGCCAGCGCCTCCGGGCGCCCAAGGCCTTCGCCCCCGCCGAGAACCCGGACGTGGACGCCACCCTGGCCGGATTCCTCGCCGCTCACGATGCGCTCATCGAACGGATCCACCGCGCGGCCGATTACGACCTCGAACGCGTCAAGGTCGTCTCGCCCGCCAACTCCTTGCTCAAGCCGCCCCTGGGCTGCGCGCTGCTGGCCATGGCAGCCCACGGGCGAAGACACTTCTCGCAACTTCCGCCGCTACCGGGTGCGGAACTTCCCGGAGAGCGCGGCTAGCTTATCCTGCATCGACGGCTGCGGCGCCTGCTGCTGCCGGGGCTGCGGCCGCCCGCCCCCGGCCGGCTTCGGCTCGAGCGCCTTGATCGACAGCGCAATCCGCTTCGTCTTCAGGTCCACGGCCAGCACCGACACCTTCACAATCTGCCCGGCCTTGAGCGCCTCGGCCGGATCGGTGATGTAGCGGTGGCTGATCTCGCTCACGTGCACGAGGCCGTCCTGATGCACGCCAATATCGACAAACGCGCCGAACTTGGTGACGTTGGTGACCACCCCTTCGAGCACCATGCCCGCCGAGACGTCCTTCATCTCCTTGACGTCATCCCGGAACTTGGGCACGACAAACTTCTCGCGCGGGTCGCGCCCCGGCTTTCGCAGCTCTTCGCGAATATCGTTGAGCGTGTAGAGGCCCACCTTCTCGGTCTTGAAGCCTTCGATCTTCACCTTCTCGACCAGATCCGGCTTGGCGATCAGCTCCGGCACCGACACCTGCAGGGAGGCCGCAATCGCCTCCACCACCGGGTACGACTCCGGATGCACCGCCGTCATGTCGAGCGGGTTTTCCCCGTTGCGGATCCGCAGGAAGCCGGCCGCCTGCTCAAACGTCTTCGGCCCGAAGCCGGAGACCGCCAACAGTTGCACCCGGCTCTTGAACCGGCCGTTCTCGTTGCGGAACTCAACGATCTTTTGCGCCACCCGCTCACTCAATCCCGCCACCTGCTTGAGCAGCGGCGCTGAGGCCGTGTTCAAATCCACGCCCACGCGGTTTACGCAGCTTTCCACCGTCTGCTCGAGCCCCTGCTTCAAGCGCCGCTGATCGACATCGTGCTGATACTGCCCGACGCCAATCGACTTCGGGTCCACTTTGACGAGTTCGGCCAGCGGGTCCTGCAACCGCCGGGCGATCGAGATGGCGCCGCGGACCGTCAGGTCCAGATCCGGAAACTCCTGCCGCGCCACGTCCGAAGCGGAATAGACCGATGCGCCCGCTTCAGAAACGACCACGGAGAACGGCCCCAGATTGGCCTGCTTGATCACGTCGGCCACCTCGCGCGACCCGGTCCCGTTGCCGATGGCAAAGGCCTGGACCTTGTGCTGCTGAATCAGCCGCGACAGCGTCCGGATCGATCCGGCGACGTCGTTTTTCGGCTCGAGCGGATAGATTACCGTATGCTCGAGCAGCTTGCCGGTGTCATCCACCACCGCCAATTTGCAGCCGGTGCGGATGCCGGGGTCGACGCCGATCACCGTCAGTGCGCCCGCCGGCGGCGAGAGCAGCAGATTTTCAAGGTTTTCGCGGAAGACCTTGATGGCCTCCTCATCGGAGCGGTCTTTGAGGTCGAGGCGGATTTCGGTCTGAATCGACGGGTTGAGCAGCCGGTCGTAGCCGTCTTCGATGGCGTCGTGCAGATGCGGCTGCCACTCGCCGGGCTCGCGGCACACCTTGGCCCGGAGCCAGGCGCAGACCTCGTCGCGGTTCAGTTCAATCTCGAAGTGCAGGATGCCTTCTTTCGCGCCCCGGCGGATGGCCAGCATGCGGTGCGATGGGATTTTGGCCACCGGCTCGGAGAAATCGGCGTACATCTGGAACTTGCCTTCCGGGTCGGGCACGCCCTCGATGGCCTTTGACACCACGATGCCTTTTTCGGCCATCATGGCGCGTACGGCCTTCCGGAAGTCGGCGTTTTCGGCCACCATTTCGGAGATGATATGGCGGGCGCCTTCGAGCGCCTCCTGCGGATCGCCGAAGGTGGCGGCGTAGGCGGCGAGCGGCTGGCCGTTGGGTACCTGCTCCCACAGGTAGAGCGCCAGCGGCTCGAAGCCCTTCTCGCGGGCGACGCTGGCTTTGGTCTTGCGCTTGGGCTTGTAGGGCAGGTAGAGGTCTTCGAGTTCGGATTTATCGAGCGTCTTTTCGATTTTGGCCTGGAGCTCCGGGGTCAGCTTGCCCTGCTCGGCAATTGAGGCGAGCACGGTGGCGCGGCGGTCTTCGAGTTCCCGGAAGTATTCGAGTTTCTCCTGGATGGCGAGGATCTTCACCTCATCCAGATTGCCCGTGGCTTCCTTGCGGTAGCGGGCGATGAAGGGAACGGTGCCGCCTTCGTCAAACAGGGCGATGGTGGCCACCAGGCTTTGCAGCGAAATCTCGAGCAGTTTCGCAATGTGCAGGAGGACGGGGGTAGGAAGTGCTTTCAGATCCATTAGGCTTTGTAAAAAGAAAACGGGGGGGACTTCGCGAAACGAAGCCAACTCCCCCATATTGTCGCAGGTCATTACCGCCCGGGGGCGGGGAAACCTCAGCCTTCCATCTTGAGCATCTGAAGGCCGGCCTGGATGTAGCCGAAGCAGAAGGCGAAGCTCTTCTTGCCGCCCGGGTCGCCTTCGACGCGGGGTACGTGATCGGGCATCACCATGCCGTCGTAGCCCACTTCCTTGTAGGTCCGCAGCGCTTCGAGCATGTTCACCGAGCCGTTGTCGGGGAAGGTCTCTTTGAAGTCCAGGTAGCCGCCTTCGATGTTGCGGAAGTGGACGTTGAAGATCTTCTTGCGGGTGCCGAAGTAGCGGATGTAGTCGTGGATCTGCTTGTTCGGGTCGACGAGGCCTTCGCTGATCGTGCCCTGGCAGAAGTTGAGGCCGTGGTAGGGGCTCTCGCGGATGGAGACGAACTTCTTGAGGCCCTCGGGGCTGAGTACGGTTTCGCAGCCGCGCCAGCCCTTGTTCTTGGGCATGGCCGGGTCGTGCGGGTGGCAGGCGATGCGGATCTTGTACTCGTTGGCGACGGGGACGACGCGGTCGAGGAAGTAGGTGATCCGCTCCCAGTAGATGTCTTCGGAAACGGCGCCGGCTTCGGTCAGCGGCGGGTCCTGCTTGGCGCCGGCGTACTTGAAGCTGCGCTGAATGGCTCCGCCGCGGCCCTTGGTCGGTTCGGTGGAGACGACGCCAAGGATCGACATGTTGTACTTGACGGCGGGGATGCCGGCTTCCTTCACGTTCTTGATCATCTGGCAGACTTCGTCGATGGCGCGGTCGCGGTCCGGCGACTTGCCCATCATGATGGCCGGGTACTCGGCGCGGGTGATGTAGGCCGAACTGAGCGGCAGCGGCACCATGTCGAGGGTGATGCCATGCTTGCTGACGCGGTCGCGGAGGGCCTTGAGGCTATCGACGCTCCATTTCTCGTCGAGCTTGCGGGAGGGCAGGCCGGAGCAGATATTGTTGACGCCGAACGCGGCGAGGGCGTTTAGCGTTTCCGGGTCGTCGGCGTGCTGATGGCCGGCCTTCATCAGAACCGGTTTGCCTTGGCTTTTCGATTTGGCGGCGGAGGCGGGGAGATGAGCGGCGGCGGCCAGGGCCGCGCCTTGAAAGAGTTCACGGCGTCGCATGATTAGAAAAGGTTATTTCATGTTTGCGGGGGGAGAGTCAAGTGCGCGCGGCCAGCACGCGGGGCGTTCCGGCGAGGTCGGCGTGAAGTTCGACGGCCCGCCAACCTTTGAACAGCTCGGCGATGGCGGCCGCCTGCCCGTAGCCAAACTCGCCCAGCAGCCAGCCGCCGGGGCGGAGCAGACGCCGGCAGAGCGGTTCGAGGCGGCGGTAGTGGTCGAGGCCGTCCGGGCCGCTGAAGAGCGCGGTGGCCGGCTCCCAGTCGCGCACCTCCCGCTGCAGGCCCGGCGCATCGCCGGCCGGGACGTAGGGGGGATTGGTCACGATCGCCCCGAAGGAGTGGCCGGCGAAGGCGGCGGCCAGGTCGGCCTGTACCAGATGCACCGGCGCCCCCAGCGCCTCCGCATTGGCCCGGGCTATCCCCAGCGCCTCGGCGGAAAGGTCGGTCGCCACCGTCGGCCGCTCCCATTCAAGAGCCAGCGTGATGGCCAGAACCCCCGAACCCGTGCCGATATCGAGCACCGTGGTGGCTTCGTTTCGCAAAGCGAGTTCGACGATCAGTTCGGTCTCGGGGCGGGGAATCAGCACCCCGGGGCCAACGGCGAACCGCCGGCCGTAGAACTCCTGCTCCCGGGTGATGTACTGCAGCGGCTTGCCCTGCATGCGTTGGTGCAGCCAGCGGCCGAAGTGGATCCACGCCAACTCCGGCAGCGGGGCTTCCGGATGGGCGTACAGAAAGACCCGCTCCCGGCCGAGCGCCCGGCTGAGCAGCACCTCGGCCGTCAGCCGCGGACTTTCCACGCCGTGCTCGCTGAGAAAACGGATCGCTTGCCGTAAGGCCTCTCCGACGGTCAGACTAGGCGGCTCGCTGGCCATCCCCGGCCTGTTCCTTCAACTTCTCGGCCTGGTAGTAGGTGACGAGTCCGTCGATAATGGCCTCGATGCGCCCCTCCATCACCAGATCGAGCTGATGCAGGGTAAGGCCAATCCGGTGATCGGTCACGCGGTTCTGCGGGAAGTTATAGGTGCGGATCTTCTCGCTGCGGTCGCCCGACCCCACCATCTTCTTTCGCTCGGCGCCAATGGCGGCCTGCTGCTTTTCGAGTTCCAACTCGTAGAGCCGCGACCGCAGCACCCGCATCGCCTTATCGCGATTTTTGATCTGCGACTTTTCGTCCTGGCAGCTGACGACAACGCCGCTGGCCAGATGCGTGATGCGGATGGCCGAATAGGTCGTGTTCACGCTCTGTCCGCCCGGGCCGGACGAGCAGAAGGTATCCACCCGGATATCCTTGGCTTCAATGTGGATGTCCACGTCCTCGGCCTCCGGCAGCACCGCCACCGTGACGGCCGAGGTGTGCACCCGCCCCTGCGTCTCGGTCTGCGGCACGCGCTGCACCCGGTGGACGCCCGACTCGTACTTCAACTTGCTGTAAACCTTCTCGCCGGTGATGAGCGCAATCACTTCTTTAATCCCGCCCACCGACGAGTCGCTCAGGTCGGTGATCTCCACCTTCCATCGCTGCGTTTCAAAGTACCGGGTGTACATGCGCCACAGTTCGGCCGCAAACAGCGTCGCCTCGTCGCCGCCCGTGCCGGCCCGGATTTCGAGGACGATGTTCTTGTCATCGTTCGGGTCCTTCGGCAGCAGGAAGATCATCAGCTCCTCTTCGAGCCTGGCCATGGCCGGTTCGAGGTCGGCGATCTCGGCAAGCGCCATCTCGCGCATCTCCGGATCGGCATCCTGCGACATGCCCTTGGCCTGCGACAACGCGTCGTTGGCCTGCTTCCACTCGCGATACTTGTTCACCACCTCTTCCATGTCGCGATGCGCCTTGGCGGTCTTCCGGTAAGACTCCGGATCGTTAATCACATCCGGGTCCGCCATGGCCCGGCTCAACTCTTCAAAGCGCATTTCGAGCGCGTCTAACTTGTCGGCGTATTGCATGTTAAGCGATAACCAGCTGTCCGCCCTGCTTCTTTTCGAGTTCCATGGCGCCTTCGAGGGCGTGAATCGCAATGGCCGTCTGGTCGTCGGAGGGAGGTTGTGTCGTAATCTTCTGGAGCCACAGGCCGGGGATGGTCATGGCCGCGAGCAGCGACCCGCGCCGGCGGGCGGCAAACCGGATCAGTTCGTAACTCAGGCCCGCGATCACCGGAATCAGCACCACCCGCGAAGCGATTTTGGCGGGCACCGTGTTCAAGCCCAACAAAGGATCCACCGCCATGTAGGTCGCCATCGAGATGAGCATCACCACCAACAGAAAGCTCGTGCCGCACCGGGGATGCAGCGTCGTGAAACTCTGCGCGTTCGGGACCGTTACCGGCCGGCCGGACTCAAAATTGTAAACGACCTTGTGCTCGGCCCCATGGTACTCAAACACCCGGTGAATGTCCTTGTAGCGCGAAATGCCGTAAAGAAACGCGAGGAAGATACAGAGACGAATCACCCCGTCGACGAGGCTGAACAGCGCGCCCTGTTGCAGCACCGGGAAATAGTTCGTCAATTGCCCCGTGGCGAACGCCGGCAGGACTTTGTACATCACAATAAAGAACCCGATCGAGAAGATCAGATTCAGCGTCATCATCCAGCCTGGCACCTCGGAGGAAGCCTCCGGCTTCCCCTTGGCCGCGTTCTCTTCCTCCATGGCGATGTTGGTGGAAAACCGCAGCGCCTTCACCCCCAGCGTCATCGCCTGGCCCAGCGTTCCGACGCCCCGCAGAATCGGGAGCTTAAAGATGGCGTACTTCTCGCTCACCCGCGGCAGCGGCGCCTGTTCGGTGGCGATCTCTCCGTTCGACCGGCGAACCGCCACGCAATAGCTGTGCGGCGCCCGCATCATCACCCCTTCCATGACGGCCTGACCGCCAACGAGGGTCTCCTCCCCGCTTTCGAGCACGGGCAGAAGTTGAGTGTGCGTGACAAGACGAAAAAAATGACGCAAAGACATACGCTGGACCAAAAAAGCTTCCTGTCTGAGTATAGCTGTTTGATGCCCGGCGGGCGTTCCGAGTTGCCGCCGCGTTGCGGCTTCAGGCCGCGACCGGCTTCCGTTTCGCCAGTTGCGCCGTGAGCAGCCAGCGCAGTTGGGTCGCCTCAAAGGGAGCGGCACAGTAGTCGGCCGCGCCCGCCTCCAGCGCGTCGAGCCATTCGCCCGTTTCCGGCAGCCGGCTCGTGGCGATGACCCGCAGCCCGGGCCGGTGCGGCGCAGTCGCCGCCAGAACTTTTCCGAGAGCCGCCAGTCCGGCCGGGCAAAAAACGAGATCGACCTCGGGCCAGCCCATCATTCCCGTGCGCATCTCATCGTCAATTTCCGGGACGTAATGGGTGCTGATCAGGACATCGCGCAGTTCGCGGGAGAGTTCGGGAGGTAAACCATAAAGCAGGATTCGGGGAGACATTCCGTCCTTGTCACTTCATCAACCTTTGGCCTACTCTCAAACCCGGAGACCGCGCCTTTACTCTCCTTACGGTAACGGACGCCCGCCTGACGATCCAATCGAAAAAACTTATGGCGATGATACGGAGCCGTCCCCGCCCGGTTGGTACAATTAGGCGGTATGTCTGTGATTGTGCGTCGAAAGTCGGTGCCGGTGAATGTCGGCGGGGTGATGGTCGGGGGCGATAACCCCATCGTGGTGCAGTCGATGACGAACACCGATACGGCGGACGTGACGGCCACCGCCGGTCAGGTGCTGGCCCTGGCCAAGGCCGGCTCAGAGATCGTCCGCGTCACCGTGAATACGGAAGAGGCCGCCCGCGCCGTCCCGAAGATCGTCGACACGCTGATGCTTTATGACTGCCGCGTCCCCATCGTCGGCGCCTTCCACTACAACGGCCACCTGCTGCTCAAAAAACATCCGGAGTGCGCTCGCGCCCTGGCCAAGTACCGGATCAACCCCGGCAACGTCAACATCGGCAAAAAGCACGACGATAACTTCCGGGCGATGATCGAAGTCGCCGTTGAACACCAGAAGCCGGTCCGCATCGGCGTCAACTGGGGGTCGCTCGATGGCGCGCTGCTCACCCGCATGATGGATGAGAACGCCAAACTGCCCGAACCGCTCGACGCCAAGCAGGTCACCATGAACGCCATGGTCGTCAGCGCGCTCGAAGCGGCCGCGGCGGCCGAACGCTACGGCCTGCGGCGCAACCAGATTCTGCTCAGCGCCAAAGTCAGCGGCGTGCAGGACCTGATCGCCGTCAACCGCATGCTCGCCGCGCAGTGCGACTACGCCCTGCACCTTGGCCTCACCGAGGCCGGCCTCGGTTCGAAGGGCATTGTCGCCACCACCGCGGCCCTCTCCGTTCTCCTGCAGGAGGGCATCGGCGACACCATCCGCGCCAGCCTCACCCCCCTGCCGAACGGTGACCGCACCGAAGAGGTGCTCGTCTGCCAGCAGATCCTCCAGGCCCTCGAACTCCGCAGTTTCACCCCGCAGGTCACCGCCTGCCCCGGCTGCGGACGCACCACCTCCACCTTCTTCCAGGACATGGCGGACCAGATTCAGACCTACCTGCGCGAGCAGATGCCGGTCTGGGGCGGCACCTATCCCGGTGTCGAAGAGATGAAGGTCGCCGTCATGGGCTGCATTGTCAACGGTCCCGGCGAATCGAAACACGCCAACATCGGCATCTCCCTGCCCGGGACGTTCGAAGAGCCCGTGGCGCCCGTCTATGTGGACGGCAAACTCGTCCGGACTTTGCGCGGCGATCACATCGTCGCCGAGTTCATCACGATGTTGAACCACTACGTCGAATCGCACTACGCAGCCGTGACCGCGCAATAATGACCGCCCGCGAGATCGCCTTCGACGCCGCACTCCGCGTCGAGAAAGGCGCCTGGGCCGAGGAGGTCCTCCGGGGCGCCGTCGCCGGTCTTGATCCGCGCGACGCCGACCTCGCCTGGGAACTCGTGCTCGGCCCCCTGCGCGTCCAGGCCCAACTCGACCATCTCATCCGTCTCTACTCCGGAAAATCCGGCAAGCTCGACCCCGAAGTTCGCCTTGCCCTCCGCCTGGGCATCTATCAGCTCCGCTATCTCGACCGGATTCCCCCCCACGCCGCCGTCTCGGCCGCCGTCGATCTCGTCCGCCGCGCCCGCAAACGCTCCGCGATGGGCTTCGTCAACGCCGTCCTCCGTAAAGTGAACCGCGACCCGGTCGCCTGGCCCTCGCCCGAGGTCGCCCTCGCCGTACCCGCTTGGCTGCTGGCCCGCTGGCAGTCCGCCTTCGGTCCTGAAAAGGCCGCCGGCATCGCGCGGGCCTTCCTCGCCCCGCCCGCCGCTCCGGGGCAGGACCCGGGCGCCGCCGCCATTGTGCCTCTGCTCGGCGTCGCGCCCGGCATGTCCGTCCTCGACCTGTGCGCCGCGCCCGGCAACAAGACCCGCCAACTGGTTGCCGCCGGCGGCCGCGTGGTCGCCGCCGACCGCTACGGGCACCGCCTGCGGCAGGTGGAGGCCGCCGATCGCGTTGTCCTCGACGCCACCACCCCGTTGCCGTTTGTAAAAACTTTTGACCGGATTCTGGTCGACGCTCCCTGCAGCGGCACCGGCACGCTGGGGAGAAATCCGGAGATCAAATGGCGAATTACCCCCGCCGATCTCGACGACCTCGCCGCCCGCCAACGTGCCATTTTGCGCCACGCCCTGGGCGTTCTCGCCCCGGGCGGCCGTCTGGTCTACTCCACCTGTTCCCTTGAAAAGGAGGAGAACGAGGCGGTGGTCGCCGCCGTCTGCCCCGGGCGTGTCCTCGAGGCCGGGTACCGCCTGCCCGGCCAGGAACCCGGGGACGGCTTCTGGCATGCCGTGATAGCATGAAAACTGCGTTCCCATGGTCGAGATTCTGCCATCTTTACTAGCTGCGGACTTTGCCCGGCTGGGTGAGGAGATCGCGCGCGTCGAACAGGCGGGCGTGTCGATGCTGCACGTCGACGTGATGGACGGGCATTTTGTCCCGAATCTGACAATGGGGCCCCCGGTCGTCAAATCCCTGCGCAAGATCACCAAAGCGCACCTCGACGTCCATCTCATGATTACCGACGCCGACCGCTTCGCCCCCGTCTTCATCGAAGCCGGCGCCGACAGCGTCTCGGTGCACCAGGAAGCCTGTCCCCATCTCGACCGCACCCTGCGCCTGATTCAGGCCGAAGGCGCGCTGGCCGGGGTTGTGCTCAATCCCGCCACCCCCGTGGCGACGTTGGACGAGGTGCTCGACTTCGTCGACTTCGTGCTCATCATGAGCGTCAACCCGGGCTTCGGCGGGCAGCGCTTCCTGCCCGGTTCGCTCCGGAAAATCGAACAGTTGGCCGAGCGCCGGGTCCGGCAGGGCCTGGGCTTCAAAATCGAAATTGATGGCGGCGTGGTTCTCGAAAACGCGGCCGCCATTGCCCGCGCCGGCGCCGACTGGCTCGTCGCGGGCTCCAGTGTGTTTGGAGCGCCGGATTCCGGCGCCGCCGTTCGCTCGCTGCGGCAGGCCGCGAGCGTCGGATCCCTAGTCTAGGCAAGAGTCTAAGCAAGTGAGATTTGGAATTATGTTTCTTTCGCGCAAAACGATAGCGGTTCTGATGGTGACAGCCCTGGCGATTCCCTCGCTCTCGAGCTGCTTCCGGAAGAAGAAGTACGAGAACCCGATTTCGAAAGATACCCAGCAGCCGGATAAGGTCCTGTTCGACAAGGCGGTGAGGGACATCGAGCGTGGCCGCTACGAAGTGGCCCGCATTACCCTCAACACCCTGATGAACACCTACGACACCTCCGAGTATCTGGCCAAGGCGAAACTCGCCATCGCCGATAGCTGGATGCGCGAAGGCGGTTCGAACGGCATGGCCCAGGCCGAAGCCGAATACAAGGACTTCATTCTCTTCTACCCCACCATGGAGGAGGCCGCCGAGGCTCAGCAGAAGGTCTGCATGATCCACTACAAGCAGATGGAGAAGCCGGACCGCGACGACCGCCACACCTACAAATCGGAAGAGGAGTGCCGGACCCTGCTCACCCAGTTCCCCAACTCGAAGTTCGCCCCCCAAACGCAGCAGTTGCTCCGCAACATTCAGGAGATCCTGGCCGAGAAAGAGTTCCGCGTCGGCTCGTTCTACAACTCCAAAGGCTCGAACCCGGCCGCCAGCAACCGTCTGCAAAACGTGGTCGACCAGTGGCCGCTCTACTCGAAGGCCGACATGGACCTGTGGCTGCTTGCCGACAGCTACTCCAAAATGGGCCCCCGCTTCAAAGTCAAGGCCGGCCAGGCCTACCAGCGCCTCGTGCGGGACTACCCGCTCTCCCCCCTCGCCAAACAGGCCGTCGACAAGCTGAAAGAGATGGAGATGCAGGTTCCCGAAGCCGATCCCGTCGCCGTCGCCCGCATGAAGTACGAGGACGAAAACCGCACCAAACCCGGCATGATGCACAACTTCTGGGGCGTTTTCAGCAAGAGCCCCGATACGATCGCCGCCGCCAAGAGCGGCACCCCGTCCATGGAGTCGATGCGGCCCACCCTCCCGGCCTCGATCCCGCTGCCCGTGGGCGTGGCCACCGGCGTGAATGACGTCGGCGGTCAGGTGCTGACCGGCGAGTCCGCTCTCGACAAGAAAGACGACGCCCGCCTGAGCTCTCAGCAACCCGGCGGCTCCGGCAGTCCCGCCCCCGCCCCCGCCCCC